>PEVN01000468.1 GCA_002779825.1 Armatimonadetes bacterium CG06_land_8_20_14_3_00_66_21 | reverse complement strand
CCGCCAAGGTCCCGCGAAGCCGACGGCCAGAGTCGCCGCGCCCTCCTCGCTGGTCCTGCCTTGCTCCGAGCTGTACCTCTCGCCTCCCCACCTCTCACCCGCCGCCTGCAGGCACACCACCTCGATGCACCACGGTCGCGACGCAACTGGTGCACCGAGCGGGTCCACCAACCGAAACGTGAACCGGGGTCGGCGAACCAACTCGACGTCGTGAGACTGGGCGACCCCAGACGCCACGCGGAGCACCTGGCGATGCCGGACATAGCCCTTCGCATCCACGGTCAACTGAGAGAGCTCGCTCGGCACGCCGTGCAGGACGAATTGGCCGTCCGGGTCGGACGTGCCCGCCACCGGACGCAGTGGCAGCCTCATGACGCGGCCGCCTGGAGCCTGCACGGCTGGGAACACGAACACTCGCGCTCCTGCCACCTCGCGCCTCGTGGCCTTGTCACGGACCGTCCCGGACAGCGTAGTCAAGCCGCCCCTCCCTTCACCAAAGCAAGTAGAAGCGAGCACTGCCAGTATCATCGACATGGCCGCGCCTGTGGAACCAGTAGTGAGTCTCATGATCGTCTCTCCTTCGCAAGTCTCTGCCGATTGGTCCGGGAATGCGACTCCTGAGCCGGCAGGCAGAGCGCAATCCCAGACCAACCGGAGAAGTCCGGCTACTCGCTGTCCCAACCGTCGGGGCGGGAATGGTCCTCGGAACTCGCCGGAGAACCACACACGCATCCTGAGGTGAAGCCCTCGGCGGACCTATCCATCCGGGAGCCCAAGTCGTACGTTGTCCAGCCAGAACGTCCGTTCCTCGTCGCCACCAAGCTGGAGGGGCGCGCCGCCCCGGGTACGGGGGCTGGCGAAAGAGACCAACCAGCCCTCAGTGGAAGTGGCGTCCGGGAGCAATCCATGTGCGGTCAGTGCCGCGTGAAGACCGAACCTGGCGTGGTGCCAGCGGCCGTCGGCAACGACTTCCGAGATGACGCCGACAGTCGCGGGGGTGCCCGGCGCGTCCGGCGACATGAAACCGATCTCCTGCCAAGAACCCCCTCGCCGCTTGCAGACGTACACGTTGACCGGGAGGAGCCTGCTCGCCTTGTAGTCGAACTCCAGCACCCAGCCGGACTCCACGCACATCTCTCCGGGGATTACCCGCAACTCCCACACCGTTGGCGGGGAGGGGAACGTTACTCGCAGGCTACGGCTTCCGGACGCCGCGGTTGTCTCGTCTATCTCCATCCGTGCCGCGGTCACCGTGATAGCGTCGTAGCCCGACTCAAAGGTGCTGACCGGAGGGCACGGCAGCAGCCGTGCCCTCCACTCCACCTCCTTGCCGTCGTCCAAGGACAACTCGTCGGACAGCGCACAGCCTTCGTGGGCCACAGCCACCCATACTCGGGCTCTGCCCAGTGTCCGGGAGTTCCACGAGACCGCCCCCTCGGGTGCTACCTGCGCTCGCGAGAAGGTGGTCCGGCATTGCCCCTCCGCCGCCAGCTGAAGAACCTGGAACTGCGCGGTTGTGCCGGCAGCGATTGGCCGGCCGCTCACCGACAATACCGTGCAGCGCAATAGCGGCGCTCGCGCCACCTGCACCTGCACCTCGGTGAGCGGGTATCCCTCGCGGCAGTGAATGGTCGGTGGTGCGCACAGGATCCACCGCTCGTCGAAGAGACGAAGACCGTAGTCACCCTCGGGGAGATCGTAATGGAACACGCCGCGTGGATCGGAGATACCCTCCTTTGTGATCACCCGGAGCACGGGCACTTGGGGCTCCCCCGGAGCCGCTGACAGATCGATCGCCAGAGCAGCCACCGGTTCTCCGGTCGCCCTCCGCCTGACAACACCACGGACCGGGACCAACGGCCGAAGCTTCACCTCACCCAGCGCAGCGCCAGGACCCGCCGCCGCCCCGACGTCTACGCGAGCCCACCCGGCCCTGGGCACGACAACCAGACAGCGGGGCGGGAGATCCGTCATGTCGAACGCGGCCGAGAACGCTCCCTGGGCATCGGTCTGGCCAACCACGGACGCGAACGGGGGGACTGCCTTGCGGTCCACCATCTTCCCCAGCGGCACCGCGATAGAGATCCCGTAGAAACGCTTGACGACCGGCCGGCCTTCAGGCCCAACAAGCCTGCCGAAGAGGCTCAGGCCACCAGCCGCCTCCTTGGCAGCAGGTTCGGCCGAGACGGAAGCTAGCGCCGCCAGAACCGCCAACACCAGGCTCCCTGGTTTCGCTATCGGGAGGAAGTACCTTGACATCGCCTATCAACCTCACTCTTGCAGAATGCAGATGAACAGCACGCCCTCGGGCAGGCTTCCGGTGCGGCTGCCATTGTACCGTGGGCTCGCAAGACCCGCCCACCGCCGCACGGGGCCGAGGAGACACCCGGAGCGACGAGGAGGCGGCGCTCCTGCCGTCATCCGAGACGAGCGGGTGGCCGCTGCCACTTATGCACTGGGGGCGCCCGAGGGTGGGTAGAGCGATGGAGTCCGGCGAGGGGAGCGACGCTGCCCACCTCGCCGGATGTGCCAACCTCCATCCGCGCTGTGTCTGACACGTTGAGGCGGTCACCTACCTGCCGGCTACTACCAGCAGTCCACGGCGGCGCACTCGCTGCCCATTGGACAACAGCTCTCCCCGCACTGGCCACCGCACAAGTCGTGGCACGACAGCATCAGCAGCATTCCTTCGCCTCCTCCGCCTCCTTGCTCGCAGGCACCCGGGGCTCCACCGCAGTCCCAATCGCCGCCCAGTGAGCACTCCTCGGCGCACGTGCAGTCATTGGCGGGTGCGTCACAACCCGCGTCACTGCACTGGTGCGAGGTGCACCCTGCACTGAGCGGGCAGGCAGTGCAGGGGCACTCGGCACCCATGCAGCAGCCAGCCTGCGCGTAGCAGTCGAACTCACTGCCAAAGAGTCCTGCGGGGCACATATCCTCGCACGCGCACGGGTCCCGCCCGCAGCCGGTGCCGATCCCGTCACCACAGTCGTCCGGTCCGTCGCACGGCGTGTACGGATCTGGTTGCCCCGCTCCCTGGTTGCACCAGCCAGTGGTACAGATGTCATCGCAGTCCCACCCCCCGCACTCGCAGTCACCGGGTGTGATCGAGCACCCAGTGCCTGTTCCGTTGGCGCACACTGGCTGACTGCAGATGGAGTTGGGGTCCCACTTGGGGCATCCCTCGGCGCCCTCCATCACTCCGCAGTTCGGGCAGAAGGGCCCTGTGTTGCAGGGCGCCGGGAAGTTGCTGCATCTGAGACCGACGCACGTGCATCCTCTGCCTCCGCAGATGCAGCCGACAGTCTGGCACTGCTTGTTGCACATGCCTGGCATGCAGGTCAGTCCTTGGCATTGGCAGAACTCCCCCCCGGCGGCTGCGAGAACGCGCCGCTTGATGAGAGGACAAGCGCAGCTATGGCTGCCGCACAGACTACCATACGGTGTTGTTGAGAGACCAGCATCATTGTTGTACCTCCGAGTAGGGTTGTGGGGCCAGTGACCTGTGGCGCCCCGTGCGCGGTAGCGTCGCACAGACATGGCGGAGCATGTCTGATGGACTGTGGCTCCGTTCGTCAAGCGTCAGTCGCCGAGAACCTGCTGCTGCGGCTTCGTCCGCCACAGACGCGAGGGGCGTGCCTGTTGACGGCCAGCGCTTCGAGATGCCACGTGTCCCGACGGCCCCTCCTCCAGCACTGCCGCCAGCACCGGGGGACGACAAGCGCTCGTCTGGCTGGGGCAGGGCCAGGTCGCGGAGTCCCAGTAGCGGAGGCGCACGCGAGGGAGGCAGACTGACCCAGAGCGGACCGGCCAGAGGGAGCGTTTCGGCCAGCACCCGAGGGCGCGTCGGACGCCTGTTGACCGGACTCAAGGAGGTCGGCAGAGCGGCGTGCAGAGCCGGCCCATTCGACCGGAACAGGACGGGTGCCCGATCGGCGGGAGGCACGGCCGGGGCAACGCCGCAACGACAGTCAGAAGGACGACTGGCGACTTGCCGTTGCGAAGCGGCACCCGACCCACAGCAACCTGCGGACGCGGCTTTGCCGGTGCAGCAGCAAGGAGTCTGCGATCCCGTGCCGCAGGCGGAACTCATCCGCTGCACGGGGCTGCTCGTGGCAGGGCACAACGCCGCCAAGACCAACGCAGGCGCGAGGGAGAGACAGAGCCACTTTCCTCGCTTGCCGAGTTTCCCAATGGCTTGGAGAGTCATGGCGCTGTCGCCCCCCCCCCGACGGCAAGGGTGTCGGGCTGCTCTGCGGATAGACTGGACGGGTGACGGGCAGCGTGGACCGTTGACCGACGGGGAGGCTGCCTCCGGCCCCTGCCTCCTGTCCACTGCCAACTGCCAACTGGTTCCGCCCGCCTGTCAGCCGACACGGTCAGCAGCCCAGCCTCCACGATCGTCAGTCCGGCCGCGAGGCCGAGGGCGCCGAAGAAGAACGCGCAGACGCCGACGGTGCCGGCGTTGGTGTGGGAGCAGGGACCGCACAGCCGGGCGCACACCAGAGGGCAGACCTCCACTGAGAGCCAGAGGGTGGCGAGCCAGGAGGCGAGGGCGCAGCAAGCGAGGCCGGGCGGCGCGGCGATCTCGGGTTGCGGATTGCAGCGCTCAGATTGCAGGGTTGGCGACTGGCGCCGGCAGCCGCGGGCGCGCACCAATGCGGAGACGCCGGCGGTCAGAGTCGGGACAAACAGAGCGGCGGTTAGACCGGGGATCAGCCCGCAGCAGAGGGCGAAGCAGGGACCGTGGGTGGCGTCGTGGCACAAAGCCGCCATCAGCCCGGCCAGGCCGAGGGCGAAGAGGGCGAACAGGCTCACTTGGTGAACGAGGGTTCGCATGGGTGTATCACGCCTCAGTCAGGCCGGTTCACCTCCTGCCGCGTGCCTTGGGCTCGAATTGTGCGCGCGATCTGCTGCCGCTTGGACGGCGGCTTGCGCACAGACCGGCCGCCCGGGAGTGCCAAATGCTGCGGCGACGTGCCGTCACTGCTTGCGGGAAGGCATCTGCTCCAAAGCCTCGACTCGCCATACACCGTCCTCGCGGCATAGCTTGAGGTTCAGGACGACGTGGGTGCCGGTGCTCCCGCCTGCCGGCTTGGAGCCCATGCGGACGGAGACATGGCCACCCAGGGAGGTGGAACTGGTCAGCACTGCCAGCTTGCCGGGAGCGATGCCCTGCAACTCATACCGTTGGAGAACCGTTCCGAACTTGCCCGGGTCCTGTGCGTAGCGTGCCCGAGCGCTCTCTGCCAGGTACCGGTAGCACGTGAGACGCGCGCCCACCGCCCAGTACCCGGAAAATCCAGCAGCCGTGCCTGTCGCAGTGGAGTCGCCGAGCAGACGGTCCCAACGCTCCTTCTGGCCCCTGCCCAGGTGTGATTCTATCAAGCGGGTGGCGTTGGGGTCCTTCCCATACTCCCTTCGGAGTTGCGAAAGGGCGTCCATCGCCGCAGTGGCAGACCTCCGGTTGTGGTAGAACGCGAACAGCACCTGCAGGCTCCTACTCGCCACCGGCAACCCCCGGTGGCGCCGCACCCAGGGCTCCAGGACCGTGGGCAAGCGCTCGTCCTGTCGCGCACGGCCAAGAATCTTGCTGGCGAGGTTGGAGGCGTACTCGTTGATCTTCGCGGCAGGGCGCAGACGCACGGCTTCGCCGAGCAAGGCAAGGGACTCCTCGGGCGGGTGGCCCCCGACCTCGGCGCGGAGGAACAAGGCCGTGACAGCTATACCGGGCTGTGCTTGGGGCTGCCCGGACAGAAGCTCGAGGGCTTGCCGGAGCAGCGCGTCGGCCTGGGCCAGGTCATGGCGGCGGTTGGCAGTGCACATGGCCATGAGAACCAGTCCCTGCGCCCTCTCCTTCGCGCTCGCGCGCGCCTCCGAGGCGATCCGGCTCGCCTGCTTCTCTGCGCCACCATAATCCCTTTCCGCGTACCGATCGAGAGCAGCCTTGAACACCGACTCGAACAGCGGGTCGTCGAACAGGTCGGGCACTGCAGCTCTAAGGATGTTGGGGCGGGCCGCACCTTCAGCCTCAGCGCGCTGAGCGAAGGGCAGCGCGGCTACAGACAGCGTCAGAAGGGTTTGCCTCAAGCGCATCTCGTCACTCCTCCCACCGTCGCACGAGACAGGCTCCGGCCTGCCGGCCCCGGTCTACACGCACTCAGGAACAACTGCAGGTGTTGCCTTCCTTGCACCAGCAAAGGTGTTGGTGAGCTATGTCCTCCTGCCAGCACCCAGCGCACTCCGGCGGACAGCCGTCGCAGGGGAGGGAACCCATGCACGGTTGGTTCCCTCCCGTGTCGCATCCAAGGTCGCCCCAGATGCAGTTGTAGCCGGGGGTGCATGGACCGCCGCCGCCCCCAACGAACTGGCATTCACAGTCCCCCTCGGCGCAGCCTTCGACGCAGCCGTACGCTTGGCAGCACTCGTTGCAGGATAGTTCCCACAGGCCCGGTTGGGCGCAGTAGTTGCCCGCCTCGGGACAATGCTGCACACACGGCGGGCAGCCTTGCTTGCCGCAGGCACACGCAGCCGAACCGCTGCACAGGCAAAGCAGTCCGGAGCACCCCGTCCCGCCGCAGTTTCCTGAGCATCCCACCGGATTGCAGCCACTGCATAGCAACTGGCCCGTTGGGCAGTCGCCCGGGGCACAGCTCGGGGAAGCCGGGCAGCCACCCGTCTGGCACGTCGGCGGCGACATGCCGCAGTTGCCCGGGCACCCGTTCTGCAGGTTGCACGGATCGACGACGCATTCGGTGCACCCGCACGTCCCCGCCCAGGCTGTTGCACAGGCCATCGCCCCCAGAGCAGTTATCAGCACAACCAAAGACGTTCTTTTCATGGTGTCCTCAGCCGCCTTTCGCTCGACAGGCACAATCAAATCACTCAGTGCGCTTGGTCCCGCACCACCACCTGCACCGGCAGGGACTCGTTCACGACCTCGCCTCTCGCCTTCGCCGCTCGGTCCCACCGGTACAGCCGGGCCCTCACCTGGTATGGCTTCGGCGTCCAGCCCGCTGTGTTCCACTCCTTCTCCGGCTTGCCGGGGCACGCCGGCCCGAGATCGGTCTCGTCTACGAAGAAGTGCACCACGAACGGCCCGCGATCCGGTAGCCTGACGTCCGCCTTCAGCAGTACCTTGTGCCCGACCTCGGCGTCGGGCGTAGGCGTCAACAGGCGGATCGGTCCGCGATCGTCAGCGGGG
>PEVN01000331.1 GCA_002779825.1 Armatimonadetes bacterium CG06_land_8_20_14_3_00_66_21 | reverse complement strand
ATCTGCGGGTGACGATGCATGGCAACTTCGACATGACCCAGGGCGAGGTTGAGACCGCCGTAGAGAGGCTGGGCGACCGGTTGCTGACTCTGACGTTGGATGCTGCGATGACGTCGAACTCCTGCGGCCACTTCTACGATAGCGCGCGAATGGCGCGGTTCCTGAACGAGGTCGAGGAGATTACCCGCGGGACGAGCATCCGCTTCGGCGTCGAGGACTTCCCGCTCGACAAGGAGGCGCTCGATGCCTACCGGAGCGACCTCGGTGCGCTGCTGGAGTGCGACCGGTACGGCATGCTGCTCGACCTCGGTCACCTGAACATGCGCGCCCGCAAGGTGGCGTACTTCCAGCAATGGGGGTTCCCGGGAAACGTCACGCGCGCCCCGCTGCCCGTGCTCGAAGTTCACGTCCACGACAACCGCGGCGAACGCGATGATCACGGGCACCTGGGGTTCGGCAACGCGCCGTTCGCGGAGATCGCGAGGGGCTTGCGGGAGATCAACTTCGATGGCGTCTCGACCATCGAAATCGCGCCAAGCTTCCACGGCAGCTCTCCCGCCGAATCCAAGCCGCGCGCCCGGCAGAGCCTCGAGTGCTGGCAGCGCATTTGGGACCGGTCCGCTGCGCCCGCGGTCGCGGCGGAAGGGGAGGCGCCCGTCGAGCGCTGCCCGGGTACGGAAGTGTGGCTGGGTTCGTAGTGGAGCACGGAATGCCGGGCTTCGGCAACGCTGCTCTGCTATCGCCGCGTACCTCACTACGAACGCAGGAGCACGCAGATCACCGTCCTCGCTGCCGTGACCGTAGGTGCCAGTACCGAGCGGCTGTCAGGAAGGCGAACGCGAAGCCGAGCAGGGCCGCCGCATCCACCCACAGCGGGAAGTAGTGCGGCTCGCCGAAGCCGACGCGGATCAGGTCGACGCAGTAGGAGAGCGGTGAGAGGGGGGCGAGGCACCGCGTGAGGACGGGCATCTGCGGGATCGGGACGAACACCCCACTGATGAAGAGGAGCGGGAGGCGGGTCAGGTTGGATAGCATCAGGATCTGCGAGGGAGCGTCCGTGGCCGGCGACGCAAGCAGGACGCCAAGCGACGCGAAGGTCAACGCGCCGAGCACCACCCCGCACGCGACCGGCCCAAAGGCGGCGATATTGGCCGCGGTAGCGCCGACTCCCAACAGCAAGGGCATGGCCGACAGCACCACGCCAAACGCCATCCCCGCCAGCACGTCGCCGCCCAGGAGCGCTTCGGTGGAGGCCGGCGAGGTGACGAGGCGTTCGTACGTCTTGAACTGGCGCTCCCACGGCGTCACCAACGGCCCTACTGCAGAGGCGGTGAAGAACAGCGCCATGGCCACCATGCCTGGCACCATCTGGCCAATCGGCACCGAGCGGCCGACTGCGAACGCCAGGAACAGGAACACGGGGAGGACAATGCCAAAGACGATCACCGGCGGCTTGAGATAGTAGATCAGCACGTCCTTCTTCGCCACGACCAAGGCTACCCGAACCTGGCGACGCCACCGGGAGCCGTGCTCAGCGCAGGTGCTCATGGGCGCTCTCCTTCCGGTGGCCCGCCAGCCGACTCGGTGAGCTGCACGAACACGTCCTCCAGCGTGGGCGCCAGCGTGTTGACGGAGGCGACGCGAATGCCCTTTGCCGTGGCCCGCCCGCAGACCTCTTGGGCAACGCGACCCGGATCGCTGGTGGTGAGACGGAGACCGGCAGGGATCGGCTGGATCTCTGCCTCGACGCCCAACCCGGACAACTCGTCGGCGACCAGTCCGGGGCCGGCGAAGGTGATCTCGACGGCGGCCCGCGAGGCGACGCGGGCTCGCAGTGCCGCCGGCGTGTCGATGGCGACGAGCTTGCCGCGGTTGAGGATGGCGACCCGGTCGCAGAGCTGTGTCGCTTCGTCCATGTTGTGGGTGGTCAGGAAGACAGCCATCCCACGCTTGGGCAACCCGGCCACGAGGTCGCGGATCAGCCGGGCGCTCTGCACATCCAGCCCGCTGGTAGGCTCGTCGAGGAACAGGATCGACGGTTCGGTCACCAGCGCCATGCAGAGCATCAGGCGCTGGCGTAGCCCCTTGGAGAGGTGGCGGCCTTTGGCGCCAGTTCGGTCGGCGAGGTCGAACGTTGCCAGCAGTTTGCGCCCGCGCTCAGCCCAAACCTGCCGCGGAACGCCATGCAGCTCGGCCATCAACATGAGGTTCTGCCAGATGGTCAGGTCAACGTAGACGTTGGCCTCCTCCGGCACGACCGCCGCGTGCTGCCGCGCTTCGGTTGGCTCCCGGCTGAGGTCGTGACCAGCGACCACCACCGTGCCGCCGGTCGGGGGGAGGTAGCCCGTCAGCATCCGCACAGTTGTTGTCTTGCCGGCGCCGTTGGGTCCAAGCAAGCCGAACACTTCGCCCGGCCCCACGGTAAAGCTGACGTGGTCCACGGCGGTCACGTCGCCAAACCGTCTGGTCAGTTCGCGCGTCTCGACGAGATTGGCCATCGCAGCCCTCTTGCATAGCGTTCAGGTGACGGTAGTGTACCGCAACCGTTGCACGCGGGTCGTCTGCAGGCTTGACAGCCCTCCGCAGCCGGAGTACACTGTTTGGTTCCTGGCAGCTATTACCGCCATGATTAGCGGCTCCAATTCATCGCCATGAGCAGAGGTCAACCCAACTACTCGCTGAACACCGTCGCCCAGTTGGTGGGTCTCAGCCCCCGCACCATCAGGGGGTACGAGGAGTCCCGGCTGATCGCCCCGGCTCGAGTCGGCGGCAATCAGCAACGGATGTACTCGGAGCAGGATCTGCAGTGGCTGCGCTGCATCCGCGACATGATCCACGACGAGGGCCTCACCGTCACCGCCATTCGCCGCCTGCTCGACCTGATCCCCTGCTGGGAGATCCGGCACTGCGCTCCTTCAATCGCCCTCCAGTGCGCGCCGCACCAGAACGTGCCGGCCATGGCACGGGGTGCCCTGCAGACGCCAGCGAGCCCCAGTTCGGCGGCCGCCTCTGGCGACGAGAATGGTGTTGCCGGGCGAGCGGCCGATGGCAGGCTTGAGATCAAGCTGATCTATGGCGTCGAGGAACTCGGCGCCGTCATGCACTGCTCTCGCTGCATCAGCGCGGAGAGAACGGCACGGCGGGTCGCGCTCCACTATCCGGGACGGGTCTGGGTCGGCAAGTACAGCATCCTCTCGGACGAGGCGGCGAACTTGGGGGTCTGCCTTTCCCCGACCATTGTCGTCGGCGACGTAGTGGTTAGTTGCGGGAAAGGGATCGGCGAGGAGAGCCTCACGCGGGCCGTGGAGACATGCCTGGCCGACCGCCAGCAGGCGGCCGCTTCGTGAACTGACCGGCGCCTCCCGACGACACGCAGCCAATAGCTCGGACGACACAGAGCCAACCAAACACATGGCGAATATTCCTGCCATAATAACCGGCAGTAGATGAATTCAAGAAACGATGAGGATCTTCGCGTAGAACCCCCCGAGGAGGTCAGCATGCCTGACAACGAGTTCAAGGTCGCAGTGGTAGGGTGCAGCGGAATCGGCCGGCTCATCTCGACGGTCGTCCGTCAGGCGGTCTACATGATCGAGAGAGACCGTCCTGACCAAGTGGCGGTTGTCAGCAGCGGCGCGCTCACGGGCAATGTTGAGGAGGCCCTGGACACCTGCCGGAGGTACCCGCTGGTGCTGATCGATGGCTGTCGCCCGCGATGCGCCACTACCCTCGCCAACGGGAAAGACCTGCCTGTCGCCGGCGTCGTGTACGCGGCAGACGTGATCGCGAAGGGGAAGCTCTCACTCTCGGGCGAGCGGCGCGAGGAGCTGGGCGAGAAGGGGATGGCGGTGGCCCGCGCCATTGCCGATGAGGCGCTTGAGAAGATCGACTGGCTGATCGCCGATGAGATGGTCAGCACGCTGTGACCACAGCAAGGAGGTGCCTCGATGTTAGACGCAATCTGTCTTCAACCATGCCTGGGGATCAATGACAACCTGACCACCATCGGCCGCCAAGCGTGCTATGCTGCGCATCTCCGGCTCGGGCCCGACAAGTCCCATCTTGGCTGCGCGCCCGCGCTGTACGCCGAGGTCGAAGAAGACGTGGACTTCGTCCGCAACGACTGGGTGATTGCGGTCGAGTCGTGCGAGAAGGAGTGCGCCAATCACTTGGTCGAGGAGAAGAAGGGGCAGGTCCACGCCACTGTCCGCGTGGACCAGTTCCTGCAGCAGGCCGGCTTCGACGTGCCGTCCCTACCGCGGGAGCATGCGCCGCTGACGCATCCCGCGGTCGTGGCGGTCGCCGACGAGATCGTGAGAGTAGCTGGCGAACTCGCCGGCCGTGAGGCCCCATGAGGCAGCCCTCGCTCTTCGGCCAGATGCAGGGCGAACTGGTGGGCTCGTTCCTGCTGGTGTTTTTCGGCACGGGGTCAGTCGCTGTCGCGGTGCTGACCGGCGCCCACGAGGGGCTTTGGCAGGTGGCGACGGTCTGGGGCTTCGCCATCGGGCTGACGATCTACGCCGTCGGTGCTGTCAGCGGCGCACACCTGAACCCGGCGGTATCCGTGGCAATGGCCGTGTTCCGCGGACATGAGTTTCCGTGGCGCAGAGTGGGCCCGTACGTGGCAGCGCAGATGGTGGGCGGGATTCTGGCCTCACTTCTGCTGCTGGGCATGTTCGGCGCCACCTGCGAGCACTTCGAGACCCAACACCAACTCGTCCGCGGACAACCCGGCAGCCAACTCTCGGCGATGTGGTTCGGCGAGTATTTCCCGAACCCCGCGGTGTACGGCACCGACGCCACTGCGTTGTCTCAAGTTTCGGTCGTCGGCGGCTTCTTCGGCGAGCTGGTTGGTACCGCCCTGTTGCTGTTTTTCATCATGGCACTCACCGACAAGTGCAATAAGCTGGCGCCGCTGGAGACTAACTTCCACCCGTTCCTGATCGGCTTCGTGGTGGCGTGCATCATCAGTATCGTTGCTCCACTGACGCAGGCCGGGCTGAACCCAATGCGTGACTTCGCGCCGCGCCTCGTCTCCTATTTCGCGGGCTGGGGCGCCATTGCCCTTCCCGGTCCCCGGGGATGCGAGTGGTGGGTCTACATCGTCGCCCCGCTCCTCGGCGGGATCCTCGGTGCGTTTGTTTACCAGACGCTGGTCCTGCCGCACCAGACCGGAGAACGTATCGCCGCGGGTGGCGAGCGCAGCGAGTGCGCTCTGTTCCAGCCCGGCATGGAGGGTCTCGGCTGCTGCCCGCCGGGGCGGACCAGCACTACCCCCTCGCTCGCCGACGAGGCGCCCGTTCCCAACGGTGGCCCCCCGGTGCAGGTGGTGGCATACATCCGCCTGTTCTTGGCTGACCCCGGCAATCCCAGCGGACCCGCCCTGGCTGCGCTGAGCCGCGCCGAGGCTGCGGCGCGGCGGTTCGGCGGGCGGGTGGGAGTTCGTCTTCTGCCTCTGGACTGCGCCGAAGCGCAGGAGCTGGGCGCCGCGGTCGAGCCTACCGTCGCAGTAGGCGACCTCATCCTCGCCGCCGGTCAGCCGCCGCTGGCCGGACACTTGGTGCGGGCGCTGGAAGCCGCAGTGAAGGAAGGGAGCGCGTGATGGCTGAGGAGCTGGTTGATGTCCGCGCCGAGAAGTTCGACGAGCGCGGCTGCGAGCCGATGCTGCTGTTCTGGTACCCCGAAGTCGGCGACCACGTGGAGGAGGGGCAGGACCTCTGCGAGATCGAGACCGCCAAAGCTGCCTTCGTGATCGCCGCCTCGGCGACGGGGACGCTGGTGGAGATCTGCGTCCGCGAAGGCGAGCCCGTCGGCTCCGAGCAGTTGCTGGGCCGCCTACGGACCGACTGAACAGCGCCGGCGATGGGGGGCGCCATCGCGTGGACCAGCGGGGCTGACGAAGGACTCCCCATGCCTGCATACACGGTGAACGCACTCAGACACGCACTGCGGGTAACGGTCGTCGCGTTGATCGTCGCCCCGTTCGGCGCCCAAGCGGCGGACCCGCCCCTGGACCTTGACCAACCGTACACGGCCACGGCCAGCAACCCGGTTACCTACAACATCAGCATCTCCCTGGTCTTCACGCCGCCGTACCACACGAAGAAGGCCGCGGTCTGGATGGTGCGCCCACCGTCCCTTCCGGGCCAGGAGGTGAGCGACTACACGGTCACGCCCGCCCCCACGGCCGAGGGACCGGACCCGCTCTACGGCAACTCGCTGATGTACTTCCAGTTCAACCAGCCCAACGGCGCGCAGATCCTCACGCCGCACTACAAGCTGGTCTGTTCTGAGCTACACTGGGATCTCGACCCCGCCAAGGTCCTGGTCGTGAAGAAGTACCCGCCGACCTTTGACCGGTACCTGCGCAGCGAGCAGAAAGTCGTCGTGAACGACCAGATCCAGGCGGTGGCTCGGAGGATCGTGGGGGATTCGCAAAGCCCCTTCGAGAAAGCCCGGAAAGTCATCCTGTACGTGATCGACGCGCTGACTTACGGCCACGACCTGTGCTCTCTGCAAGCCAGCAGCCTCCACGCGCTCAGCAACAAGCACGGACACTGCAGCGACTACCACGGCTTCTCCACGGCGCTGCTCCGCGCCGTGGGCGTCCCAGCCCGAGTCGCGTACGGGATCGAGCCGGTTGACAGGAAGAAGGCTTCGCCCTCCCACTGCAAGCTCGAGGTCTACCTCGCGCCCTACGGGTGGGTGAACTTCGACGTGTCGGAGACGGACAAGCTTCTCACCAAGCTGGAGCAGGACGAGACCAAGTCGCCGACGGATAAGACAGCGGCTCGTGCCCAGACATTAGCACGGCTGTTCGGCGGGTTCAAGGACAACACCTGGTACCGGATGACGGCCGGGACGGACTACCCGCTCGTCCCGGCGCCCGCGGCGGCAAACCCGCCGCTGATCCGGACGGCGTACATCGAGTGTGACGGCGAGCCGCTGCCCGACCCCGATCCCTCGAATCCGGCCAACAAGCTGTTCGCCTGGCACTTGCTGATCGACTGGGGCCGGGAGGCCGGAGCGGAGTGAGTGCCGAGCAACCTGAGGGCGTAGCCGAAAGGCTCCATTCGCTTGGCGCTCATGGCTACATGTTCGCAGGAGGTCTCCCCACGGACCGCGCAGAGCAAGTCACCATAACTCTTATCACGGCGCTGCACGAGTGCCCCAAATGTGTGAAGTGCGAGGCGATGATCGGGCGTCTCCAACAGGCGCACCCCGGCGGCATCGACTTCCGGAAGGTACCGGCTGACGCGCCGGAGGCCGCCGACTACGGCGTGGTGATGCCGCCGATGGTCATCGTCGATGACTTCATCGCCTGCGCCGGCAAAGTGCCCCTCGAGGGCGCCTTCGCGAAGCTGGTCGCCAATCAACTTGCGGGAGAACAGAATCCATGAGCATCTACCTCGACAGCAACGCCACCACGCCCCTTCGCCCGGAAGTCTGGGAGGCGATGGGCCGCGTGGAGTTCGGCCCGGACATGATCCGGAACCCTTCCAGCACGCACAAGGCTGGGCTTGCCGCCAAGCGAGCGATGCGCGCGGCGCGGGAACGCCTCGCGGGCGCCCTAGGTGCAGCGCCCGAAGAGGTGCTCTTTACCGGCGGCGGCAGTGAAGCGATCAACTTGGCCCTCAAGGGGGCTGTGTGGGCGGCCGAGGGAGCGCGCACCCACGTGATCTCCACGCAAGTCGAGCATCATGCTGGGGTGCACGCGCTGGAGTGGCTCGAGACTCAGGGCGTCGAAGCCACGCTCGTGCCGGTCGATCCCACCGGTCGAGTCGATCCGGAGGCCGTCCGCGCAGCGTTCCGACCGAACACTGGTCTGGTCTCGGTGATGTACGTCAACAACGAAGTGGGCACGATTCAGCCCGTGGAAGAGATCGGGGCTGTCTGCCGGGAGAAGGGCGTCCCGTTCCATGTGGACGCGGTGCAGGCGTTCGGCAAGCTCCCGGTGGACGTGAACCGGGTCCAGTGCGACCTGTTGTCCTGCTCCGCCCACAAGCTCGGCGGGCCCAAGGGCGTGGGCGCGCTGTACGTCCGCAAAGGCACTGCGCTGGCGCCGCTGGTTCACGGCGGGCCTCAGGAACATCATCTCCGGGCCGGAACCGAAAACGTCCAGGGAATCGTCGGGTTTGGGGAAGCTGTGCGCCTGGCCCTTGAGGAACAGGAGCAAAACTGGGCAAAATGGGTGGAGTTGCGTGAGGAGTTGTACCGGCTTCCCAAGGAACTCGATGCCGTCCGCTGCAATTCGCACCCCGACCTCACCGTGCCCAACTGCGTCAACGCCACGTTCATGTACTGCGACGGAATGACGCTGTCGACGAACTTGAGTTCGAAGGGCATCTACGTCTCGACGGGATCGGCCTGTACTGCCGGCGACATGAACCCCTCGCACGTGCTGACCGCTATGGGGCTGTCGGATCGCGCCGCGCACGGAGCGATTCGGTTCTCGATGAACTGGGCGACGACGCGCGAGGAGCTGACTCAGACGGTTGACCTGACCAAGCAGCTCGTCGAGCGCCTCCGGCTCATCACCATGCCGGAAGACATTGGCAAGTGCGGCGACGACTGCCCCTGCTACGTGACCGGCTGACGAAGGCCGGGGGGCGATCCGTCCCCGAGTTCAGAGCAGCGCCGACCGACCCGTCCGAGCCGTTTGATTCGCCAGACCGCATCCGCAGAGTGCCTGCGCGAACACGGAACACCGACCCCACCTACCCGATGTCTCCAACTGCGCCTGCCACGTCTCCAGCAACGCCCCGTCCCCCCGCGCCCTCGGCGCAGCGCGGCCTCGCCTTCCTCAAGCGTTGCTGCGGAGGCGCCCCTGTTGACCCGCTGGCGCTGGTCGCAGTGTCGTTGACAGCCATCGCCGTGGCCTTCATCGCACTTCCGTGCGTTGCCCTCGTGCTGAATGTTCGGCCCGCGGAGGTGTGGCACGCCATGGGCGAACCGTGGGTTCAGGAGTCGCTGCTGCTTAGCCTCAAGCCGAGCGTGGTGGCGACGCTGCTCTGCGTGCTGTTCGGCAGTCCGGCAGCGTCTGCACTGGCGCGGGTGGAGGTGATCGGCAGCCGCTTGATCGACGCAATTCTGCAGCTTCCGCTGGTGCTTCCACCGGTGGTGGCGGGGGGCGGTCTGCTGCTGGCGTTCGGACGGCGCGGGCTACTCGGAAATGTGCTGATGCTGGCGGGGATCGAGATCCCTTTCACCACGGCAGCCGTGGTGCTGGCTCAGGTCTTCATGGGCTTTCCAATGCACGTGCAGGCGGCATGCGCCGGGTTCCAGAATGTGCCCAAGTCGATTGAGGAGGCGTCGCGGGCATTGGGCGCCGGGAGCTTTGCCACGCTTCTGCGGGTGACCATCCCGCTGAGCTGGCCGGCGCTGGTGTCCGGCGCGATCCTGTGTTGGGGGCGGGCAATGGGCGAGTTCGGGGCAACGATCATGTTCGCCGGCAACATGCGCGGCACGACGCGGACGATGCCGCTGGCCTTCTCGGCGGTCATGTTCATCGGCGCTCGCTGGGCGTTGAGCGGGGTGGCGGGCGTCCAATGATCTCCGTTGCGGTATCCAAGAAGCTCAGGGACTTCCCCCTCGACGCCCGCTTTGAGGGCGAAGCCGGCCGCTGCGTCGCGCTCGTCGGGTCTACCGGTTGCGGCAAGACGACCTCCTTGCAGATCATCGCCGGGCTGGAGACGCCGGACGCGGGTAGGGTAGCGCTGAACGGGGTGCCGTTGGTGGACGTGGAGCGCGGCCTGTTCGTCCCGCCGCAGCGGCGACACGTGGGGATGGTCTTCCAGGACTACGCCTTGTTCCCGCACCTGACCGTGTTGCACAATGTGATGTACGGCGCCCGGGCGCGCGGCCGCAGTAAGCCGGAAGCGCAGCACGCCGCCGAGAGCGCCCTGCGGCTCGTCCGCTTGGAGCAGTTTGGGAGCCACCGACCCGACCGACTGTCGGGCGGCCAGCAGCAGCGCGTGGCCCTTGCCAGCGGCGCGAAGGTGCTGCTGATGGACGAACCCATGTCCGCGCTGGACGCCTCCACCCGCCGCCACGTTCGCGGCGAACTGCGTCAACTGATCACCGAGATGGCGCTGCCTACCGTCATCGTCACGCACGATGTCGTGGACGCGCTGACACTCGGCGACAGGCTCTGCGTCATGAAGCAGGGCCAGGTAGTCCAGACCGGCGACCGACACGAGTTGCTCTCGCGGCCCGCGGACCGGTTCGTGGCCGATTTCCTGGGCGTGAACCTGCTAACTGGAACAGCGCGCCCAGGCGATAACGGCTTGTGCGAGATCCTCTGCGCGGGCAACACGTTCTACAGCACCCACCACGCCGACGGCAAGGCGCTGCTGACGTGCAGCCCATGGGACATCTCGCTTTCCCTCGAGCGGCCGGCCGGCTCCGCCCTCAACATCCTGCGCGGAACGATCACCGAGCTGTCCCCTCTCGGCGGCCGCACGCGCGTCACGGTGGAAGACGGCGTTTCGTTGACCGCCGAGGTCACGCACTCTTCCGAGGACCGGCTGCGGCTTGCCCTCGGCGGCGAGGTCTATGCGTCGTTCAAGGCGTCGGCAGCAACGGTGTACAGCGATTCGTGCGCAAAGGCGCAACCCATACTGGAGCGGAGGTTTAGACGTGCGCGAACTGACCGAATGGGAACTCGACAAGTACCGCCGGCAAATCCAGATTCCCGGCTTCGGTGAAGAAGCCCAGCAGAAGCTGAAGGCGTCGTCGGTGCTGGTGACCCGCGTCGGCGGTCTGGGCGGCCCGACCGCCCTCTGGCTGGCGGCGGCGGGGGTCGGCAAGCTCGTCATCGCCCACGGCGGCACGCTGACGCCCTCGAACCTGAACCGCATGATCCTCATGCGTGGCGACGGCGTGGGCAAGCCGCGCGCGCCGCAGGCGAAGGAAACGCTGCTGCGCTTCAGCCCGGACACGGAGGTGGTCGCCTACGCCGCCAACGCCGAACCGGAGAACGTGGAAGAGCTGGTGTCGCAGGTGGACCTCGTCTGCGATCCGTCGCCGGACTTCCGTGAGCGCCTGGTCCTCAACCGCGAGTGCTGGCGCCAGGGCAAACCGCTGATCGACAGCGCCATGAACGGCATGGAGGCGACGCTCACCTGTATCGTGCCGCCGGAGACGCCGTGCCTCGAGTGCTTCGTGCCGGGCGTGCCCGAATGGTGGGAGCCGCTGGGGTTCGGGGTCTTAGGCGCCCACTCCGGCTCGCTGGGAGCGCTGACTGCCATCGAGGCCATCAAGGTGCTAACCGGTTTCGGCAAGCCGTTGACGGGCACGCTGCTGGTGTACGACACTGAGGACATGACGTTCAACAAGCACCGGCTCTATCGGCGGCCCGACTGCCCTGTCTGCGGAGAGGCGCCGGCCGGATGAAACTGACCACCCTGGCGGGTCGGTTCCTTCGCATCGGCGCCACCGGGTTTGGCGGCCCCATGGCGCTGATGGGGCTGATGCAGAACCTCTTGGTCGACAAGACGAAGGAAGTGGACGCGGAGGATTTCGCCGAAGGAGTCGCCCTCGGTCAGATCTTGCCGGGGCCGGTCGCCGTCGACTGCGCCACGCACATTGGCTACCGGCTGCGCGGCGTCCTGGGCGCGGTGGCGAGCACCGGCGGGATCGTGCTGCCGGCGTTTCTGCTGATGCTGGTCATCACCCCGCTCTACCTGCACTATGGGAAGGTCCCGCAGGTTGTTGGCTTCTTCAGGGGCGTCGGCCCGGCAGTGGTCGCCGTGATTCTCGCGGCCGCTTGGCGGCTGGGGAAGAAGTTCGTCGTGGACTACGGCTCGGGGGCCATTGCGGCCGTCGTCTGCGTGGGCGCCGTGCTGAAGCTGCACCCAATCCTGCTTATCGCCGCCGCCGGCGCGCTGGGCATCGCGATCCGCGGCTGCGCGAAGGAAGGGGGCGCCCGGTGAGCCAGATTCTGCAACTGTCGCTGATGTGCCTGCGCATCGGCACCTTCGTGTTCGGCGGCGGGCTGGTGATGGTGCCCCTGCTCGAAGCCGACGTCGTCCACAAGTTCGGCTGGTTGACCCAGCGGGAGTTTGTCGACGCCGTGGCACTGGGGCAGATGACGCCGGGGCCGCTGTTGGTGACGGCGACGTTCGTGGGCTACAAGGTCGGCGGCGAGGTCGGCGGCCTGCCGGTGGCCTTCCTCGCGGCTACCCTCGCGACGATCTGCATGTTCCTGCCCTCGTTCGCCATGACCTTGGCGGCCTCCAACCACCTATCCCGGCTCCAGGGGAACCGGTACGTAGCCAACTTCCTGTGGGGTGTGCGGGCAGCCGTGGTTGGTCTGGTCGTCGCTGCCGCCCTGTCCATCGCCCAGACCACCTGCGGGAATGTCGAGCAAGCCGCGCTGGCAGTCGGCGCGGCAACCGTGCTGTTCTACAAGAACTACGACGCCGGCCTGGTCGTCCTCGTCTGCGGCGCGTTGGGAATGCTGCTGTGGTCCGGCTGACGCCCGCGCGTCCCGTCGCCGCCTGCCCGGTGAACGGCCGGGTAGACGCCACGCTATCATATGAATATGCCTGAAGACGTAACGCCAACCTGGACGCCTCCGGTGATGGCCGGGGGTGAGGTCTCGCCTTTCCGGGGGCAGAGCGCGCTAACCGAGCTGCGGCCTTGGATTGTCAGCCTGGCAGTCACCGGCGCAGCCCTGCTGGCTGTGCACCTCGCCA
>PEVN01000552.1:9326-9490 GCA_002779825.1 Armatimonadetes bacterium CG06_land_8_20_14_3_00_66_21 | reverse complement strand
AATGGTAGAGAAACGCCTCGGTGTCGGCATTCGCCATCGACCGCGCCAGATACCGCGCTTGGACGACGAAGGAGGAGACTGTGACCAGCTTGTCGAGTGCGGCCGGGACCTCCGCATCCCGCGCCGCAGGGAACAGGCGCAGCACCTCAGGAGCGCGACCGTCG
>PEVN01000552.1:0-9288 GCA_002779825.1 Armatimonadetes bacterium CG06_land_8_20_14_3_00_66_21 | reverse complement strand
CCGTGCCTTCATCGGCGTTGGACCCGGCAATCAAGGGCACTCGGTGCTGCCGGCCGGCGTCGAACACGTCGCCCGGGTCTTCGGGCAGCACCCAGCCGTCGATGATCGGGCTGAACTTGTTGCCCTTGCCGAACAGGCCCTGTGAGGCGTCAGCGGCAGCCAATACCTCCTCACCGCTCTTGGCGCGCAGGGCGGCGACCGGGTCTGGTGCTTTGTCGCACCCGAGCTTCTGCGCGATCCGCTCGCCGAGGTGCTCCATGGACTCCATGCCGTACCACTCTGCGCGCAAGTGCCGGTTCCGGCCGTGCGGTCCCCCGCTCTGGGCAATGGCGCGGTGGAACAGGCCCGTCGCCAGCGGCGAGACCAGCAACCGACACGCGCTAAGCGCACCCGCCGATTCGCCGAAGATCGTCACGCAGTCCGGGTCGCCGCCGAATGCGGCGATGTTCCGCTGCACCCACTGGAGCGCGGCGAGCTGGTCCAGCAGGCCGTAGTTGCCCGAGACGCCGTGCTCCGACTCCTGTGAGAGCAGCGGGTGCGCGAAGAAGCCGAACGGCCCCAGTCGGTAGTTGATCGTCACCGCCACAACGCCTTGTCGCGCCAGCGTTTCGCCGTCGTACGCTGCCATCGCCCCGGAACCCGTTGTGCACCCGCCCCCGTGGATCCAGACCATCACCGCCAGCCGTTCAGTAGGAGCGCGAGCGGGCGTCCACACATTCAGGTAGAGGCAGTCCTCGCTCATGCCGCCCAGCTCGCGTCCGAGCATCGGCTTCGGTTGGGGACACCACGGCCCGAACTCGGTGCACATGCGCACGCCCGCCCACGGCGTCACCGGCCGCGGCGGCTTCCAGCGGAAGGCGCCCACCGGGGGCGCGGCGAACGGCACGCCCCGGTAGACGTGGATCTCGTTCCGCTCACCTAACCCCGCACCGGCAACAAGCCCCGACTCGATCCGGACCGGCGCGAGCATCGCGTCCCCCGCCGCGAAGGGACCAGGCGAGACAGCGCCCAGCGCGACCAGCGCCCCAAGCGCCCAGTGTGGCAAGTGACTTGCTTTGTTGTCCATGAGGTCGCCTTCCGCGCTTGCTCTTGCCCCGCGAATCGGACACTCTGAGAGTGTATCCCTGGACGACCACTGCGTGCGAGAGGTTCGCCTGCCCGTGCCACACCTCGACGAGGTTGACCGTAAGAAGACCGCCCTCCGGCGCAGCCTGCTGGCATGGTTCCGTCGCCACGCCCGCGATCTTCCGTGGCGGCGGACGAAGGACCCTTACTGCGTCTGGCTGTCTGAGATCATGCTCCAGCAGACGCGAGTGGAGACGGTGATCCCCTACTACGAACGGTTCACCGCAGCCTTCCCCACCGTCCACGACTTGGCGGCGGCAACAGGGGATGAGGTGCTCAAGCTGTGGGAAGGGCTCGGCTACTACAGCAGGGCACGCAACCTCCACACCGCCGCGAAGATCGTTGTCGAGCAATTCGACGGCCGGTTCCCGGAAGACGCACAGGCGCTGCAGCAGCTTCCGGGGCTGGGGCGATACAGCGCCGGCGCCGTGGCAAGCATTGCGTTCGGGCAGCCCGTGCCTGTGCTCGACGGCAACGTGAGGCGGGTGCTCACGCGGGTGTTCGCGATTGGGCGGCAGGCGGACGATCCGGAGTTGACGAAGGCGCTGTGGTTCCTCGCCGAGCGGCTGGTCGCCCCTCGCACACCCGGCAACTTCAACCAGGCGCTGATGGAGCTGGGCGCTCTTGTGTGCGCGCCGGAGACGCCGGATTGCGACCACTGCCCGCTCCGGCGGCACTGCGACGCGCACAGGCGAGGACTCCAGAGCGAGCTGCCGCTGCGGAAAGGGAAGAAGAGCATCCCGCATTTTGAGGTGGTGGCAGCCGCACTTGAGCACGACGGGCGCTACCTGTTCGCGAAGCGACCCACCACGGCAATGCTGGGTGGGCTCTGGGAACTGCCCGGTGGGAAGGTGAAGGCCGGGGAGCCGCACCCCCAGGCGCTACGCCGAGAGCTGGTCGAGAAGCTGGGTGTGGAGCTCGAAGTCGGCGACCTCGCGGCCACCGTCGTCCATCGCTACACGCACTTCTACATCACGCTGTACGTCTACCGCGGTAGCTTGCAGGCCGGCACGCCGGAGGCGCGAGAGCACGACGAGCTGAAGTGGCTCTCGCCCGGGGAGATCGGCCAGTATGCGTTGCCGACTTCGACGCGGAAGGCGCTGGCGCGGATTGTGGGAGCGGTCTGACCGGAGCGGGTTGCCCTACGACCGAAGCACTTTCAGCCGCGCCGTGGCGTCGCCCAGTAGCGAGCTCATGTCGGAGCCACAGGTGAGGAACCGGAACCCCTGCGCGGCGCGTTCGAGGCACAGTTCCGGCGTCGCCAGCGGCATGCCGACCGGCTTGCCCGCGTTGTTTCCGGCCTGCAGCACCTGCTGCAAGGCAGCTTCGTGTTCGTCGCTGGCGAAGGCGGTGACGCCGAGCGAGCAGGCGAGGTCGCTGGGGCCGATGAAGCCGACGTCGACGCCGGGCACGGAGAGAATCTCCTCCGCGCGCTCCACGGCTTGCCGCGTCTCGAGCATCACGGCCACGAGGGTCTCGTCGTTGGCGGCCTGCATGTAGTCCGAGCCGTACAACATCAGCCGGCTGCCGCCGGCGGAACGGATGCCTGCCGGTGGGTACTTGGCAGCCTGCACGGCTCGTTGGGCTTCCTCCCGGGAGTTCACCAGCGGCACGATGACGCCCAGCGCGCCGAGGTCGAGCACTTGGTTGATGAACGCCGGGTCGTTGCGTAGCACCCGCGCCACGGGCATGGTGTCCGTCGGCCCGATTGCCTGCATCGCCTGTACTGTGGCGTCGAAGCCCCAGTGACCGTGTTGCCGGTCCAACAGCAAGAAGTCGTATCCGAGGTGCGCCGCCGCTTCGGCGATGAGGGGTGAGCCGGAGGTCACCCAGTATCCGTAAGCGGCTTCCCCGGCTCGAAGCTTCTGTAGGACGAGGTTTGTCTTCAAGGTTGAGTCCTTTCGCCTGCGTCGGGGGCGGGTCTCGCCGCCCTTGGGGTCGGTGTGTGTGACATCCTAACTGCAACGTAGCGTGGACGTCAAGTCCGGTGGAGCCACGCTACCCCTTGTCCAGCCGCCTCACCACCGCCACGCTCCACGCCGGCAGCACCGCCCGCCCACGCCCGGCCCCATTTCCGAACTCCACCGGCACCACGCGGAAGTCGCCAGGCAGGCAGGCCGACAGCGACTCGGCCACGGCTGCCTCGCTTGACCCGATGGCGAAGGGGAGCTCGATCGCCGCCGAGTGGTCGGTCCGGTTGACGGCCACCACTCGGTTGCGCGAAGCGAGGGCGCGGAACTCCGGCGTCGTGGGCGTCTTCACCTCCACCAACTCCTCTCCGGCAAGCTCGGCGAGCAGTCGGTTGGCGCAGGCTGTCGGCGAGAGAACATACTGGCCGGGGAACACCGGAGACAGCGCCTCGGGCCGGCTGGGCGCGTTGAGCCAGCGGAAGTGGCGGCTGGCCGCGTCCCAGCCGACGTTGTGCCGAAGCATGCCGAAGAAGGGCGTTGCGCAGTCGTGGAAGACGGCGCAGTCCACGCGCGGATCGGCAAGCAGCGTCATCCAGTTCCAGGCGTAGCACAGCGCGTGGCCTTGCGTGCCGATGACGGCATGCGGGTCCCAGTTCTCTTGGTGCATGGCGGTCGTCTCAGTGATGGACAACGGCGTGCCGCCCAGGCCGAGCGCAGGGAGCTTCTCGGAGTACGCGGCCAGCCAGCGCTCGATCTTCAGGTCGCCCAGGGCAAACGCAGCGGCGTCGCCCTTGTCGCCGTCCTGGCCGGGGCCCGGCCAGTTGCCGAACGGATAGTGTGCCTGGAAGGACCGGACGCCGTCGAGTACGCCCGCTTCGCGCAGCAACGGGGCGAGCGTCTGCAGCCAGTCTTTGCCCATCGCCACGACGGTGACGGGCGTCTTGGGGTCTTCCGTCCGCAACGCCTGAACGTAGCCCGCCGTCACTTTCGCGTAGTCCGCCGCCTGGCAATGGGCGAACTCCTCGTTGCCCAACTCCCACAGCGCGACGGGTGCCTCGAGCCGCCGGAGCCGCCGGACAATGCCCATGCCATAGGCGACGCCCTCGGCGACGCGGTCCCGGTCGAAGTTGCCGGCGCGGTCGCTGAACTTGCTGCGGGTCGTGGCGCGCGGCGTGTCGCCGTCGAGGTGGAACAGGCACGGCAGTTCGTAGAGCAGCTTGAAATCGTACTTCCGCGCGAACAGCGCAAGCTGTTCCAGCGTGACGAACCCGTTTGAGTGCGGCTGGTCCTCGCGGAACTCCCAGTGGCCGGTGGCGTGCGCCAGTGACATGCTTTGCTGGCGACTCTCGGGGAGGTAATAGTACGCCGGGTTGCCGCCGGGGAAACGCAGCGCCTTCACGCCGGCGGCGTGCAGCGCCGCTGCGAAGTCCTCCTGCTTCGTGGCGACGCCCTCGGCCAGGTACTCCCGGAAGAACTCGACGTTGACGCCGAAGTGGCGCGGGGTGAGCACGTGCCCGGTCGGCTGTCCCAGTTGCAGGACGATCAGCGTAGCGAGAGTCATGGCGTGGGGTAGTGCCCTCCACGGCGCTGCCAGGACGCGCCCTACTTTGCCGCGATGACTGTCAGGCGGGTTCCGGGCGCGGCGGTCAGGCGGACCTGCCTGAGACTGAGAAGGCCATTCGGTTCGACCGTCGCCGAGAGGCGTTGCAGTTCCTGGTTCGTCGCCAGCTCGATGGCGACCGCCGTGCAAACCGTTCCGGGTGCCGGACGGAAGCGCTGTCGCCGCCGCGGCGTCACGTCCACGGTCACCGGCAATCTGGCGGCGTCTCCCTCCCAGCGGATGACGACTTCGTACCTGCCAGCTTCGTCGACCGGTTCGTCGTACGCGAACCCACGGTGTGGAACCTCCGGCTTCTTCCCCGTCCTCGGGTCAGTCTCGAGCGGGGCGCCGTAGGTCTCGGGGTTCAGCCACCAGTCATTGGCGGAGCTGGGCGGCAACTGGGCGAGAACCGACGCAGCGCCCGCGTTCTCGGCAGTGATCGGCTGTGCCGAGGCCCGCACGACGTAGCGGGCAGCGGCCTCCCGATTCGACTCCGCCCACATGAGGACGACCTGCCCGTGACGGTGCTCGATCTTGAGCGCCGACGCGGCCGGCGCCGCCTCAGCTCTATGCGGAGAGCCTACCCTCGCCACCACCCAACCAGCCAACAACGAGCGCCATGCCATTGGGTACCTCCAATACTCGGATCGCTACAGTCACCGGCCAACATCCTACACCGAACAGAAAGAGAATGCACGGCCGCGAGAGGAAGCTCTCATCGTTCGGCGAACTGAACCCCGCGACGAGTCAAGACGACCGGGCCGTGGTTCCGCCCTTCAGGCGGAACTGCAAACTGCCGTCCGAGGGAATCATCCATGCCCGACCGTTGGTTGAGCACGACGTCGAGTGAGAATGCGCAGTTTCGCAGTCCGGCCGGTCTGGCCCTTCAAGCTGCAATCTGAGAGCGGAAATCTGCATTCGGATAGGAGACCATCGTGTCAGACACAATCAAGCTCGGCATCATCGGCGTAGGGCAAATCGGCAAGCGCCACGTTGCCCGGTACAAGGAAATCCCCGGCGCGGAGATCGTGGCCGTGGCGGACGTAAACGAAGCGGAGGCGCAAGCTGTCGCTCAGGCGAACGGCATCCCCAATGCCTTCACCCAGTTCCGCGAGTTGCTGGAGATCGAGGAGATTCAGGCTGTCGACGTCTGCCTACACAACAACTTCCACGCACCCGTCACCCTCGCGGCGCTGGAGGCGGGCAAGGACGTCTACTGCGAGAAGCCCATGGCCGGCGCCTACGCCGATGCGTTGGCGATGCGGCAGACGGCCGAGAAGCTCGGCCGCAAGCTGAGCATTCAGCTCGCCACGCTGTTCAGCAAGGAGACCAGAGCCGCCAAACGGCTGATCGACGACGGCGAACTGGGCAAGCTCTACTACGCACGCTCAGTCGGCTTCCGCCGCCGCGGCCGGTGCTTTGTCGATGGTTACGGCACGCCGGCCTTCGTGCAGAAGGACAACTCGGCGGGCGGCGCGCTCTACGACATGGGCGTCTACCACATCGCTCGGATGCTGTACCTGCTAGGCTGCCCCGGCGTAAAGACGATCACCGGCGCCACCTTCCAGGAGATCCCCATGTATGAGGATCGCCGGGCAACTTCCGGCTTCAACGTCGAGGAACTCGGGGTTGGGATGGTCCGCCTGGACGGCGGTCTGCTGATGGACCTCGAGGAATCCTGGGCGCTCCACTACGAAGGCTCCGAGAGCAGCAAGGTGCTGGGCTCCAAGGGCGGCGTCAAGCTCGAGCCGCTCACGTTCTTCACCACCGTCTCCGACATGGAGATGAACGCCACGTTCGACCTCGGCTCAGCCGACTCACGCTGGCATAGCTGCCTGGAGAATCAGACCGCCTACGACAGCCCACAGCACCACTGGATCGCCGCGCAGCAGGGGCGCGTCCCGCTCCTCGACACCGCCGGCTACGCTCTGGCGACGATGCTCATCAGCGAGGGTCTCTACCTCTCCAGCCAGTTGGGGCGAGAGGTTACCGCCGACGAGGTGCGCGCCCGGTCGAAGTCGACGGCGATTCAGGGACTGTAACCGTGTCCAACGACGCCCGAACTCGTTCGGGAGGCTGTCTCATTCCGCTCCCAACGAGTTGGGACGTCCGGCCCCCCTATACCAGACCGTTAGGTGACTGACCAACTGCACCCCGTTCACGGAGGACTACGACTCGATGAGCACGGAACAGACGCAGGAAACAAGGCAGCGCTGGTACTCGGGCTTGACGGGCTACCACTGGCTCGTGCTGCTCGTCGCTTCCCTAGGCTGGGCGTTCGACACAATGGACCAATGGCTGTACGTGCTGGCGCGACAGCCTGCCCTGGCGGAACTGCTCAAGGCCAGCCCCGGCGACGCCATCGTTGCCAGCAAGGCAGGCATCGTCCAGGCGCTCTTCATCTTCGGTTGGGCGACAGGCGGGTTCGTCTTCGGGATGATCGGCGACCGGTGGGGGCGCACGCGGACCATGGCGCTCACCATCTTGATCTATGCAGGATTCACCGGTGCATGCGCCATGTCGCAGACTTGGGGGCCGTTCGCGCTGTTCCGCTTCCTCTGCGGCTTCGGCGTCGGCGGTGAGTTCGCCGCCGGCGCAGCGTTGGTGGCGGAGGTCTTCCCAGCCCATGCGCGCCCGACCGCCTTGGGCATTATGCAGGCGGCCTCGGCCGTGGGCAACATGGCCGCTGCGCTCATCAACCTGACTATCGGCTCTTCGCCGAACCTAGGCTGGCGGTGGGTCTTCGGCGTCGGCGTCATCCCCGCGCTGTTGACGTTCGCCATCCGCATGTTCGTGAAAGAGCCCGAGCGCTGGGAGCAGGCCAAGCAGACAGGCGCCTCCCAGCTTGGCAGGATCTCGGAGTTGTTCAGCAACCTGGAGCTTCGGCGCAACACCGTCGTCGGCGTCGGCTTGGCGGCGGTGGGCGTCATCGGCTTCTGGGGGATCGGCACGTGGTCGCCCGACTTGCTGCGGAACGCGCTGAACCCCCACAACCTGCCCGAGCTGAAGCAGCACATGGAGAAGCAAGTCAGCCTTGCAGTCATGTGCCAGAACTTCGGCGCACTGTTCGGGATTCTCTCTTGGGCGTGGTTCGCGCAGCGAGTCGGCCGGAAGCCGGCCTTCGCGGCGTCGTTCCTGTGCTGTTTGGTTATCGTCCCGGCGACGTTCTACTTCACCAGTTCCTTCGCCACGGCGATGATCTTCTACCCGTTGATGGGCTTCGCCACGACCAGCCTCTTCGGCGGCTACGCGGTCTACTTCCCCGAGCTGTACCCGACTCGCCTGCGCGCGACGGGCACGGGCTTCTGCTACAACGTCGCCCGGTACCTGGCGCTGTTAGGACCCTACGGCTTCGGGCAGCTCCGGGCGATCTTCGACATCCGAGTCGCCGGTGCCGTCGTCTCGGTGATCTTCCTCCTGGCGCTGTTCATCCTGCCGTTCGCGAAAGAGACCAAGGACCAGCCGTTGCCGGAGTAGGAGAACGCATGAGAAGGCTACGGCCCTGCATGGGGCTACTGCTCACGATCGTGGCCACTACAGCCAACGCGGCACCCCTCTCGGTCCAAACGTCCGGCCTGCGCGCCACCTTCGACTTGGGCACCCTCACGAACCTGAGTGACGCGCAGGGCCATACGTACGTCCGCCGGAAGACAGCGCTGCCGGGCGTCGTGATCCACTGCGTCGGCGGCGACCGCGTTGCGCAGGCCGCCAGCGGGTTGACGACACCGGACGGACAGGGCCGCGCCGCGCGCCACTACGAGTCGTTCGCGAACCTCCCCGGCGCCTCGGAGAGGGTGCCTTCGAGCGCGACGCCGCGTCTGGCGACGTGGGTGTGACTCTGCGCTGCAAGTCACCGGAGCGGGGTGTCGCCGGCGTGGAGTGGGCTGTCGGGCCGGTTCCGGCTGACATGAACCTCATCGTGCCCGGGTATGGCGGTATCAAGCTCACGTCCCAGTCGTCAACGACGGCAGTCTCGCTGGAATACCCGATGTTCTGGGAGGCACAGCTTGTCCTCGTCGAGGGCAAGGGGCGGGGCTTCTACGTCTGGGCCGAGGACACTACGGGCAGGTACAAGCGCCTCGCGATCAAGCTGAAGCCGGAGGGCTGGTGGATCGGCTTCACGACCTGGAACGACGCGCCGTTCGACGGTCTCGACGCCTGCCAATCGGTGAAGTGGCGCGTCAACGTCTACGAGGGCGACTGGCGCGTGCCGGCGCGGCGGTACGTCGAGTGGGCCCGGAAGAACCTGCCTCCGGTCGCCGACGAGCAGCCTGCTTGGGTGAAGGACGTTCGCTGCGTCGTCGTCGCCTACAACGGTTGCAGCGTGAAGACGCTGGACCTGCCGGCCGAACGCGTTGACCCCAAGCAGACCCTGGTCTACATCCCGAACTGGCGCCCCGACGGCTACGACCGCCTGTACCCGAACTATGACCCGGCGCCGGAGTTCAGGCCCTTTGTCGAACACGCCCCTGCGCTGGGTTTCTGTGTCATGCCCCACCTCAACTGCTTTGCCTGCGACCCGGATCACCCCTTGTACCAGCAGTTCAGGGTCCACCATGTGCGCGACGCGTGGGGGACTCACGACCAGCAGTGGTTCGTCTGGGATGACCCCAGCAACCCGGCGAACAACCGGAGGCTCGGGTACATCAACCC
>PEVN01000389.1 GCA_002779825.1 Armatimonadetes bacterium CG06_land_8_20_14_3_00_66_21 | reverse complement strand
GGTTCCAGCGGCAAGGTCAGATTCAGCAGCGCTTCCAGATCGTGAGTCTTCGGGAAGGTGGCTGCCGCCTCCACCAGTCGCGCCTTCAGGTACTTCTCGGCGCACTGCTGCGCATGGAAGCACGCCGCATCATAGTTGGGGTCTTCGGCTGCGTCTCGCTCACGGCACGCCGTGCGGTAGTCGCCTTCCGCCTTGCCTACCCACTGCCGCGTCTCGGGCTTCATAGAGCACCCTTCCCTCCCGGGTGATCTCGCTGAGAAACGGATCGACCCGACACAGTTGCTGACGCACTTGCTGCGGGGTCCGGACCAACAGGTCCATTGGGAAGCCGGGCCGCGTGCGCTTGCGGATCTCGGAAGCCATGCGCCAAGTCTTCCCCTCGAACGGCAACACGACCAATAGATCGACATCGGAGTCAGGAGTCGCCGTCCCCCAAGCGTGCGAGCCGAACAGAATGATCCGCTCCGGGCGGAACTCCACGGCGATGCGGTCGGTCAGTGCCTGGATCTCTGCCATGTCAACCATCCGCGAACTCCTTCGGGCGGCCATTGTACCATCGTCCCGCCTGTGCGGCCGGTCACAGCTCCGGCGGCTTCGTGGCGATCACCACGATCTTGTCCCCGTCCTGGAACGTGCAGTGCGCGGGATTCACGTGCGCCCCTCCTTGGCCGTCCTCCACGGCAACCAGGATGGCTTCGTGGTCACGCTTCAGCTCCGGCAGCAGCTCGTCGAAGCTGCGGCCCGCCCAGCCGGCTGGCAGAGGCAGCTTGCAGAACCGGTTGCCGGAGGCGACGGTGAGCAGTTCGGTCACGAATCCGGTGATGTCACGGTTGAGCGCCGCCTGTGCCAGCAGGATGGCGCTCTGTTCGCCGCCGACGACGAAGTCATTCACGCCACCTGCCTGCAGGTGGGCGCCGTAGTCGCGGTTGTTCAACTCGGCGCAGGTGTAGACGCGCGGGTTCATGCGCTCGATGGTCAGGGCGGTCAGCAGCGTGCGGGCATCGGCATCCTGCGCGCTGCGGCCGCCGCGGCGGTCCGACAGGATAATCGCCGTTGACGCCTGGCGCACGCCGGCCTTGTCCAGCGCCTCCATGGTGGTGAAGTCGGCGTTGACGCAATGCACGTCGGGCCGGCGCAAGGTGCGTTCGATCAGTTCGTCGTCATCATCGAACTGGGCGACCACGACCACTGGCAGGTCGCCCGACGCGCCCGCCTTCAGCTCCCTCAAGATGATCCCGATCTTCGGGCTCCACCCGCAGACAATAAGGTGCCTGTCCAACTCCGTCAGCTCTTCGTCTTGGCTTCCCATTCGCATCACCCGTTGCACCATGAATGCAGAGACCGTGCCCGTGAGCATCGCGAAGATGCCGACGCCCATGAACAGAACCGCCAGCGTGATGAGCCTCCCCGCCAACGTCTGCGGCTGCTCCGCGTTCGGATCGCCGGCGAACAGCGTATACAGGCTCCACCAGAACGTGCGCCCGTAGTCGTGGAACCGGGCGTTGACGCGCCCCTCGAAATGGAGCATCCCGACAGTCCCGAAGACGACCGTGAGGACAATGAACATCAGGATCGCCACGTGCTCCAGCAGTCCCTTGCGGAGGACGTAGGGGAAGTAGGTACCCTGCCGGGAGACCACCCCACTCAGCCGAAGCAGCCGCAGTACGCGCAGCAGCCGGAGAGCGCGCGCCACGCGAAAGACTCGAAACACCGGCAGCACTGCAACCAGGTCGATCCAGTAGTCTCGCACGAACCGCCGCCGGTCGAGGGAAGCCCAGCCGCGGACCCACAGCTCGACAATGAACGTCGCGGTAATCGCGTCCGTAGCGACCACCAGCCACCGGGGCGACGGCGACGCCGCGAACTCCATCACCGTCAGCACGACCGACGCGACAATGAGCACCCCGATGACGATTTCCGTCGCCGGGTGGTTCAGGAAACGGCGGATTCCGCGTTTGGCGTCGGTCATGCGTAGGGGTCGCCCTCATTCGCGCTGCGCGGACGATGACCTTCAGGCGGCGGGGTCCAGGACTCCTGCCTCGTAGCCGCGCGCCGGCGCGTGAAGCAAGGACCACAGGGACCGCAAGGACGACAAGGACGGCGGTGCCTGTCGCCCGGTCTGCTTGCCCACGCAGTGCCGCTGAGATACCCTGAAGGACACGGGGCCGCGCCGGGTGCCAGACCCCGGTGGAGGGAGCAAGAGCCATGGAACCACAGCGTCAACTCCGAGGAAGAGGCACCCGATGCCAGTCAGTTTTGTGGTCAGGGATCGCCGCGTCCCTGCTGATGGGCACTGCCGCGGCGGCGCAGCGGGTCGGGGCGTTCTCGGCGCAAGCTACCGACTTGGTGAACCAGCTCGCCGCGAAGCACGCAGTCGTCAAGTCGCTGCACTGCCAGCTCGTCACCGAGTCGGCGGTCCCCGGCGGCTGGGCGACGACTCGCCAGGAGCTGTCCTTCCTGGCGCCCGATCGGTTCAAGCTGGTCACCCTCTCAAATGACGACCCGTTGGCCGAGAAGACCGTTTCGCTCTCCTTCGGTCAGGAGAGCTACCTCGTGCCCGAGCACACGCCCCTGGTGCGACGTTGGCCGCGCAACCTGTTCCTGGACTGGGGCACGATGGCAGGCGGACCTGCAAACGTGGCGGGGTTCGGCACGGACTTCGACACGCTCAAGGCGCAGTACGGAGGGAAGGTGTTGGGGCGCGAGAAGGTGCTGGACCGCGAGACGGTGCGGCTGATCCTCACGGCGAATGACCCGGGCATGGCTCTGGCCAAGGACTTGGTTAGCACGGAGAGCACGAAGTACTGGACGCAGTTCGCCGTGTTCAAGCTGCCGACCTACCAGCGGCCGCCGGAAGTCCGCCTGTCGGTGGATCAGGAGCGGGGCACCATTCTCCGGCGGGAGCACTACCAGAGGGGCCGGCTCGTCGTGAGCGCCACGGCAACCGAGACCACGGAGCTTTCGCCCGGTCTGTTTTTCCCCACCCGGTTCGAGGTGTGTGACGCCGGTGGAGCCGTGCAGGAGCGCGTCTCCTATGAGGGGCTGGAGCTGAACCCGACCATCGACGAGTCCCTGTTCGTGTTGGAACCCGCTGCCGGGGCGGTCACAGAGGAGGTTGAGCTGGAGAAGGTCTCGGTCTACCGCGACCGCGTCGGCAAAGCGCCCGCCGATGTCTCGGCAAGCTACAACCTCGTGCTCGCCCTGCTGCGCCATGAGCAAGACTACACCGCGGCGCTGGAGGGACTGGAGAAGCTGGCACAGACGGCGCCGGTCGTGCTCGTCCCGCAGGTGGAGCAGGCGCGGCTGCTGGTCCTCATCGGGCAACCGGAGGACGCGGCGACTCGCTACGAATCGGTCCTGCGGAAGGACCCAAAGCTCCCGCTCACGTTGGAGTTCGCCCGCGTCCTGCTGGACACCGGCCGCGCAGAGAGAGCCGCGGAGGCACTTCAGGCCGCGGCGGCGCTCCACGCGTCCAGCGACTTGCTGGCAGAACTGGCATTGGCGGAGCTGCGGCTGGGAAAACCGGAGGAGGCTGCACAGCACTTGGTTGAAGCGCTGAAGCTGCCCGGGTCGATGAACGCACCCGGCCGCGTCGCCGCGGCGCAAGGGCTGCTATCGCTGTCGCGCTGGCACTTCGACGCAGCCTGGCTGCAGACACAGGTGGCAACGTTGCCGGAATGCCCCGGCAAGTCCCTCCTCCAGGGCGACGCCGCACTGACCGCTACGCGAGCGGACGAGGCGCTGAAGCACTATCGTGCCGCCGTCGCGGCAGACCCCGCCGACTCAGTGCTCCGCTTCGCCGTTGCGCAGAGCCTGTTGGCTGGGGCGCGCAACGCGGAGGCGCAGGAGCAACTGAACGCCATCGTGGTTGCACTGCCTGGAGACCCTCTGGGCATCGAGGCCGCTGGCCTCCTTGCCGTCTCACTCGTTGAGGACGGGCGGTTCGACGACGGGCTCAAGATCCTTGACGACTGCCTCGCGGCAATCGAGGGACAGGCTGTTCCGCACCACGCGCGTCTCGCCTTCGAAGACTGCGTTGAGAAGCTGTTCCTGTTCCCCCGCCTCCGGGACCATCTCCGCAAGGCCGCCGCTGACCCCAAACAGACCTCGCGGACGGCGTTGAGAGTATCGGCGGAGATGGCGAAGCGCGTCGAGGACTGGGACGACGCCGTGGCGACCTATGAGAAGGCCGTTCAGCGATACGGCACTGACACGTTCCTGGTGAGTGAGCTGGCCGCAGCGCAAGTCGCCGTTGCCGACCGCCAAGCGGAAGCGGCACACATGGGCACCTTCGGTTCGCGGCGCTACAAGGAGGCGGTCAGGAACCTCGAACGGGTCAGCCGCACGGACGCCTCGCAGCCGTACTTCTGGCAACTGCACGTCGCCTTGTTGGACCGCTGGATTCAGCAATACGCGGCGGACAAGATCCTGAAAGACAAGCTCGCCAAGGAACCTGACGACGCGGACACGCACCTCGTCAAAGCCTCAGTCCGGCCGGTCGAGGGGTTTACGAAGCCCAAACCGGTCATCCAGGAACTGGAGAGAGCGCTCGCGCTCAGTTGGTCGCCGGGGCCGGACCGCTACGAGGAACAGCTCTTCGCCCGACAGCTCCTGGCAAACGCGTACGAACGCGACGACCGTGGGGGTGACGCCGCCTACCAACTGCGAACCGTCCTGTTGTCGAGTCCGGATCCGGGAACGCGGGTCATCTTGCGCCAAGCGGCCGCGAAGTGCTTCGTTCGAACACACCAGTACAGCGAGCTCATCGCTCTCGGCCGCGACCTCGTTCGCGGCGACTTCGCGCAGGACGAACGCTTAGCCTACTTCCAGGGCATCGTCGGGTTGAGCGCCGCCGACAAAGACAACGGACCGGCACTCCTGGCGTACCTGCAGCAGCAGTTGGACCCGCAGACCGTCGCGCCGGCCCTCGCGCAACTCGTCGGCGAGATCAACCTCGCGCGCCGGGCGCTGCCGGAAGCCGTCCGCGCCTACGAGCTGGCTTGTGAGGCCAACCCGAAAGACGCCGTCCCGTGGGTGCGCCTGGCCGAAATCCTGACCCAGGCCGGAGAGAAGGACGCTGCCCTGGAGCCCCTCCGCAAGGCTGTCGAGGCGCAGCCATATGAGGCGCGCTTCCGGCGTACGTATGCGCTCGCTCTGGCTGAAGCCAACCGCACCGAAGAAGCGCTTGCCCAGGCACAGCCGCTGATGCTCCACTCGCTGAGTGACTTCCGCGCCTTCACCGCCCTCGCCGACGTCCAGTCGGCTTGCGGCAAGCACGCCGACGCCGAAGCCAACTACCGCGTAGCGCTCCGGTTGTGCCAGTACGATCCCGCGGCGGTTCTCGACGACGCCACCTCGATCCAACACAAACTGGCCTCAGAGCTCGCCACTGCCGGCGACCAGGCGAAGGCCGCCGCGGCGCTCAAGCCGCTGACCGCGCCCCCCCTGCCCCGCAACCAGCGACTGACCTGCCTCTACCAGAGCGCTGAATGCCTCGCCGCCCTCAAAGACACCGCCGGAGCCCGGGCATGCTTGCAGCAAGCTCTCGACCTGGCGCCCGACGCGAAGACCAAAGCGCAGGCGCAGAAAGCCCTGGACGACTTAGACAAGTGAGGGCTGCACGCAGCCGCCTGTGGCGAGGTCCCCTCGGGTCCGGAAGGGTTCTCCACCCGCACAGGGAATACCGACCGACCCGAGGCAGCCCGGTCTGCTTGCCTCGCACCCGCAGGACGCTTAGACGCGCAAAGAGGAGTGTGCACCATGCCGAAGCTGGCAATCCACGGCGGTCCCGCTGCCGCCCAAGGCTTCACCACACCACAGTGGCCTGTCGTCACCACCGAAGACAAAATCGCCGTCCTTGAGGCACTCGAAGGCCGCAACTGGTGCCTCGGCCCGAAGCTGCACGAGTTCATGCCCGCCATGGCGAAGTACCATGACGCGAAGTACTGCATCGCCACGAGCAACGGCACCACGGCCCTGCAGCTTGCGCTACGCGCCGCCGGTGTGCAGGCTGGCGACGAGGTCATCGCGCCGGCCGTGACCTTCGTCGCCACGGTCAGCGCCATCGCCGAGATCGGCGCCATCCCGATCTTCGGCGACATCGAACCGGAGACAGCCCAGCTCTCGGTCGCCTCGGTTGAATCGCTGATCACGCCCCGGACGACGGCCGTGTTGGGGGTCCACTACGGCGGTTACCCGTTCGACCTCGACGCCATGCGCGAGCTGTGCAAGCGGCGCGGTCTGCTCCTGATTGAGGACTGCGCGCACGCTCAGGGAACCGAGTGGCGCGGGCGCAAGGTCGGCGCCCTCGGCGATGCCAGTGGCATGTCGCTCCAGGCCAGCAAGGCGCTGGCTGTCGGGGAAGGCGGGCTTGTCTTCACCGACTCCCAGGAGATCTATGAGCGCGGCTGGCTGATTCACAACATCGGTCGCGGCTCCATTCAGGCCGGCCTGGGGCACCACGTCCTGTCCTCCAATTACCGCCTGCACGAGATCCAGGCTGCGCTGGGGCTATCGGCTCTGAAGCGCCATCCCAGGGAGACGGCCCTCCGCCACCGCAACGGCGAGTGGCTGGCCGAGCAACTCGCGCCCCTCGGCGGAGTGGAGCCGCTCCGGCGCGACCCGCGGATCACGCAGCGAGGCTACTACTTCTTCATCCTCCGCTACGACGCCGAGAAGATGGAGGGAGTCCCCCGCGACAGGTTCATGACCGCGCTGCACGCCGAAGGCGTCCCCTGTGGCAGCGGCTACGGCATTCCGCAGTACAAGAACGCGGCCTTCGAGCCCGACCGACTCAAGCCGGTCCTGCCCCACGTCAAGAAGCTCCCCGCCTACCACAAGCTCTCCCTCCCCGTGTCGGAGCGGTTCTGCGGCGAGCAGCAGATCACCCTCTCGCATCCCGTCCTGATGGCAGCCCGGAGTGACCTGAAGAAGCTGGTGGCCGCGTTCGCGAAGGTGAAGGGGAACCTCGCGGAACTGAGCGAGAAGTGAACCGCTGAGCGGGAACTTGGGAGCCGGCGCGCCAGCTCCGTTTCAACGCCGCGACGCCCGGCTCACTCGGGCGCCCCTTGGACCATAACGTCTACAGTGCTCCAGGTCGACAGCCCGCCCTGCCCGGTGGTAGCCGTGACGCCATCGAACGCGATTCCGTCGGCGGACCCGCGCCACGTCTTGACCGTATCCTGGTAGTCGGTCACTGTAAGCGCGCCGGCATCCAAGCCAATGGCGCGGAGCGCCGCTTCCGCCGACCGCGCGGGCGGCTGGAGCGAGAAGGAGAAGGAGGTCGCCTTGCCTTGGAAGAACCGCACCCGGACCCGGGCGCCGACGGATAGTGCATACTGGCGATATTCGCCGGCGCGCCGGGACGGCGACTCGCGGATTGGGACAACGCTCGCGGGATTCCCGAGCGCCTTATCGACAGCGGCCACCTCCTGGTTCGCCAGTTTGGTCACTTGGCAGAGGGGGGCGACGGACTCTTGCCGACACCCGCCGAAGGCAACCGCAACCGTCGCCCAACTGGCATAGCAACAAGCGCGGAACACGTGAGTGGCCATCATGAGCCCTCCCGATCGGTCGGTTCGTGCGGGTCATTATACCCAACGCCGCGACTCGGGGGCGCGCGAAGCGGGTGCGACCGGCGCTACAACAGCCGCACATCTTCCAGCGTCAACTGCACCCGCTCGAAGCCGCCGTAGGTGTTCAGCTCCGGCCGAAAGCAGGCCGCGATCCGCCGGCCTTCCGTCAGCTCGTCGCGGAGGAAGCCGCGGCGCCACCAGACACAGTCCACTGGCGCGTCGCCGACCTTCACGGTGAGCGCCAAGTGCTCCGCCTCGCGGCCCATGACCCGGTTGCGCGTAATGACGCCTTCACGGAACCCCAGAACAGGCCGCGGGTTTCCCAGACCGAAGGGCGCAAGCTGTTCCAGCTCTTGGACGAGGCGCGTGGTCAGGTCGGTGCCCTCAACAAGGCACTCCAGCCGCGTCTTCGGCACCAGGTCGCTTTCTTTCAGATGCTTCCCGCATTCAGCTAGAAACGCCTTGCGGAAGCCGGCCAGCTTCCGCGCGAGAATGGTGATCCCGGCAGCTTGCTGGTGCCCGCCAAAGCCGCTCAGCCATTCTGAGCAGTTGCCAATGGCGTCGATCAAGGAGAACCCGCTGATGCTTCTTCCAGAGCCCTTGCTCTCTTCGGCGCGCAACGCGACGAGGATGGTCGGCCGGTGGAAGCGGTCCACCAGCCGCGAAGCGACGATGCCGACAACTCCCTCGTGCCAGTCGGGCGAGCCGAGGACCAGGGCGCGGTCCTGCGCCAGATCGGAGTGATCTCGGACCATCTGCAGCGCTTCCTCAAGCGTCTGCCTCTCGAGTTCCTGACGCTCGCGATTGGTGGCGTCCAGTTGCGTCGCCAACTCGGTCGCCCGCTCGGGCTCACTGGTAAGCAACAGCTCCAATGCCGCCTGGGCGTGTTCGAGTCGCCCCGCCGCGTTGAGTCTGGGTCCCAACAGGAACCCCACGTGGTACGCGGAGAGCGGCCGGTTCTCCAACCCGGCAACGCGCAGCAGCGCTTGCAGGCCGACCTTCTTGCTCTGCGGCAGAAGCTGTAACCCGGCGCGCGCCAGGAGCCTGTTCTCCTCGACAAGCGGCACGACGTCGGCGATGGTGCCCAGCGCGACCAGGTCGAGGAAGTGGTGGCGGAGGGCGTCCTCGCTCTTCCCCAACCGCTGCGACAACGCCGACATGAGTTTGAATGCCACGCCGACCCCGGCCAGCTCCGTGCACGGGTAGGCAGAGCCAGGCAGTTTGGGGTTCAGCACAGCGACTGCCCCGGGGAGCCGCGCCGGCGGCTCGTGATGATCGGTCACGATGACGTCGACGCCCTGCTGGGCCATCAACGCAACTTCGTCAACGGCGCCGATCCCGCAGTCTGTCGTGACGATCAGCTTCGCGCCCTGTTGGGCCGCTTCCTCAAAGGCATGGGCGCTGACGCCATACCCGTCCCGGACGCGGTGGGGGATGTACCAGTGCACGTTGCCGCCCAGCCCTCGCAGGACCCGAGTGATCAGCGCAGTACCAGAAACACCGTCCACATCGTAGTCGCCGTAGACGAGAATGCGTTCGCCGGCAGCCAGCGCCTGCTCAATCCGCGCGACCGCCGCGTCCATCCCGGACAGCAGGAACGGGTCGCACAGGTCCGACAGAGGACCCGACAGAAACTTGGAGGACGCCGCAACGGAGTCGATCCCGCGGTTGCGCAGGATCGTGGCTACGACGCGTGAGACGCCCAACTCGCGCCCGAATGCCTCGCCTTCAGCCGCGGATTCGGTCAGCGTCTCCCAGCGGGTGAACGGCAGCTTCCTCAATCGTCTGTTCCTCTCGGGCGGGAGACCGGCCGCGGTGAGGCCGGAGATCTTGGTGCCTGCGTCATGCCTCGCCGGCCGGGCCGGTCCCAATCTCAGCCTGCCAACGTCTGGGCAGCGAGACCGTCACGGTGGTGCCCTTCTCCTCTTCGCTTGCCACTTCTACCGTGCCCAGATGGGCATCGATGATGTTCTTCACGATGGCCAACCCAAGGCCGGTGCCGCTCTCGTCACGAGTGCGCTTGTCCTTGACGCGGTAGAAGCGGTCGAAAATCTTCGGGAGGCTGCGTTCGGGGATCCCAATCCCTGTGTCGACAACCTGGACGCGCACATGGTCCGCCGTGGCCTCAGCGCTGACGGTAACAGATCCGCGCGGCAGCGTGTACTTGACCGCGTTGCTGATGAGGTTTGTGAACACCTGCTCCAAGTTCTGCGGCACGGCCTCGATCTTGGGCAGGTCTGTCGGCACTGCACAGTCTAAGGAAAGGTCCTTTTCTGCCACTTGTGGTCCCATGGCGTCGACGACCGCAGTGAGCATCGCCGCAATGTCCGTGGTCTCAAACCGCTGCTGACCAGCCACAATGGTCTCCGAGCCGGCCAGCTCGAGCAGGTCGTTGATGAGCGCCAGCATCTTGTCGCTCTGGTTCTGGATGATCATCAACGCCTCGTCCTGACCTTCCGACAGCGCACCGAACAGCCCCCGCTTCAGAGAGATCGCAAAGCCCTTGATCGAGGTGAGCGGCGACCGCAGTTCGTGAGACACCATCGAGACGAAGTCATCCTTCATGGCGTCCAGCACTTTGAACTCGGTGATGTCTCGCAGCACCGCCACCACGCCGATGCGAGAGCCGTCTTCGTCGCACACCGGCGAGAGGTTTGCCTTGATCGATAGAGCGCGAGGCTGCTTCAGGGCCAGCTCTTCGGAGAGCATGCTGTACTGGGAGTTCCGCAACTCCGGGAACCGGCTGACGAACTCCTGGAGTTCGGGGTTCGTCACCGCCTCGGAGAGGGGGACGCCGATGACCGGTTCGCCGGCGAACCCCAGCAACCGCCCCGCGGCCGGATTGTAAAGCACGATCTCCTCTTGGTCGTCCGTCACGAGGACCCCATCGGCCATGCTGGCGATTATGGCCCGCGTCTTGCTCTGCTCCCGGTTGATCTCCCGCAGTCCCTCGCGCCGCGTGCGAGACAGCTCTTCGCGCAGACGCCGCAGCTCTTGATCCACGACCTGTGAGTCGCTTCGGTACGTCCGGACGAAGTGGTCTACCAGCGCCACCATCGCCGAAGCAGGCGCATACGAGTAGACAGCCGTCTCCCCCTCGCCACGTCTTCGCAGGACCCCCGCCGCAACCAAGTCGTCGATCTGCAGACGGATGTCCTCAACCGGGTGGTTGATCCAGACCGCCAGCCCCTGGCAGTTGTCGAACGTCGGGTTCTCGTGGAAGTGAACCAGCAGGTCACGCTTCACCACCGTGTCCGCCACGGTGTTGATGAACTGCCTAACCTGATCGGCCATGTGTTCTCCCTGGCAACAGCATCAACGGAATAGACTTTAGACTCCCTACCTCTCGCCAAGTGTCGATTGTAGCCCATGTCTTCCGGCAGTACCGTCGCCTCGGAGTCATTGCGTGCAGAGGCGCCCGAGGATCCGCCGCAGGTCCTCATCGGTCGGGTCACACGGGTTCTTGCTCATGCTGCTTCCGCGGGACTCGGCGATCAAGAGCGGGAACAGCTCTTCCGTCAGGCCCCAGCCGCGCAGGGAAGCGGGGAGGCCAACCGTGGTCAGTAGCGACTCTATCTCGGTGAGGGCGTCTTCGGCCCGCGTCCGGCCGAAGCAGGCAGCGATCTCAGTTAGCCGCCCGCGTCGGACGTCCAGGTTGAGCTCCATAACGTGCGGCAGCAGTACGGCGCACGCCAGGCCGTGAGGGATCCCGAGGCGGGCACCCAACGGGTGGGCCAGACCGTGCACCGCCCCCAAACCGGAGTTGGAGAAGGCGAGGGCTGACAACAGGCTGCCCAGCAACATCGCTTCGCGCGCCGGCAGGTCGGTCCCGTCCGCCACGGCGGTCGCGAGATTCCGGTGGATGACCTCGCACGCGCGGAGGGCGAGCGCGTCCGACACCGGGTTGGGCGCCCTGGTGAGGTACGCCTCGATGGCCTGAGTCAACGCGTCCATCCCACTGTAGGCGGTCTTCTCGGGCGGAAGCGACACTGTCAGCTCAGGATCCAGTAGCGCCACCTTCGCGACCATCCGCTCGCTTCGAAGGCTCAGCTTCAGCCCCCTCCGCTTATCCGTGAGGACAGCGTTCCGGGTGATCTCGGCACCAGTGCCCGCGGTGGTGGGCACGGCGATGAATGGTAACCCGTCACGCTCGAGTTCCTTGCCAGCGTGGTAGACCCGGACGGACTCCGGTTGCGTCGCCGCGACGGCTATCGCCTTAGCCGCGTCCAAGGCACTGCCCCCGCCAACGCCGACGACCACCTCGGACCCCTGCGTCCGAGCAGCCTCCACGCCTCTCTCCACCGTCGCCAGCGAGGGATCCGGCTCCACCGCGGCAAACAGGCTCGCGGCGATGCCGTTCGCCTCCAAGTGACTCAAGAGCGCGCGCTGCAGTCCAGCCGACTGGAGCCCTTGCTTGCCGGTCACCACGAGGACCCTTCCGCCGGAGGCCCCAACCGCCCGGGCCAACTGTTGAACGCAGCCCCGGCCGAAGACGATCTTCGCAGGATAGGCAAGCGTAAACTCCATGATCTTCACTCCACGTGTGCGCAGACGGTCCAGCTCAGTTCTCGCTTGGGCTCGCGGTTCCCTTCGCGGGGCGGGAGAGTCGCCGACTTGCTGCTTCGCGCAAGTAGGCGGTACAATCCCGTCTGGACGAGAGCAGTGGAGGCAGACGGTGACAAACGACAGCCCCTCGTGCGTGTTGGTGGTAGACGACAGCGAGTCAATCCGGAAGCGGCTGGCGCAGATTCTTGCCCTCCGCGGGTGGGACGTGGCCGTAGCCGGCAGCGCCGAGGAAGCGCGAACTGCGCTGGGTGCGGAGAAGTTCGATGTCGTCGCCATCGACATGACGATGCCTGGCACGTCAGGACTGGCGCTCCTACGCGAGATCCGGCAGACAGACGCCGACACCTGCATTGTCATGCTCACTGGCGAGGGCGACATTGAGCGCGCCGCAGAGTGCGCCGAAGCGGGCGCCGATGATTCCATGGAGAAGGCTTCCTTCGAACCACTGCAGGGAGCCGACTTCCGGCTCCGGCGGGCGTTTGCCACCCGGCTGCTCGAACTGGAGCGACGACGCATCTCCGAGGAGCTGCACAAGGCCAACGAACACCTTCAACAGGCCAACGCCGAGCTGGCGAGTCTCAGCCAGACGGACCAGCTCACCGGGCTGGCCAACCGACGCCACCTCGAGGAACTGCTGCAGAAGGAAATCGAGCGTTGCGGCCGATACGGTCACTGTCTCGGCGTGGCACTGCTGGACCTGGACCACTTCAAGAAGGTCAACGACACGGCCGGTCACCAAGCTGGGGACCGAGTGCTGTCCGACTTCGGGAGGCTGCTGACTGACTCTCTCCGCGCCACCGACGCAGCCGGGCGCTACGGCGGGGAGGAGTTCCTGATCTTCTTCCCCGAAACTGATCTCGACGGGGTACGCGTCTGCCTCGAGAGATTGCGGCGCGAGACGGCAGCCGCCCCCTTGGGCCCCCCGGGGCTCCGCGCGCACGTCACCGTGAGCTGTGGAGGCACCGCAGTGCGACCCACAGACAAGGACGCGGAACTGGTGATGCGCAAACTCGTCGGCCGAGCCGATGAGGCACTCTACAAGGCCAAGAACACCGGCCGCAATCGCGTTGTCGTCGCGCCCGCCGATTGAGGCAGAAGCCATGCAGGCCGACCCGCGTAGCGGAAGAGGCTCCACTCGCTCTGCGCTCGTGGTGACGAGGGTCCGCCCAACAGTCAGTCCCTGCATGGCCAGGGCAGGCGCCCTGGGTTGGCGGCTGAGTGCTGATTGCTGAAAACTGCTCCGGAGGAGACCCGCAATGTCAAAGACGCTCCTGCTTATTGACAGCGACGACGAAGCCCTGGAGCTGGGGAAGACGATTCTCGAGAACGTGGGCTACGAGGTGCTGGCAACGGCAGACAGCTCTCTGGCCTTGACTTGGTGGCGGGACCAGAAGCCCGCGCTGGTCATGTTCAATCCCCACCTTCACCTCCGAGACGGACACACGCTGCACAATGTAGCGCGGGGCGACCCCTCGCTCCGCCTACCCAAGCTGGCCTACCTGGTTCCGGCCGGGGAGTTCGCTCAGTTCAAACAGGAGTTCGGCATCCCGGCGTCGCTGGTTCTGACGAAGCCCTTCGAGTTCGCGGAGCTGGTCAATCGAGTGCAGCTCTTGGTCGGCCCGGCGTACGATGACTAAGCCGTGCGGGACCACGGTCGCAGCGCCCGCCGTTGCCTTTTCCTGGGACGAGCGCTACAATGCGGTCTCTGTGCCACGCGCGTTCCAGCGCCGGCCATTCTCCCTCCATGGTGTTCGGGGTTCCCATGGGAGGGGTCACTCTCGGAATGCCCTCCTGGTAGCCGGACTTGACCTCCTTTGTCTGCGAACGGGGGCTCACTTTGCCGGGAAGGTCAACTGACCCAGCGTAATCAGCCACGCAGGCCGCGTGCGGCAACTCGAATTCAGATGAGCGACGAGCAAGTCAAACTGGACGCATTGGTCGTGGGAGGTGGTCCCGCCGGGCTCGCCGCAGCCCTCACGATGGCTCGCCAGGGCATGGAGGTCGGCGTGCTGGAGCGAGGCGATTCCTGCGGCTCCAAGAACGTCAGTGGACTTCTCTACACGACTGTGCTCAGCGACCTGTTGCCCGACTACCTGGACTCCGCTCCGCTGGAGCGCCCGGTGTCGCGGCGCACCCTCGCATTTCTCGATGGCGAGGCGCACTGGTCGGCCACGTTTGGCGCGGAGGCTTGGTCGGCTGCCCCGTGCAACCACACGCATGTCGTCCACCGCCCCCAGTTCGACCGGTGGTTCGCCGAGCAGACGGAAGAAGCCGGCGCCTCCATATTGGATAGCATGGTGGTCGAGGGGCTGGTCTACGAGGGAGACGGGCCCGGCAAACGCGCCGTGGGAGTGCAGGTGCGCGATGACGAGCCGCTCTACGCTGACGCGATCGTCCTGGCCGATGGTGCCAACTGCCTGGTGACGGAGTCCGCGATCAGCGAGTTGGGGCTGGCGAAGGGCAAGAAACCCCAAACTTGGGCACTGGGCGTAAAGCAGATCGTGGCGCTCCCCCGCGAGAAGATCGAGGATCGGTTCAACCTGGACCCGCACGAAGGCTGCGCGCTCGACTTCTTCGGCTCGCCGTTTGAGGGGCTGGTGGGAGGCGGCTTTCTCTACACGGGCCGCGAGACCGTCGGCGTCGGCTTCGCCGCCAAGGCGGAGTCGTTTGCAGCGCGCAAGCTCAAGCCGCGGGAGGTGCTCGACGCCTTCTGCCGCCACCCGGTCGTCCGCAAATACCTCCAGGGCGGCGAGTTGATCGAGTACTCCTGCCACATGATCCCGGAGAGCGGCTACCTGGCGATCCCGGAGCTGATCGGCAATGGGGTTCTGATTGCCGGCGACGCGGCGGGGCTGGTCAACATGTCGCTGTACCACGAAGGCTCCAACCACGCGATGGCGTCGGGGCGAGCAGCCGGACAGACCGCCGCGAAGGCGCATGCCGCCGGTGACTTCAGCAAAGCGGCCCTGCAGCCCTACGTCAGCCAACTCCAGGACACTTTCGTCATGAAGGACATGGCGAAGTACCAAGAAATCCCGGAGATCATGGACGCCCTTCCAGAGCTGTTTTCGCTCTACCCGCGGAAGCTCTGCTCTCTGCTGATCGACTTCTTCACCGTCAGTCAGCAGCCGAAGGCGGACACACAAAAGGCCGCCATTCGGAAGTTCTTCGCGGGACTGCCGAAGCTCCAGGGCGCCCACAATCTCTGGAAGGCCCGCAAGCTCGTCTAACCTCGGCAGACCGGCCCCCCGCTATGAGCACCAACCTGTTCGACTTGTCCCTCGAAGACAAGCTGTACCGCACGCGGTTCGAGACGGACCACGATTTCCGGCACATAGAGGTCGAAGACTCCGTCTGTCGAACGTGCGCCGAGAGGACTTGCCTGGACATCTGCCCGGCGGAAGTGTACAAACCAGACCCAAACGACGCGCGCCTCGTCGTCGCCCGGTATGAGAACTGCCTGGAGTGTGGGACCTGCCGCGTCATGTGCGAGCCGGAAGGAATCCGGTGGCGGTTCCCCAACGGCGGCATGGGCGTGAAGTACCGGTACGGTTGATTGCCGCTCAACTCGTCGGCTCGACCGGCCGAGGGAGGCGGGGCGTTCGTGTGGACTGGACCCGATGGAGGAAAGACCGTGGGCCTGAATTGCATCGTCTTGGTGAGAGAAGTGTGGGACACGCGCGACTTGGTCGGCGAAATTGCCGCCAGCGCCAGCGAACTCAACACCGGTCGGCTCACCACCCGCTTCGAACCCGAAGACCTGAACGCGCTGGAGATGGCCCTTCAGCTCAAAGACGAACTCGGCGGCACGGTGACAGCCGTTGCGGTAGGCGCCTCGCGCCAGGTTGACGTTCTCCGGGAGTGCCTCTACCGCGGCGTTGACCAAGTGGCCCGCGTCGTTGATACAGCCGTCGAGGCGGGCGACACGAGTGCAAAGGCTGCTGCCGTCGCGGCGGCCGTGCGCAAGGTCGGAATGCCGGATCTGCTGCTGTCCGGTCTCGATGTTGTCGAGGGAGAGAACTCCCAGTTGGGCGTCGAAGTTGCGTGCCGTTTGGGGCTCCCGCGCGCCAACTACGTCGACCGCCTCGAAGCCGTCGGCAACGGCTCCGTGACCTGCGTGCGCGCGGTCGAGGGCGGCTATGAGACCGTCCGACTCCCCCTTCCCGCCGCTTTGATCGTGGGGGTCGCCTTGCTGAAGGAAGACCCCCGGGCGCCGCGCAGCGCCAAGGCCCGGCTGAAGCTGCAGATGAAGAAGGCTCCTATCGAGCAATGGGACGCAACTGCATTGGGGCTGTCGGTTGACCCCGCCGCCAGCGGCCTTGCGGCGGCCGGCTACGAGGCCGTGCTGCAACGAGAGATCCAGCCGCGCATGATCGAGGCTGGCGACGAAGGCGCCCTCAAGCAGATGGTGCAGGAACTCAAGGCGTGATTACTTCATGAGCAACGATATCTGGGTATACGCAGAACACAACGCAGAGGGGCTGACCGACCTCAGCCTGCAGTGCCTCGCCAAAGGCCGACAGTTGGCCGCTGAGTTGGGCGGCAACGTGACAGCACTGTTGGTGGGCTCTCAGGTTGAGCCGCTCGCCGAGGCAGCCGCGGCCCACGGTGCAGACCGAGTGCTGACCGCCGCCGACGCGCGGCTGGAGCACTTCGGCCCGGACGCTTACCAGAGAGTAGTCGCCGCCGCAGCAAAGACTGCGCCGCCGAGAGGGTTCCTGTTCCCCGCTTCCACTCAAGGCACCGACTTGGCTTCCGGCGTAGCCCAAGCGCTCGGCACCGGGTGTGTGCTCGACTGCCAGAACGTCACCGTCGCCGCCGACCGGCTGGTGGGCCGGCGACTGGAGTATGACCGCAACGTGCTCACGTCCTACTCCGGCCCGGTGGACACGCTGGTCGTGACGGTCAAAGACGGCATTGCGGCACCGGCCGAGCCGGTCGCCGGAGCAACCGTCGAGACTACGAACGTCGAAGTCGTGTTGGACGACGCCGACCTCGTCACCCAAGTACTGCAGCGCGATGTCGCCGCCCGCACCGTCAATCTGAAGGAAGCCTCCATCATTGTCGCCGCAGGCGCCGGTGTCGGCAGCAAGGAGAACTTCTCCCTTGTCGAGGAGTTGGCCCGCACGCTGGGCGGTGAAGTCGGCGCCACTCGCGCGGCTGTAGATGCGGGCTGGACCACTCTGGACCGCCAAATCGGTCAGACCGGTGAGACCGTGCGACCCGACCTCTATGTCGCGTGCGGCATCAGCGGCGCGGTTCAGCATCGCGTGGGCATGATGGACAGTAAGCGCATCGTGGCCCTCAACAACGACCCCAACGCCCCGATCTTCCGGTTCTCTCACTACTGCGTCGTCGGTGACCTGCTCGAGGTCATCCCCAAGCTCATCGCGCTGTGGCAGGCATAGTTCCTGCGCCACCCCCCGCTCCCCACCTCCCTCCCCTCACCCAACCGCACAACCCGCCGCCAACAGGAGACCAAAGCATGCCAGACGAGAACTTCTATCTCGACAACGACGACATCCGGTTCAATCTGACGCACATGGTCGACCTGGAGTCTATCGCGGAGTTGAAGGAAGACGTCGGTTCTCCTGATTGCGCCTATGAGAGCGCCGACGAGGTCGTCGAGACGTACCTCGACCTGTTGGAGGATCCCATCGGCGTGCTCGCCGCACAGCGCATTGCCCCGCGCGCGGCCGACGTAGACAAAGAGGGCTGCCACTACGACAACGGCACGGTCACATTGCCCGAACCAGCCCGGCTCAACGTGCAGGACCTGGCCGAGGCGGACCTCATGGGCATGACACTGCCGACACGCTACGGCGGGCTCAACTTCCCCGCGACGCTCTACACGGCAGCCACCGAGATGATCTCCCGCGGCGACGCGTCGCTGATGAATCTCTTCGGGCTCCAAGGCATCGCCGAGACCATCAACCTGTTTGCCTCCGACGAACTGAAAGACAAGTACCTCCCCGGCTTCTGCACTGGCGAGCACTCGGGGGCGATGGTGCTGACAGAGCCTGACGCCGGCAGCGACCTGACCGCTGTGCAGACGCGCGCCGCCTACGAGGAAGACCACGATCACTTCCACCTGACGGGCACGAAGCGGTTCATCACCAACGGCTGCGGCGAGGTGTTGTTGGTGCTGGCGCGCAGCGAGGACCCGGAGAAGTACGGCGGCGGGCGCGGTCTCAGCCTGTTCCTGGTGGAGAAGGATGAGACAGTCACCGTCCGACGCATCGAAGAGAAGCTCGGCATCCACGGTTCGCCCACCTGCGAGATCTACTTCAACAACTCCGAGGGCTACCTGATTGGTCAGCGCGGCCGCGGGCTCACCCGCTACGTCAACTGGCTGATGAACGCCGCGCGGCTGGGCGTCGCTGCCCAGGCGGTGGGCATTTCCGAGGCGGCTTTCGCCGAAGCCCGCGCATATGCGCAGCAGCGGGAGCAGTTCGGCCAGCCCCTCGACCGGTTCCCGGCAGTGCAAGAGATGCTGGTCCGGATGCGGATTGATATCGAGGCGTCCCGGGCGCTCATGTACGCGACCGCAGAGACTGTCGACATGGAGATGCTGCTCTCCGAGAAGCTCGAAAGGCTCGACCGGAAAGACCCGCGATACGCTGATCTCCGGGCCCGGCGAGACCGGTTTGCCAAGGCCGCCGAAGTGCTCACGCCGCTGGCGAAGTACTACACTTCCGAGAAGTCAATCTCGGTGACCACCGACGCTGTCCAAGTCCACGGCGGCAATGGGTATATGAAGGAGTACGCCGTCGAGCGGCTCTATCGCGACGCCCGCATCACCAGCATCTATGAGGGCACCTCGCAGATCCAGATCGACCGGGCCATCCCCCGCGTGATGGCTGGGGCGTTTGAGGCGCTCCTCGATGAGTATGCCGACCGCGACTACGGCACCGTAGCGCTCAACGGCCTCCGCGAAGCGCTGGCGGAGGCGCGGCGTTCGCTGCAAGCCGCGGTCGCCTACGTCAACGACCAGAAGCTCGCCGACGACCAGCGCGACACCGACTACCGCAACCTGACTGCCCGGATGGTCTGCGATATGGCGCTGGACACCTACCTGTCCTACGTCTTCCTCGAGCAGGCGCGGCACTCGGAGCGCAAGGCAGCGGTCGCCGCCAAGTTTATCCAGGACATGGCGCCCCGCGTCGAGATGAACCGGCAGTACGTCATGAGCGGCGACCGCAGTGTCCTTCAGCAGTTCGACCTGCTCACCGGCGCCCAAAGCTGAGTGCGCGCTGCCTTCGCGCCTTCCCGCCGCCCAAACCCGCCGCCATGGACCACAGTTCCCTTGCTCGCGAGTATGCCAGCCGCCTGACCCTCTTCGCCGGGAATGGCGCCCTTAACCTGGCCCAGAAGATCGGCGACCACCTCAGTCTGTCCCTGGTGAGTGACCAGTACCCACTCACCACTCACCAGTCCCTTCGCCCTTAGGAGCCCCAACATGAAGATCAACAACGCGCTGACTCTCCAGTCTGTCCAGCCGACGCTGGATCGGTTCTTTGAGGTTGCGGCGCCGAAGCTGCTCAACCTGGAGCGGTCGTGGGATCCTGCCAAGGGCACGCCGGTGTTCACCGTTGAGGGCGAGTACACAACGCGCGGCTGGACGGAGTGGACCCAGGGCTTCCAGTTCGGCTGCCAGTTGCTGCAGTTCGACGCCACAGGCGACGAGCAGTTCCTGGAGTTGGGCACGAAGAACCTCCTGGCCAAGATGGCGCCGCACGTATCGCACTTCGGCGTTCACGACCACGGCTTCAACAACATCTCGACCTACGGCAATCTCCGCCGGCTGCTCCTCGAAGGCCGGGTGCCTGCCGACGAGCACCTACTCAACTTCTGCGAGTTGGCGCTCAAAGTGTCGGGTGCCGTGCAGGCCAACCGCTGGACCAAACTGGGCGACGGGTGCGGCTACATCTACTCCTTCAACGGCCCGCACTCCCTCTTCTCCGATACCCAGCGCACTTTACGCATTCTCGCCGTCTCCCACCAACTCGGTCATGTGCTCATGGGCGAGAACGACAAAGCCCACAGCCTGCTGCACCGGCTCATCCAGCACTCCGACGCAACCCTCAAGTACAACGTCTACTACGGCGAAGGCCGCGACTCCTACGACGTCCCCGGCCGCGTCGTCCACGAGTCAATCTTCAACGTCACCGATGGGAACTACCGCTGCCCCAGCACCCAGCAGGGCTACTCGCCCTTCTCCACGTGGACCCGCGGCTTGGCGTGGGTCGAGCTGGGGTGCGCGGAGCAGCTTGAGTTCTTCGCCACGCTGTCAGCCGACGCCGTCGCCGCCTACACCGACCGCAGCGCCTTCATGCAGCGGCTCGAACGGGCAGCCCTGGCCACCGCCGACTTCCACCTGGCCAACAGCGCCGCCGACGGCATCCCCGTGTGGGACACCGGCGCCCCCGGCGTCGCCGCCCTGGGTGCCTACCAGGACGCGCCGTCTGATCCTTACAACGCCCGTGAGCCCTACGACAGCTCCGCCGCCGCCATCGCCGCCCAAGGCTTCTACCGACTGGGCAAATACCTCGAGACCAAGGGCGACGCAGAGCAAGGCAAGCAGTACAAACAAGCCGCCCTCACCCTCGCCCAAGCCCTGTTCGAGGAACCCTACCTCTCCACCGACCCCTCCCACCAAGGACTCCTCCTCCACTCCGTCTACCACCGCCCCAACGGCTGGGACCACGTCCCCGCCGGCCGAACCATCCCCTGCGGCGAGTCCTCCATGTGGGGCGACTACCACGCCATGGAGTTCGCCCTCCTACTCAAACGCGAAGCCGAGGGCGGGACGTACCTTCGGTTCTTCTGAGGCGGTGGTGGCAAGGCGAGAGCAGCATGCTCCGCTAACCGTCCCTGCCCACGCGTGGAGCAGCATCACGTGTCAAGAGGGCATTGAAGCAGCCGCTCCGCACGCTGTCTGGCTTCCGACAGAAAGACTGCCGGTTCCTTGAACTGGGAGTTGGTCATGTCGGGCTCCAGGAGAAGGCTTCCCGAGTAACCCAGTCCGTGGAATGCCTCCCTGAACCGGTCCCAATCGATGTTCCCCTCATAGGGCAGCAGGTGGGTGTCCGAGCCGAGATTGTCGTGCAGATGGACACTCAGTAGCCGGTCGCCGAACTTCTCCAGGAGCCCAAAGCACGTCCCTTTGACGTTCTCGTGGCCGGAGTCGTAGCAGAACCCGACGGAATCGCCCTCAAACTCGGTCAGCAGGAGTTCCAGTACCCGATCATAGGCTGGTGTCTGCCCATTCTCCAGCGCCAGTCTCACGCCCCGGTCCGCCGCACACTCCGCAAGCTCCCCCACGCTCAACCTTCCCCGACCGATCATCTCAGCCTCGGTACCGCGGTCTTCAATGCCATCCGGTATGAGGTGGACCACGACGATCCTGCCCTCCAGGTACGCCGCAGCCTCAATGGCCAGCTTACACTGTCGAACTGATTCCAGTCGCTCCGACTCCACGAGGGAGAACAACCGATCACCTTCCGGGAACGGGGCGTGCACGGAGTCCACCGTCAGACCGTTCTCCCCGGTCAGTTGCTTGATCGCAGCCCTTCCTTCCGCCGTGTCGTAGTCTGAATGCCGCGGTCTGGCCCCAATGGACACGACCCCGAATCCAGCCTGTCGAATCAGCGGAACGACTTGGGCAAAGGGGATCGTGTGGTCGAACGAGGTGCACATTGCAGCTTCCATCGGCAGTCTCCATCGAACGCGAAGTCACGGTCAACGTCGGCCAGTCATGCACAGCGGAGAAGGGGCACGACCGTCGACCTCCGCCAAGAGACTCGCACTGTGCCCGCACGATAGCCTCGGTCCACTCCCCTACCCGACTCGGCCGAGGTGGAACAGCGTGACGAGGTAGGCGACGTAGAACAGGCCGCCCGACAGGAGGATGGGGGCGGTCAGTTTGCCGCGGAGGCGCATGGCGAGGACCAGGACCAGGGCGGAGCAGACTGCGAGGACGACTGCGGCGAGGGCCGGCGGCTGGAGTTCCCATCGGGTCAGGCAGATGCCGATGGCCGGCAGGATGGCGGACTGGAAGACCATGGCGCCGGTAATGTTGCCCATGGCCAGGGTGTCTTTGCCGTGCCGGACCCAGAGGACGCTGTTGAACTTCTCCGGGAGTTCTGTCGCAATCGGCGCGATGATCAGGGAGAGCACCAAGGTGGGGACGTGCAGTTCGTGGGCCATCAAGGTGACGTAGCGGACGAAGAGTTGGGCGCCGCCGATGATGGCGGCGAGACCAATCACAACCTGGAACACGATGAGCCGAAGACGTGGATCGGGGCGGCCGAAGGAGAAGCGCAGCGGCGGCAGCCCCTCGGCCCCCGGCGACTCGCCGCCGTGAAGGAGCGTGCGTCGCACGTATAGCGCGTAGATCGCCACCAATGCCAGGGCAACCAGCCCCTTGATCCAGCGGGCGCTGTGGGGCACAAACGACACGCCGGCGGCGAGGGTCAGGACCACCAGGAAAAACGTCAGGTCGCGGCCAATGACGCTGGCGTTGAGGTTCAGCTCCAGCGAGCGGCCCCGGGTCTTGCGGAAGACCAGAATGGCCACGCCGTTGACGAACATGGCCAGCGTCGCCAACATGAATGGAGCGCCGAGAATCGCGCCGATGCCCACGTCGTGGTGCTCGGCATCGTTCCCCCCGAACAGAATGGCCACAACCGGGATCATCGTCTCCGGCAGTGCCGTGCCCACGGCAGCCAACACCGAACCGACAGCACCCTCTGCCAGGTTCAGCCGGTGCCCAAGCCACTCGATGGCGTTGGTGAACACCTCGCACGCAGCCAGGATCACCACCAAGCTTACCAGCAGCAGCAGGACATCAATGGTCACCAATACCGATCAGCTCCTTTCTGCCCGAACAGCGCCACGCAGCCGGATCCGAGCGCAATGGTTGCAGGGGATTCTAATGCAAACAGGGAACCACTTCCCTGCCCCGGCTGAAGCACCACTGGCAGTGCACGGATTGCGCCACGCGGCAGGCAGACGCGGGCAGCAATCGCGCCAAGACTCCTGTCCGGCCCGCCCGTTGGTTGGGCACCACACCGGATGAGAATGCCACGGTCGGTGCACTGCCGGTCTTCGCAATCTGCGGTCCGCAATCTGCAATCCCAAGTCTGCATTCACACAGGAGTTCCCCATGCCCAAGTTCGTCCTCCTATCCGGCCCCTCCTGCGTCGGGAAGACCCCATTGCGCCGCGCACTGGACCGGCTCTACCCCGACTTGGCTGCGACGCTGACCAACGTCGTCCCCTACAACAGCCGCGAGCGACGCTCCGGCGAACGCGAGGGCGTCGAGTACCACTTCCGCTCGCGCGCCGAACTCGAAGCGAGGGCAGAGCGAGACGGGAGCCTGCTGGTCTGGGTTCGAGACGACTTGCAGGCGGTCGATCCTGCCCAGCTTCAGGCTATCTTCGCCGCCGGTAGCACGGCCTTCTGGGAAGGGAACCCGGCAGTCATCGACGCCCTGGA
>PEVN01000369.1 GCA_002779825.1 Armatimonadetes bacterium CG06_land_8_20_14_3_00_66_21 | reverse complement strand
ACCACCGACACCCTCGGCTACTTGGAGCCCTGCGGGTGACACGGCAGCGGGCTGGGCGGTCTGGCCCGGCGAGCGATGCTGCTCAAGCGGCTGACGGCGGACGGGGTGCCTACTGCCGTCATCGACGGCGGCAACCTGTGTGACGACCCGTCGAAGCAGCCCGTCCTTCTGGAATCCATGGCGAAGATGGGCTACGCGGTGTGCCTGACTGGAAGTGAGGAAGCCGACTCCGTGCGCAAGGATGCCGGAGAAGCAAAGCTCGCCGTGATCCCGCCATTTGATCCGGCAGACCCCAAGGCCACGTCTTGGACTGGCGAGCTTGGCGGCGTGCAAGTCGGTCTGCTGCGACTGGAGCCGCAGGGACGATCCGGCCAAGACGCTTGGGGGACGGCACTCGTCTCGGCCCTGGAGACGCTCAAGAAGCGGACCGACGTGGTGGCGTTGGCAAGTCGGCTCAGTGATGCCGAGAACCGGGGCCTGGCCAGTCGGCTCGGTCCGGCCGGTTTGGTCCAGGCGATCTTCGTTGCGCCTGCAAACTGCACGCTCGACTTGCCTGCCGAGGTGGACGGTGTGCTCCTTTGCCCCACCAAGGACCGGGGGCAGGCAGTGACGCTCTTGGAGGCGGAACGCACTGCTGGAGAGCCGTGGAAGCTATCGTGTCGGTTGGAGACCGTTGGCGCCGCGTATGCTCCCGACTCCACCATCGCCGGTCTTGTCGCCCAGTACTTCCAGTCGCGACAGACAACGTTGGCGGCGGCCACTGCCGAGAAGCCGCTGAGCGAAGCGTCCTATGCGCCCGCGCCGCGGTGCAAACCGTGTCACGCCAAGGCGTACGAGGTGTGGCGAAAGAGCGCTCACGCTCGCGCAGCGAATGCCATCGGGGCGTGCACAGCCCAGGTTTCTCGCTTCAGCACACTCTGAAGCTGATTCGCCATTGGCGGTGAAGGGCTTGTCTACCCCAAGCATTAGCCGCATCCCACAGCGAAAGGAGTCGCCAATGGGTGAAGATGAATTGTGGTGAATGTTGAGACGAGGCGCCAGTGCAACCCGCGCGAATCATGCATGCAATGGTATGTGGGGGTGTACGACCCCTGCTAAGCTCCTGACGAGGCTTGCGACCCGTCAGAAGTGTTCGAGATGTGCGAGGTTTGTAAGCAAGGAGGTGGCTTTGGTTCACAATAGCCGCCGCCACAGATCCCGGGGCGACACCGACTACTGACCCAAAGGAGCAGAGAATCATGCTGGCACGGAGATGGCTAATCGTGATTGCGGCTACCACTGCCTTCGTGGCGGTTGGCGGAGCACCGGCGGCGTACGCAGCGCCGGAGTGCTGCTCCCTCTTCAACTACGACACGTGTGCCAACCGGGGCATCAACAAGGGCACATGTACTGCGGGGAACACAGAAAGCCGCGAGGGCAAGTGCTGCGTGGAGATCACCCAGAAGCAGGCGAACTGCTACTACCAGCAGACGCGGTACACGAACTGCACCGTCCCTCCGGGGCAGTGCACGAGTTGTGTTGATCGAGACCTGACAACGGGAGAGTACGACGGCAACGCGTGCTGAGGGCGGATCTGTTTGAAGGGTGGTGGTTACCGTGCAGCCTGCGCTTCATTCCAGCCGGAGAAGCCTCATGAGTTCGGTGGCGACAGAGCTTTGTCGGACCGCTCTCTTGCTCGCGGTAGCCGCCGCCTCTTCCCTTGGCGGCGCCGCCCCTCAGATGGACCCGCTGTCCGTGCCCGTTGAGCTTCGGGACCCTGACTGGACCTCTGCACTGCGGCATGTGCACTCAGCCATCGGGCTCCCGGTCCTGGCCTGCTTGCCTGCAGATCCCCCACAGGGGATGCCCTACGCCGGAACCTGCCGCCGCTTCCTTGAGATGGCCGAGGAGCGCCGCTCGTGTCAATGGAGCCTCCAAGGCGGAGTGCTCAGGGTCGGTCCAGTCGGTGCCGCCATCCCCGGGGTATGCGATGTATCCGCAATATTGGAGGAGTTCCGCAAGGACTTCGACGGAACCGGTTGGATCCAATTCGCAGCGTCTCTCGGCGCGAACGAGAGAGGATCCTTTGCGAAGGGCGAAACGGTGCGCCTCGGGGACCTCCCTCCCAAGACCATCGAGGCGCTACGTCACATTGTTGCTCGCGCACTCAAGTCATTCCCGGCGCCCACCGAAGTGGCGAAAGCTGACGTGGTGCTGGCAGACACCGACACCGCTGTCGAGTGCTCCGCCGGCCCAAGGGTGTTCCTCTACTACAAGGGGAAGTCATTCACCCCAAGCCGGACCGTCCAGCGAGTGCGGGCGAACCCGCCGGCTTCCCCAATCCCTCTGCCGGTCAACGTAGTGACCCGAGGGGACACTGAGCCTGCCGAACCGGATGTTGGCGGGTCGGCCCCACTGGCGCTACAACTCCCATCGGCCCACACGGCATTCTCTACGGCAGACAACATGGGTGTGACCCTATCGCGGTTGGTAGAAGTGCTGGCTCGCTCTGCTGGCCTAACCGGCGCTGTCCACCGGGCACTCGCGGGGCGCGCCTTCTTCTTGTCCCGAGGCGAGTACAACCTGCCGGACCTCCTCGGGCACTTGTCATGGTGCCTCCGCGGGGTCGAGTTCCGGGTTGTGGGGGATCTCCTTTACGCTGGTTACGACCAGGCAGTCGCGCACGCAGTCTACAGGGCCAACTCGCGGAAAGCCGGGGTGATCTGGGACAGCGAACAGCGCCACCTCATGGCGGAGACGTTCGCGTTCCTTCTGCGGGGCCCCGGATTTGCACAATGTGCGGAGCCGTTCAGTCCCTCAGAGTGCCGATTCCAGCGACTCCGTGGCGAGCAACTTAGCGGGCCACAACGGGAGTTCATCGCCCAATTCCTTGGTCGCATAGGGGGCGACGATGACCTCCTCTCGAGCATCACCGTGCGAATAGCGCCTGAGTACCACATCGGGCTGGAATCGAAGCGCCCCAACGGCAGTTTCGGACGGTACGGACTTACGCCTGTGTTCGGGGCCTCCAACGCTGAGGACCTCGAAGCAACAGCCACTCTGGGGGTACTGGGCCCGGACGCGGAACTCCGACGTTAGGTGCAGCCGCCCGCCGCCCACGGAGTTCCCGATGCGAAGGTGCACAAGCATGAGGAGAACGACCAGAATCTGGTTTACGGTGCACACGTCTTCGTCGCTCTTCTCGCGCTGCCCCGAAGATTGTCCCCCACACACTCGGGAGGCACCCTCGAAAGCGCGCACACAGGCAGACATCGGCCGTTTATGCTGGCGCGAGGAGTGCCGGCCATGTTGGAGCGCGTACAAGTGCTATCTGCTTGCTCGCGGACACTCAAGCCACGGCGAGTCACACCCCGGAACCAAGTGGGTGCGTCGTACGGCAGTGACCATCCGGTCGGACACTATCCGCAGGCGATCAGGGGACCCGCGGAAGTGGAATGGTCAACGCGCAGTATTCGTAACCCCCGAACGTAGGAGAGGTGAATATCAGTGATGAAGCGCAAATCGACACGCAGCAGCAACGCAGACCGCCAGGAGAACCGCCGTCAGTTCTTCCGCCAGTCCGCCCAAGTAGCCGCCGCGAGCCTGTTCGCCGGCGCGGCATTGGAGGACGTAGTGGAGCGCGTGCTTCACCGCGTCGGCGAGTCGCAGGCGATGCAGCGGCTGGCGGGAGATGTGGCCGCTGAGCTTCGCGACGTGCGCCTGCAACCGCAGGCGGCCGCTTGCTGCAACTGAAGCGTGTGGGGAAGCCGTCCCGGGCACGCCGAGGTTGTGGCCAAGTGGAAGCAGACGGCACCTCGGTGCAAGCCGCGCCATACCAAAGCCTACGAGGTGTGGCGGAGGAGCGCCCACGCGGGGGCTGTCGTGACGCTTCGCAACAAGCAGCGGCTCGTGCCGGAGTGCTTGATCTGTCATGGCGCGCAGTTCCGGTGCGCAGGCCGGTTTGATGCGGCGCAGAGGCCGGGGAACGCTGGAGTGCAGTTGCAGCACCTGCCACGGCGATGACATTGTCCACGTCGCGACTGGTGGCGTCTTGGCGCTCAACCGGCAGGCTACGTGCGTGGGGGTACAATGACGAGGAACACGCTGGGGCGTTCACCATCGGTGCGCGCTCTGACCCTGTACGCTATTGGGAGTGAGGTGCAATTGTTCGGCAATCGACCGCAGTCCGTTTTGACTATCCGGCAGTTCCTCGCAACGCTGCTAGGCGCCGTAGCCGCTTTTAGCAGGCTGTGTCCGCTCGCGATGGGCGCGGATCCCGACAAGAGTGTGGGGGCGCAGGCGAGCCCGGAACCTCAAGCATTACGGAGCTGCGTTGACTCCCTCTCCTCAGTAATCGGCGGACCGGTGGTCTGTCCACTACCCGAGGGCGCGTTTGTCGCCACGGTGGCCCACCACCCGGCGGCGGGCGAGGAAGCCATCTGTGCCGTTGCCAATACGTTCGGCTGGGAATGGAGGCGGACCGGCACCGTCGTCGCATTCCGCTCGCCGGCCAACCGAGCCTGGGCACCCCGCGGGCTTCAGGATTCCCGGGTAGCGTGCCCCGCCTCGGTGCTGAGGCTACTGCTCAGCATGCCGCCGCAGTTGGGCGCAGAACTCCTGGGGGGACGGGTTGTGGCACTTCCGGCCCTGTCCCAGCGCGGTCTGTACTCAGTCTTGGAACTCGCCATCCCAACGTTCTCTCATCTCTGGACCCCACTCATGGCCCAGCAAGGCCAGACGTTCATCAGCCTCAGCTTTCGGCCGACCATAGAGCTATTCCGCGGAGACCAACGGCTCGGACCTGTGGATATTCTGCAAGCCATTGCCGCACGCAGACCCGAGGCAACTGCGGAGGGAGGCGCCGCCCCAGTACAACAACTGGGTCGTCTCGTCAATGGATCGGAGCCGTTTCCGCCTGGGGCTGCCGACGAAGCGTCGAAGCTATTGGAGCAGGCAGACCAATGGCCGCCCTGGCGACAGACCGGTACACCCGAGACTCGCCACTCTCCAATCCTCCCGTTCGAAGAGGCGGGCCCACGCACAACCATTGCCCTGTTCACGGAGTTGAGCGCCAAGACGGGATTGCCAGCGACCGTTGACAGCCGACTCGAGAATGAGCAAGTGTTCCTGTCGCGCGGTCAGTACCCCGCCGCCGACCTGCTTGCTGCACTTCAGTACGCCGCGAGGCTTGCGTGGCGGGAAGTGGATGGGAAGCCGCACTTCACCGATGACGCAGTGATTGATGAAAAGCGCCGCAACGACTACTGGCAACAGCACCCAGAGTGGCGTACCTCGCAGGACCGTCTTCGGTTAGCTGAGGGCCTGGAAGACTTATTGCTGCGATTGCTCCATCCGCAGTTCGTGCGGCCAGGTCTTGCGGCCAACATGGCCCCATTTGAGCTAGACGCGTTCTTAGAGCGACGGCGCAGACCCCTGAACGAGTTGTCTCCTGAACAGCAAGCGCTTCTGCGCCACGAAAGGAAGAACGCGGAACCAGGAGTTGAGTGCGAGTTCAGGCCCAGAACCAGGGCGTCGGTCCACCACTGGGACAGCGACGTAGGGTGGTGGCGCGGGGGGTTCTCAGTCTCAACCTATTGAGAGCCTGCACGGCCTTGTGTGGAGACCGGATCCAACGCTGACGTTCTGCCGTAGGCACCGCACAAGCTCTGCCGCTTGATTATTGACCTCACACAACGGAAAGGAGGTGAAAGAAATGAGACTGCAGACCATGTCGTCGCCCGTGGTTTTACTCACGGTGCTATTGGCTTCTGCCGGGTGGGCACAACAGAATTGCCCAACGGATCCCTGCACTCCGGAACGGAACGCAAGTCTCGACTTCCAGAAGACCATCACAGTCGAGTGCAACAACTGCAGTGGCCAGCAGAACTGCACGACCGAACGATGCGACAGCTTCTCCTACCAACCCAGAGAGGTGAGGTGCTGCCGCGACGACCTGAACCCCGTGCAGTGTTTGTCCGATAGTGGCACCGCGACGGAAGAACGTTGCGCGGTAGTAGAGGCCGCTCCCGGGACTTGGCTCTACTATGACTGGAACTTCAACATCGAAGTGTCCGTCTGCTCGCTGACCCAGTGCAATGCGTGCGATACCGGCGCGCAGAAGTCCTGCTACGAAGGCGTGCGAGAAGAAGTACCGGTCCTGCTCAGCGATGACGGCGGCTCGATACCGTGCCCATGAAGAACCGACGCACGGCGGAATGCGGCATGAGGAGGAGAGTGCTCCTCATACCGCTGGTGCTGGCGGTTGTTTGTGATCCATTGTGAATAGGCGACAATGGCAGTGCGGTGTCTATGTCAACTCACAGCCGTTGCGGTGTTGCTCTAAGAGTTCGCCGCTACCGTTAGCCCGTAGCGGTCGTCTGGAGTAGCTCAACGAAAGGACACACGACCATGGCCGCAGACCGAAACCAGAACGGAGGTCGGAGAGAGGATCTTCGTTAATCCCTCCACCAGTCTGTTCGCTGGTGCGGCATTAGAGGATGTGGTTGAGCACGTGTTGCGCCGCGTTGGCGAGACGCAAGCGGCGCAACGCTTGGCAGGAGCGGCAGCCGCCCAGCTTCGCGGCGTGCAGTTGCAGTCACAGGCGCACGCGTGCTGCACGTGAAGCGTGGAGAAGACGCCCGCGGCACACCGAAGCTCTGGCCAGGTGGGAGCAGACGGCCCATGTCCGGGCGTGGGACTGCCTGCAAGGCGACCGGCGCCCTGAGCACCTGACCTGCCATGGCGAGCCGTTCTGTCGTACAGGCTGCTCACAGACCCAGCCCAGCCGGCCCGCCGAGGGCGGCCAGTGCGGCACGTGCCATGGCGACGGCATCTTCCATGCCCCGAGCCACGGAGCGGAGAAGGGGAGCCGAGGACTCGCATGTGGCCGGTGCCAGGATGCGGAGCCTGACCCGCGGTCCAAGGAGCAGACCGCTTTGGGTGCCATCACACCCACTACAACGGAGAAGGAGAGCAACCTGCAATGAAGGCTACTGTAACGCCGCTGCTACTGGGGCTCGCCCTGGCAGTGCTG
>PEVN01000050.1 GCA_002779825.1 Armatimonadetes bacterium CG06_land_8_20_14_3_00_66_21 | reverse complement strand
CATTACACTGGCTGTGTCCGCCGGCGCCGTTAGCAGGCTTCCGCAACACGAACTACTTAGTGCGGTACGTGACCACGTTCGACGTAGTCGTGCGAGTGGCGCCCATGTCGACGCTTCCGCCCGGGTTGCGCCCGCCCGCGGCGTTCGGGTCGTTGTTGTACTCGAAGCCGCCCAGCGGGGCGGCGTTCCCCAAGAAGAAGTTGGTCTCGTCCCACCACATCAGGCCTGCCCCCGGTGGCACGCCGCGGACTCTGTGCGGCCTGACTTCGAGCACCGGGTGGACCAGGGGCTTCTGCCAGGGATTGCCCGAACTGGGACCTGGGACTGTGGCGTCCCGCACGCCGTTCGCCGCCGGCAGCCGGACGGCCTCGAACTCGTATCTGTGCGCGGCTCCGGCATTGTACGCCTGCTGTCCCGCGGTGCCAGGTGTAATGGTGTTCCCAGACCCAAACGCCGTCAGGTTGTTGTCGTCATGGGGGTCAGTCGCGTTGGGCGTGGCGCCGGTGGGATGGTCCACGCTCGTGCGCCACTCATAGTCGCCCCGCTCGAGCGGCTGCATGATGTAGCGGTACAGAGCCCCGACCTGGTAGTCGTTGGCGGTGGGATTGGGTATGACGGAAGTGAGCTCCCTGCGAGTGCCGTCAATGATGCAGTAGATCCGCTTGTACGCGTAGGTGAAGTCGATGCTGGGGGCCACGCCTTGTTTCTGAGTGTAAGTGACCTCATACACGAACGAGTCGGAGCTGGAGCCATCCTGGTAGTGAGCCGGGTCGGAGGGGACCACCACCAGACCGTTCGTGGAAGTGTTGACCGTCAGCGTCGGCGACTCGTACACGTAGAGGTAGTTGTCCGCCGCGGGGATGTAGGCGTTCGCAGCCAGCGCGCTAACGATGGGCGCGTCCGTCGCCTGGAACTGAAGCGTGTATTGCCCCAGATTGGTCGTCTTCGGGTCCAGGGGGTTGGTGATGGTATCGGTTGCAGCATTGTAAGGGAGCGTGCCGACGAACTGGAAATGCTCACCGTCCGTGTAGTCGGGAACTGCCGGTAGGGTCGCGTCCACGCTGTTGTTCCAACTGTTGCCGCTGTACCCGCCGGGCTGGTAGTTCGCGTCGGCGGCTGGTCGCCGGAGGGGAATCCGTACTTCCGTGGGGAGTCCGGCATCCAGCACGGCCCACACCGTGGGTTGCCCGAGGTAGGAGACGGGCGGGTCGTTGTTGACGTCCGTATAGATGACGTCCAGGGTAACCGCCGTGCGGTTGGCGGGGATGAGGCGGTCGTAGCAGGCGGTGTCATTGACCCCATTCGTGTTGCCAGGCGAGGCAATGCGCTGCCCGTACTGGAGGACCGGCTGGATGTTGCGGTAGGTGAGCTCCAGAGTCGCAGTCCCCACTTCCGCGGGGGCGACGGCAGTGCAGTTGAAAGTATAGGTTACAGTGCGAGTGGAGTTGAAGGTGGTCCTGAAGCTCTGACCAGTGGTGGAGTACGTTCCATTCCCGCCCGGCCCGTTGAAATTCACCTGGGTGGCCGAAGGCGGGCCGGGCACCGTCACATACGCGCTCGACCAGGGGTTGGCATTGGTCTGGGAGTAGCTCGCGGTGAATTGCAGCACGGTGTTGTTCGTGCCGACCAAGGCGGCACCCGCCCCGAGCGCCGTGATGGTGGGATTGCTGACCGTCACCGCCGCGCGCGCCGGCCCCGCGCCGAGCGCAACAGCCACCAGCGCTGCGAGCGCCGCAACGCCGGGAGGGGCCGCCTTGCGGGCCGAGGGGAGTGTGTTCCGGCGAGGATGATACAGGTTGGCAGTCATCACGATTCCTCCTTGAGCGTCGACCTGAGGTCGGCAGCCACTTGGAAGCTATGGAAGGCGAGGATACCCGGCACGGCTGCGCTGTCAAGGCGACAGACCGGCCGGTTGGGCACCCGCCCCGCTCGGCTGGGGCGCGGACGCACAAGCACTGCATGAGCCAAACGCATGGTCGTCACCTCCACCGTCTTCGTCGCCGTCGGGTTCGCGGGGGGCTCCTGTTGCGTAGTCTGCGAGCAGTCGCCGGGCGCGGGCCGCATCCGCTTCCCGCACGAGCACCTGCCCCCACACGCCTCGGTTCATCGTGAGAGAAGCCAGGCCGTCGTACCAGGGCATCTCGAGGCATCTGAGGGCGGCGGGGATCGAATTGCTCTTCAGCAGCTCGCGAAACAGCAGTGCCGTCGGTTCATCGGCGGGTGCAGCCACTGCGGTGAGCGGACCGTTCGCCGTCCACCCCCGCGCGCCCGCGGGCAACGGGCCAAGCTGTACCGCGAGATGGCATCTCGCGCTACGAAAGTCGCCGTTCGCGCCCGCAGGCAACGGGCCGGACTGTACCGCGAGATGGCATCTCGCGCTACGAAAGTCGCCGTTCGCACCCGCGGGCAACGGGCCGGGCTGCAGGGCATTCCCGCAGTCCGGACAGCGGTTGGCGCTGACTTCGTATTCATAGCCACAGGACGGGCAATGCAGCATGTCAGGGCACCGGGTCGGCGCGGCTCGCTACAGGTCGGTGGGCGGCGGAGGGACAGGCGGGCTGCTGGCACCCGGCACGAGGATCGTGCCGAGAGTGAGTGTGGTTGCGAGCCCCGCAGCGTCGGCGACGCGCGCGGTGACGAGGTACGTCACGGCGAGCCCGCTGGTGCTGAGATTCCCCGCAACGGGGATATCCTGTCGGTAGGTGGTGCCACTCGTCGGGGTGGTTTTGGTGACCTTCGTCTCCGTCCCCGAGTTGTTGTTGAACAGCGAGACGACCACCACCGGGGTGCTTCCTTCCGGGTCTGCTGCGTCCAGGGAGACCGCGATGGTGCCGCCGCCAACGGGCAGCGTAACGCTGTCTCCCTGCACCGAACCGGCGCCGCCGCCCGAGGTTGCGGCGATGGTGAGGCTCGCGTTCGAGACGACCGGCGCCTGGTTGGTCACCGTGGGCGTTGTCCCACCGGTGCTGCCCCCGCCGGTCGGTGCCGCGGTGCCGCCTCCGCCGCCGCACCCTGCCAAGGTGGCAAGGGCAGCCGCGGCGGCCAGTAGCGCCACTGGGAGTGTTGTCCTTTTCAAGCCTACCTCAACTCCTATGAGAACCGGTCTGCAATCACAGCAGAGCGCGAATGGGACTGATAGGACTAGTAGGACCTATCGGAGGGGCGCCGTCCGAACGGCGCGCGTAGCCTGTCCTTCGTCATCCCGTGCAGTGATCTCCACCAAGTACACGCCGCGCGGCAAGGCGCGACCATCGGCTCCTCGGGCTGCCCAGGCAACCTGGTTCAGACCGGCGCGGCCGCTGCTGCGGGTCAGGACGCCAACCTGCCGCCCGGTCGCGCTCAGCACTCTCACTTGAACGTCGGCGTCTTGGCTGAGGGCGTAGGACACAGCCAGCCCGCCTCCGCTTGCTCGCCCGGCCGGAACGACACTTACTCCGGAGATCCGGAGGCCGCCCTCCTCGGCGGGGATCAGCTCCACCCGGAAGCGCCTGGCCGTGATGCCGGAACGCTCCGCCTGGAAGCTGTAGTAGCGGGAGGTGCGCATCGCCACCGCGCTCCCAGTGGTCGGGTCCACGAACCTCAGTCGATAGCGGCTCGGCAGTCGCGACAGCTCGGGCCACAAGACACGCACTTCACTACCAGCTCGGTCCGTCCGGACCTCGACTTCCCACGAAGCCCGGCTCGAAACCGCGCTTCGCAAGTCCACTTCGCCCCGGAAGCCGCCCTCCCCCGCGCCAGTAGGCTGAAGGAAGGATAGCTCCACGAAGTCGCTGAGTTCCGGCTGGGCCGGCGGGCTGGCCACCGTGACGGCGCGGCCGGGAGACACGCCGAGCAAGTTCCCAGAGTCCGTCGCGTCGCCTGCACTGGCCACCAGTTCTACAGACCAGCTATTGTCGCCGGGCGTCTCCGTTTCCACCGGCACACTCGCCCGAGACGCCAGCGGAGCCGGCACCACCAAGGCGGCGTTGGCAGTGTTGGACTTCACCCACACCGCCGTACCCACCGGGATCACGGACTTCACTCCCGGGATGATTCGTGGATCGGACACCAAGTAGTAGTCGCGGGCCAGGGAATCATACGCCCACGCGTACGTCTCCATCACCGGATTGCTGCTCCCCACAAGCTGCCTCAGCGGCGTGGTGACGCCGCCGCCCACCTTGACGCTCAGCGCGTCCATGTTCCAACTGAGGCTCCCCAAGAAGGGGTTGCCAAACAGCGCCCAGTTGTTGGTGGGCAGATTGAAGGTGAAGGGGGTCAGAGTGGAAACCAACTGCCCGGCAGACAACAGCAACGGCGTGTCCACGTTGAAGCGGCCCCAGTAGCCCTGGCCTGGAGCGAACCCGAACTTGACGGTCGGGTACACCTGATACTGGCTGAACACCGGGTCGAACCGGGCGACCTTGGCTCCGTCACCCAGCACGAAAGCCGGGTCGTCGTCCGGTGGGGTGAACAGCATCGGCACGGCGAAGAGCGTCAGCCCATGGCCGGGGATCACTACCTGCACGCCGACACCCGTGATGGCCGTGGTCGGGTTCGGCGAAATATCCCGCCCCGCCTTGTCCTTAACGTCGCGGACAACAACTGTGAGCGTGCCGCTGAGCGACAGATCAGTTGTCGGTACAAGCGTCGCAATGGTCCCGTCAGTGCTCAGTGATACTGACTTGAGGGCAACTGCGGCTCCGCCTTCCGTCACCGTGTACTGAGCGTACAGCGGCGGAACCGAGATTGTCTTCGGGTCCATCGCCTCGCTGAAGGTCAGGACGATGGCCTTTGCGTGCGCGGCAATGCCCAAGAGCGTCGGTGCTACGGCATCCTGCACAGTGCCACTGCACACATTGGCAGAGCCGTCTTCTTCCATGGCATTCCCGAAGATATCGGTGATGCCCTTTGCAGTGATCTGGTACGTGTCGCCCTGCTTCACTGGAAGACCGGTGATGGTGGTGGTGCGCGTCGCTGCGGCAAAGGAGATGCTGGCGGCGCTGGTGTTCAGCGGCAGCCCGTTGGCCACAAGCAGGAAGTTCCCCAGGTCCCCCAGCGCGCCGCCTGCTCCCGTGGGGATGACATCCTTCGTGAACACGATGGCCGCGGTCCCGCCAGCGTCTTCGGTGACCGGTTCACTCACCACACAACTCAGAATGGCAGGCGGGACAGTCTCGCCGACTGTGGCTGTGCAGGTGTTGTTGGGCGGCGCGATGACGTTGCCGGCGAGGTCTTTCACGTTGGACACGGTGAACTTGACCTCGTCACCGTAGGTGAAGGACAGCCCGCTGATGACCAGCGAGCGAATGCCGGCGTTGTAGCTCAACGACAGCCCGCTCAGCGGCGACGCCGCACTGTGGATCAGATTGCCGGCAGGGCTCTCAATTTCGAGGTTGGCTGCCTGTTCCGCCTCCGCCGTCTGCACCGGCTCAGAGAACCGGACCAGCGCCTGCGTCTTGGACGCCTCGCAGTAGGCCAGCCGGGGCGGTGCGTCGGCGATGAGGATCTGGTTTGAAGTAAGCGGAAACGTAACGCTCGGATCCACCTGAACGCCGGGCCCGGAGATCGCCACGGCGCTGAGCAGTTGCGCCGTCAGCGTGGCGTTGGTCGTGGCGTTCCCGCTGAGGTCGTACACGATGAAAATGGAGGTGGTGGCTCCGGCCGGGAGGGCGAGGGTCAGGTTCGAGAAGATCACCTGCCCGCTGGTGAATGGTGCGGCGCCCAACAGCGTGTCAACGGACGAGTTGAACACGGTGTCGGCGTCTTTGTCCAGGTAGGCTTTCACCTGCAGCACGTCGGCATCGGTCCCCGAGCCGCCGCGGCCCACAACCAGCGTGTCTGCAGTGACGTTGCTGTTCTGCGCGGTGACGTCCAGCCGCATCATGAACTGCTCGATGGCGCCTTGAGGGACGACGGTGCCGTCCGGGACGGACTCGCCAATCACCACGTCGACCAGACCCCGGATCACGCTCGCGCCGGACCGCACCGGGAAGCTGCCGGTGGTCAGGATCGTCGTGTCCGGGAGCGCGTTGACGGCCGCTGCGTTGACGAGCGCCAGCTCCAGCGTGTTCCCGACCGTCGCCAGACCGGGATCGCCCACGTCGACGGCCACGAACAGCGTCTCGCTGCTCCCCGCATTGATGGTGAAGTTGGACGGGAAGGAGCCGTTCGCCGTGGTGAAGACGACGCCGTCAGCAATGCCGTCGGTAGGCGTGTCGGTGTCAACAAATGTGGACCCGGTCACCATAAGCGCATCCGGGGTCGGACCAGTGGTCTCCAGCAAGCCGGACTGGTTTGTGTCGCGGTACACCTTGATGGTCTTGAGGTCGGCGGCGGCGCCCACGAGCCCTGTCCCCGACTGCCGGATGGTCAGGCCGCTCAGCGTGACAACTCCCGCGTCGGGCGTCAGCACCAGCTTCTCGAAGGGCACATCCGTGTCGCCGGGATCGACGAACGGCAGGACGAAGCTGGACGCGGAGACATACAGCAGGTGCGCCGCCCGCTCGATGAGACTCGGGCTGGAAGCAATGGGGAAGTTGGCGACGGACACCGTGTCGGCGGCGTCCCCGACGGTGACGTAGGAGATGTCTGGCAGCGCCGCAGTCAGCGTCTTCCCGAGCTGCGCGAAGTCGGACACGTCATACGTGAGCAACAGCGAGCGGGGCGTCCCGGCGGCCACGACCACGCTGATGCCCTGGAAGTCCGCGATCTGCCCGGAAAGCGGGACGCTGGCCAGGAGCGTATCGTTCAGCCCCACGGCGCCGTCCTGCTCCGGATCGCTATACAGGTGCACCTTGAGCAGGTCGGTGTCTTGGTCGCTGGTGCCGTCTTCGCGGACCCGCAACCGGGTGATCAGAACGGTGTCCCGGTTGACGCTCAGGTTCAGCGAGAGCATCGGGACGTTCTGCAGTCCTTGCGTCACACTGGCCGGAGACCGGTTCACCGGGGTGACGAGCAGCGTGTCGCCCGCTTCGACCACCTTGGAGGAAGCCAGATTCCCTTGCGGGATGGGGAACCGGAACGTGCCGTTTGCCGCCCGCTCCTGGATTGCGCCGGGCACCTGGGGCCGCACATCAGTGGCGTC
>PEVN01000305.1 GCA_002779825.1 Armatimonadetes bacterium CG06_land_8_20_14_3_00_66_21 | reverse complement strand
AATACACCGTCCGAGAGGTCGTCAGCGGGCTGCAGTATGTCGCCTACGCCCGCGAGCGCAGTCTCTGCTATGCCACGCTCTTCATCGAGCGCATCCTGGTCCATCTGCAGGCGTGCGGGAGGCCCCTGGCCGGCTCGTTCATTCAGACCGACAATGGCTCGGAGTTCATCGGTTCTTGGAATGCCCGGGAAGACAGCGTCTTCGCCCAAGCCGTCTGCCACGTGCCCGGACTCACCCAGCGTACCCTCCCGCCCGGCGCCCACACCTGGCAGGCCGATGTCGAGACCGTCCACCGGCTCCTCGAAGATGAGTTCTACGAGGTCGAGACCTTTCGCGGCCGCCGCGACTTTCTCGCCAAAGCTACCACCTACCTGTTGTGGTTCAACGTCGCCCGCACCAACAGCTACAAAGAGCATCAGACCCCCTGGCAGATACTCCACCAGCGCAACTCCGACCTCCGACCCGAGATCGTCGCTCTACCACCCGTCTTCCTCGACGATCTCTTCGCCGCGATGCCAGACTACACCCCCGGTGGGGGCCACGATGTTATTCCCTGGTCCTGGGCGAGTGGCAAGCACGCCGTGCGTTGGCACGGCGGCGGGTACAATCCGTAGCCATTCGCCGGCGCCGCTCGCGGCCCCTCGAGTCCATACCGAGTCGATTCTGGGAGGAACCATGGTCTCACGTCTCTGGGGAGTTCTGGCAGTGCTTGTTCTGCGGTCCGGCGCTTGTGCGCAGGGCACGGAGGCTGCAGCGCAACTGCGGCTGATCCCCTTCCCTCGCGAGGTCCGCTTGTCCGAGGGGGCCTTCCGCCTGCCCAAAGAGACCGCGCTGTGGGTGCCCGCAACAATGGCGGCAGGGGTGATTCCGGGGGAACTGAGCGAGGAGTTGCGACGATTGGGGAGCGCGACGGAGATCCGCAACGGGCCACCGGCGAAGGAAGGCCAGGATCGCGCTTCGCTGTTCCTGACAGAGGCGGCCGTTGCCGCGGAGGCACTCCCGGGTCCACTGACGCCACCCGACCACTCCGAAGGCTACGCGCTCACCGTCTCGCCGGCAGGGATGGCAGCGACGGGCGCCGACGCAGCCGGGTTGTTCTACGCTGCGCAGACGCTGTGTCAGTTGCTGCGCGCCAACGTGGCTGACGGCGTTCTCCCCGACCTGACGATCAGCGACTACCCGGCACTGCGCCATCGCGGATTCCAGGACGACCTCACCCGGGGGCCGAGCACATTGCTCGGGGTCCTCAAGCGCGAGGTCGAGATCGGCGCACTGGCGAAGATGAACTTCTTCACCTACTACATCGAGCACCAGTTTGCGTTCAGCAAGCATCCCGAGATTGGACCGCCCGACGGATCGCTGACGCCTGACGAACTGAGCGCCCTCGTCGAGCACGCCAAGGGCTTCCACGCCGAGATCGTCGGGTGCCAGCAGTCGTTCGGGCATTTCTATCACATTCTGAAGCACGACGAGTACAAGGACCTACGCGAAACGGGCGGCATTCTCAGTCCCGTCAACGAGAAGAGCTACCAGCTTCTCGATGACCTCTACTCCGAGCAGGCGCCCCTGACCTCGTCGCCGTTCTTCAACGTCTGTTGTGACGAAACGTACGGTCTGGGCGAGGGACCGTCCAAGGAGTTGGCGAAGGAGATCGGCGTGGGCGGCGTGTACGCCCGGCACATGCGGCGCGTGCACGACCTGGTGGCGAAGCAAGGCAAGCGGATGATGATGTGGGGGGACATCATCCTGCAGCACCCCGAAGACCTCAAGGAGATCCCCAAAGACACCGTCATGCTGACCTGGGGCTACGGTCCGGCGGCGAGCTTCGAGAACCAGATCATCCCCTTCGCCGAGTCGGGCTACGAGTTCTTCGTGTGCCCTGGCGTGAACTGCTGGAGCCGACTGCTGCCGGACTTCGCGGCGACGACAGTCAATGTCCAGAACTTCGTCCGCGACGGCGTGAAGCGCGGTGCCCTGGGCATGCTCAACACCGCCTGGGACGACGATGGTGAGACCTTCTGCGCGCCCAACTGGCACGGCGTACTGTGGGGGGCTGAGTGCGCGTGGACCGGCTCGACCACCGACCCGCGCGACTTCAACCGGCGGCTTGGCGGCGTACTGTTCGGCGAGCAGGGCGACGACTTCGGGCAGGCCATCGAGCTGCTGGCGAAGACGCATTCGCTGCCCGGGTATGGCGGCATGATGGATCGGCGATTCTGGCAGCTCGACTTGGCGAATGTGCCCACCAGCATTCCCGCTGCCCGCAAGCAGGCGGGAGAGCTGCTGAAGCTCACGCAGCCGGCCCTCGAGCACCTTCGGCGAGCGCAGCAGAGCGCCACGGTGAACGCGGACCTGCTGGACTACTTCGTCTTCGGCGCTGAGCGCATGCAGCTCACGGCGACGCGGCGGTTGGACTTCCTGGAAGCCGCCAACGAGTACGACCGCGCCGTGCAGGCAGCAGGTGGCCTGGCTGCCGCTCGAACAGCCGCCGACAGCGCCACGACGCTCCTCCGCAAGATCCGCGACCAGCACGCCGACTTGCGGACCCGCTACGTCGGCCTATGGAACCGCGAGAACAAGCCCTACGCCCTGGACTGGACGACCGGGAAGTTCGCCAAGGTCGTGGCGGCGTATGACGGCCTCCTCCAGCAGGTGACGGCCGCCGCGGAGGGTCTGACCGCCGGGAAGCCGCTGCCCTCGCCCGAAGCGGCGGGGCTGGCAGTCGTCGAGACGGGTGTGCGCGCGACGCACCCGACGCGCGTGGCCGACGCGATGGACAAAGCACTCCCGTGGCAGGAACCGACCGCGACGTCTCGTTGCGGTCTCGCAGTGGAGGCTGGGAAGACAGACCGGCAGGGCGTGCCCGTCGAGATAGATCTCGCCCTGCCCGAGGGCGCGCAGCGGTCGGTGCGACTGTACCAGCTTGCCGGCCAGGAGCAACAGCCCGTGCCCTGCCAGATGGAGGAGGTGCTGGACGAGCAAGGAGGCAGGCACTCACGGCTGACGTTCGTCCTCCCGGGCAAGCTCGACGCCGGCCAGACTGCCCGGCTCTGCCTGTACGCAGTGGCAGACGCGCCGCCCGACAAGGCGCCCGCTTTGCGCTGCGAGAAGACCGAGACCGGCGACTACTGGATCGAGAACGAGTGCCTTCGCCTGTTCGTCGGCAGAGAAGGCGCGCATCTCTACCACTGGATCGTCAAGCGTACGGAGGCCACGGCTGCGGTTCTCCCCGAGGAGGGCGTTGACCTCACCCAGCCTGGCGAGACCGGCTGGGCCGGCTTCGCCGACATGACCGGGGCCTCGCGCAGTTCGCCCAACGAGCTGCGCCTCGTGCAGGCAGGTCCGGCAATGGCGCGGCTCCGTTGTGTGGACGAGTCCGGCCTGACCAAGACCATTAGCGTCTACGCCGGCCAGCCGTGGGTGGAGGTTACTCTCGACTCGCCCACTGGTTGGTTCTGGAACTACGACGACCAGCGAGTGTTGAGCGCCGAGGGTGAAGTGCCCGCCCAGTACCTTTTCGCCGGTGGTTCCACCGGTCCGGTTGGAAAGAACAGCGAAGGGCTGGACGCCCAGGTCAAACGGAGCAACCTCCGCTGGGGCGCCAAGTTCGCTCCCGACCGGCTGCTGCTGGCGCTGGTCACGCCGGAGGTGGACGCGCTTCACTGCATCGGTCCCGGCGGCGGCTGGGGCGGCGTGGGTATTGAGGGCTCTCCCGCTCCCGCGAGCCACTTCGTCACCTACGGCGGCGTGTGCCCGGAGGACCCAACGGCGACGCTGAACCTGCTCCGGCAGAGCCTGGACTTTGCGGACCAGCCGAAGGTGACGACGTACAGGTGGGAGCGGAGGTAGGGGCGGAGGGCGCAGGAGTTGCTCGCACCCGCCCCCTCGGTTGAGCACAGCGACCTCAAGCGGGACAACGTAGGGGCAGACCGGTGTGTCTGGCCCGGCTGGGCGGGAGCGCAGGGGGCGGGTACGCAGAGGGCGGGCACGCAGGGGGCGGGTACGCAGAGGGCGGGCACGCAGGGGCGGGCACGCAGGCACCGCCCCTACGGCCTGCGGTCAGCGCGCTTGGAGGAGTGCCAGCAGAGCAACCGCCCTCCCAGTGGTGCCCGCCGAACCGCGGTGGGAGAAGTAGTCGGCTTGTCGGCACTTCGTGCACGGTGGGAGCGCGGCGAGTCGGGCTGGCGGCATGCCACAGGCGACGAGCTGGTGGCGGACGACCGAGTAGGGGTCCAGGTGCGGCTTGCCCCTGCCGGGGCGCCGGACGAGGTGACTTGAGTCGAACTGCTCCGCCACCTCAGGACCGACCTCGAAGCAGCACTGGCCAAGGCTCGGCCCGACAGCGACGGCGAGCTGGTCGGCGCGGGTGCCGAAGCGAGCCTGCATCGTCTCCACCGTCTTCGGCACGATTCCCGCGGCCAGGCTGCGCCACCCCGCGTGCGCCAGACCGAGCGCTCTATGTTGAGGGTCGTACAGGAAGACCGGCACGCAGTCGGCGACGAAGAGAGCCAAAACAACGCCAGGCGCGTCGGTGACCAGCGCATCCGTCGCGGGAATCGCGGTCTCGTAACTGAGCGCGCCTCGCCCCTTCTCGGCTGTCGTCACGTGGTGCACGCGGTTCCCGTGGACCTGTTGGGCGCAGACCCAGTCGCGCAAGTCCCCCCCCCACTCTTCGGCGACGCGCCGGCGGTTCTCGCGCACGTCTGCCGTGTCGTCGCCCACATGCAGCGCAACGTTCAACGAGTCGAAAGGCGCCGCGCCGACACCGCCTGTGCGCAACGAGACCCCGTGCGTCAACTCACCAAAGCCAGAGAGCAGCGACGACTGCCACAACCGAACACCGTCTCCACCTCCCGATCCCCCTGTCCCCCGGTCTCCTTGTCTCCCGGTCCCGCCATCCCACCTCACGGCCATGGGAAGAACGGCGCCTCCTGGCGCGTTGCGGTGCAGAGGATCGTCCACAGGACGGCCATGAAGAACTCACCCAGGATCATGCCCAGGAAGAACGGGCGGCCTTTGCGGTAGGCGTCCATGCCGGCGTAGCGGAGCAGGAGGGTCTTGATGATCCAGGCCAACGTCAGCGGGAACCAGAACACGATCATCGTCCACGAGCCGCAGAGAGCGTAGCCAATGGGGTAGAACGGCCACCACCAGAACCGAGCCCGCATGATCGACAGGAACAGCGTCAGCACGATGCCGATGGCGAAGTTGATCGGCAGGCGGACGTCGTAGTTGTCGGCAACCTGAATCTGCGCCACCGAGTGCCGGAGCAGCATGGTCGCGTTGCCGCTGCCGTACTGGTACAGCTTCAGCATGCCCTCGGTGTAAGGGATGTACAGGTGCACGACGGCCGCGCCGACGAAGGCGATTCCCATGGCCACGACCATCGCGGAGAACAACGCCCGCTTGCGCAGGTGAACGCCGTCGGCGATCTTCAGCGCATCCAGGAACGGGCTGAACAGGTTGCCCCGCAAGTCGCGCACGAACACAGAGTCGGGAAAAGCGAGGAGGGTGAGATTGCGCGGCGAGAGCGAGTGGAGCGGTCGGAACGTGCGCACCACATCCAACGGCCGGAAGGAGGTCTCGCACATCATCATTCCGGCTTCGGAGACGCTGCGCGCCATGACCAAGCTGACGACGAACAGGTAGACGCAGACTTCGAGCATCGCCAGCCAGGTCGACATGCCTCCCGCGCACAGCCACACGATGGCCCCCGCTGTGGCAGCAATCAAGCCGAACACGGCCCGCCGGTGCGACAGCAACTCGTTGCTGTCATCGACGGACGGATCGCCCAGAAACGCCCGCCGGAACACCCTCCGCAAGTGCGGCCACGCCGCGCGTACCAGGTAGAGACACAGCACCAGGTAGGCGCCCATGACCTGGTACCCGATATGCACCCGCGTCGGGTACATCGGCATGGCCTCCACCGAGCCCCCGAACGCCGAGATCACGATGTCTTCCAGCCGGGCGAACCAGAAGAAGAACCACAGGCTGAACAGCAACTGCGTCGGCAGGAAGTACCCGAACCCGATGGCGGCGAACGACAGGTAGATGGTGGTGAACGCGATGTCGCGCCAGGGCCGGTTGACGAGGAGGCTGTTCAGGTTGTTCTGCAGGCCCAGTTCGGGGATGATCGGGTAGATCTTGTTGAGCCCGTTGATGGTGAACACGACGGCCGGGATGGCAAACCCCATCCACATGAGCCGGCTGCGGAAGAACCGCCCCCGGGTCTGCTCACGACTCAACTCCAACGGCAGTTCGACCAACGGAAAGGTCAGCTTCTCGGCGTCTACCCACTGCCGGCGGAAGATGGAGGCCAAGCACATCCAGGCGGCGAACAGCGCGGCGGCGAAGACGTACCACGCAGCCAACGGCCGCAGCCAAGTGCTCCAGGGGAGGGGCTCCCCGACAGGGAGGCTCTCGTAGTAGTACCGGGAGACATCCTGCGTGGCGGTGTCCTGGGGATTGAATGCCACCCACCAGTTCGGCACATGCGGGAACACGAGCTCGTCCCACTTGTACTCGGGCCGATTCAGGTAGTTGCTCATCACCAGCGTCGGCATGAGTCGGTCCATCAGCCCGCGCGAACTCATCAACGTGGCGATGAGGATCATGCAGTAGGCGACGATCATGTCAGCCGAGCTGAGCGCCCAGCTCGGCCGGAGCCGCCGAATCACCAGGTCTGCCGCGACCACGACCAGGTAGATGCCAATGGCGGCAGGGGCGAACTGCGAGATGCCGATCTGGATCTTGAGGATCAACTGCGCGCACGGCACCAGAACGCATGCGGCCAAAGCACCGAGAATGCCGGCTACGAGCGCGCGCGCGCGCAGACTATGGAGGACCGTCTGGTTCAAAAAGGTCACCTGGAAGCGGGGGGAATGGAACCCTGTAATGGTACTCCAAGGACGCCCGGAAGGCATGGGGGGACGACCCGGGAGTAGCGAGAATCAGGGCTCTCTCCCCTGCTCTGTCGCCTCGTCGTCCTATACCCGCGAAGGTTGGGAACACACCGAAGTCCCGGTGCGACTTCGGCTCCGTCTGGAAGAATACCCTCTGTCCTACGTCTGCTGCACGCCTGCCGGGGAAGTTCCGCGAACTTCCACTTCGGTGTGTTCCCAACCTTCGCGGGTATACCCAATCCCGCCGGCGCGCTCAGCCCTCGCAGTACGGCGTGGTCGTCATCAGCGTGAAGTTCGGCTGGGTCACATCGAGCCGGGAGTACTGGACGACAATCGGGTGATCGCTCTCGACGGCGATGCCGTAGGGCACGTCGCGCGGGACTACCACGCCGCCGAGCTGCTCCGGCTTGTGCATCCCGACGTGCCGGTTCGAGCGGGCCTTCAGGAGAATGCCCGTGATCTCCATTGGCGCGCGGTCCTCGAAGTACAGCGTGAAATCGACGTGCGCGTCTTCGTCGCCCACATTGAGAATGCAGACGGACTCGTGCCCCTCCCACTTCTCGCCCAGGCCCGAACTCGGGAGATAGGCGTCGGGGATATACCAGCTCTTCTTTCCGGGGGTAGACATCGGCAATGACTCCTGTAAGAATGCAGATTCTGGATCTCAGATCTCAGAGTGAAGGCCCAGACCGGCGGGACTGCACAACTGCCCAATTCGTGAACCTGGCTATGCACCTGTCTCCAGTCGCCTTGATTCTACACCCTATGTGGTGTGTCGCGCGTCTGCGTTTTCCGCACCGATCTGGCGGGCTGGCACCGGATCAATGGCTACGGCCGGTT
>PEVN01000307.1 GCA_002779825.1 Armatimonadetes bacterium CG06_land_8_20_14_3_00_66_21 | reverse complement strand
AACTCAGCCAGGTTCCGCTGGCACGCCGCCAACTCGGCGGGCTTCTCGATCTTGTCGCGGCCGCTCATGATCATGTCGAAGCCGCCTGTGTTGCGGAACGGCTCGAGGAACTCGGCGGTGAGTTCCGTGTACTTGCCCTCGATCACGCCCCCTGGGCCCTTGAGAAAGCCGTACAACCGGCTGTCCGCGTTCGCCGCCTTCAACGCGTCGAACAGGCCGGCGATGACGTTGTGGCCGCCCGGCGCCTGCCCGCCTGAAAGGACCACGCCCACCTTCAGCGGGGCAGTGGACAGACCCCCCTTGCCCTGGACGATCTTGGCCTGGGGCTGACCGTAGGTCTTGGGGAACAGCTTCTTCAGGGCGTCCCGGTCGGTTGCCGGCTCCGTGGGCGCTCCCAGCTCGATGCCGGCGTTGGCGTCCCGCAAGGCCAGGGGGAGTCTCGGTTGGTAGTCGGCGCGTGCTTCCTGGAGAGCGGAGATTGTGGCACTCATTGCGTTTCCATCATCCTTCTGTGCTTCGGTGTTGCAGCCCTCGCCCGGCGCAGCCCGCCCGGGGTGCCCGGCGGCGCTCCGGCCGGAGAAAAGTGGCTACCTGAGCCGGGTCTTTTCTGCGACAATAGCGGTGTCCGGCGGCTGAAGTTAGACAGGAGAGCTTACCATGAAGATCTACACCCGAAAAGGGGACGACGGGACGACGCAGCTCCTCAGCGGCGATCGCGTCGCGAAAGACGACCTGCGCCTGGAAGTCGAGGGCACACTGGACGAACTGAACTCCTGCCTCGGTGCCGCGCTGAGCCACCTCGAGGACGAGGAGTTGGCGGAGACCGTGCGAACGCTTCAGGGCAAGCTGTTCGTCTTGGGCGCGTTGGTCGCAGGCGCCCAGGCGGACGACAGCTCGTCGCTGTTGAGCGACGCGGAGGTCCTGGCGCTTGAACAGACCATTGATGACCGCACGGCGAGCTTGCCGCCGTTGCGGGCATTCGTTCTGCCGGGCGGCGCTCCCGCGGGCGCACATCTGCATGTCGCCCGGACGGTGTGCCGCCGACTGGAACGCCGCTTGACCTCATTGGCCGGGCGCGAACCGGTGACACCGGCCGCTCAGCGCTTTGTGAATCGCTTGGCGGACCTGCTGTTTGTGCTGGCACGGTCAGCAAACCACCGAGCAGGCGTCGGCGAGTTGACTTGGGGACCGGAGCACGGTAACCCGACTCCGCAGCCGTCGGGGAACACGTTAGGGCGCCGTGCGTCCTGACGGCTACTTGCCACGGCGACCACGCTCCGCCTGCGCCGAGCTTCGCTGCTTGCCTCCCTCGCGTGACGGGAGCTACTGAGAGGTCTTCCCATGATTCGTGTCCAGACCGCCTGCCTCGCGCTCTGCCTCTGTGCGGCTTCCTTGACTGCTCAAGCCGCAAGCCTGGTGTTCGTCACTACGCAGTCTCCCGCAGCCGCGCCGCTCTCCGCGGGCGCGGCCGCGCTGCTGGCCGACGCCTGTGCACCTGTGGGGGTGTTTGTGGTGCCGTGGAGCCAGGGCTTCTATGCGCAGGAGCGGGCCGGCCAGCCCGCTTCCGTGGCGAGGCTCGTGGGAGCCGCCGTCGCCGTCGCCGTGGAGTGCACCGAGAAGGGCGACGCCACCACGATCCGGCTCCAACTCCACGAGGTCACCGGCCGGGCGGTGGGCACCGTCGAAGCACAGGGCGCTGACCCGTTAGCGGCCTTGGCGCAGGCACTGACCGACCTGCAGAAGCAGCTTGCGCCAACGATGCACCTTGCCGCGCCCCGGTGGCCGCCGACGCAGTCGGCAAAGGCATTCCGGGAATACGCGGAGGGAATCGCCGCTGCTTCCCAGCCCGGTGGCGCGCCCAAGGCGGAGCCGCACTTCCGCAGCGCAATTCAAGCTGACCGCCAATTCGCGCCTGCCCAGCACGAGCTGGGGGCGGTGCTCTGGGACCTTGGTCGCCGCGACGAAGCCGTGCAGGCATACCGTGCGGCGCTAACTGCGAGACCCGACTCCGCCATGACCCACAACAACCTCGGGGTGGCCCTCATGCGGACCGACGAGGGCACCGACGCCGACGCCCAAGCTGAACTGCAAGCGGCGTTGGCCTCGAGCGGCGACCCGGCGGCCGTGGCCTTCGCCCACGTCTCCCTGGGCAATCTCCTCCGACAGGACAAGGACTACGCAGCAGCCGAGAAGGAGTACGAGACAGCGCGGCGCCTCATGCCGCAACACCCGGCCCCGCTGCTGAACCTCGGAGTAACAGCGATGATGCGCAAAGACAACGTCGCCGCCGAGGGGCTGCTGCGGCGGGTGGCCGCCATGCGCAACGAGCGGCGGGCCGTGGCCGACGCCCATCGGCTGCTGGGCGACCTGAGCCTGAGAGAAGCCCGATTCGACCAAGCGGTCGTGGAGTACCAGCAAGCCCTTGAGGCCCGGCCGGACTACGCCTTCGCCCACTGCAACCTCGGCGCGGCCTACCGGAAGCTCAAACAGCTCGCCGAAGCCGCTGCCGAGTACCGCCGCGCGATTGAACTGGACAACGACGCGAAGGCCACGGGCGCTGCCCACAACAACCTCGGCAATCTGCTGATGCACGAACTGAACCGGCCTGCCGAAGCTGCGGAGCAGTTCCGTAAGGCGTTGCAGTACGACCCCGGCAATGCTACCATTCAGAAGAACCTCGAACGTGTCCAAGGCAAGGGGTAGTCCCCCGACTTCCGTTCCCCCCAAAGTGAGGTGCCCCATGTTGAGAAGCCTCGTCAACCGTTGGCTATTGGGTGCGCTGCTGTCGCTGCCCCTGGGCGCGTTGGCGGGCTGCGGCGGAGGGGGCGGTCATTCCGGCACCGGGAGTCTGGCGGGGTACGTCTACACGCAGACCGGTGACCTGACCGGCTACGTGGCGCAATCCACCGGGCGCGCCACGACGGCCGACGGCAGCGGAGTCGTGCTGCTCAGCGAGCCGCCCAACTCCGCGAGTCACACCGCCCTCGCCGGGACGCGGCTGCTGCTCAAGGATGCCGCCTGGGTGCGTCTGGTCGCCGACCTGCAGGCAAAGCAGCTCAACCCGCCGCCCGTCGTGCCTGTGGCCGAGAAGATTTCCGCGGCGGAGGGCGCCTACGCGTTCCAATCGGTGCCGGCCGGCAAGTACGTGCTCGAAATCGAGTTCCCCGGCGCAGCGCAGCCCGTGCAGCGAGAAGTGAGCGTGTACCCCGGGTTGACAGCGCGAGGCACCGAAGTCCCCCAAGCGGTGAACCCGGCGGCCCTCGTGCCGGGCTTCAGCCTGCTGGTGCAGGTGCCGCAGGCGACGTCCTTCGCGCCGGTGGTGGCGGCTACCGTCGCTCTATCGGGGACTCCCTGGTCGGTCAGTACGGGGGCCGACGGCCGATATGTGATGGGCGGAATTCCCGAAGGCTACTACTTCCTCCAGATCGCCAAGGAAGGCTTCGCGCCGCGAGACTACTACGTGGAAGTCGTCAGCGGCAAGGTCACCTACGGGCCGTACTCCCCCGCGCCCAACACCAACGAAACGGTCTGGTACGACACGAACGGCAGCAGCAGCGGCGGCGGCACCGCCACTACTGTGCCCACCTCGTCTCCGCCGCCGACAACCGGCACCCCCACCACAACCACGAGCGGGTCCTACGACCCCGCGGACGAGGGCGACACCACTGGTGACACGGATGACGTGGGCGACACGCTCGGCCAGACGGTGCGGCCGCCAACCACCACGCACAAAGGCCGCTGACGGGCGGAGCAGCAGCCTGCAGATCGGCCCGATCAACAGCCAACCTCAGCAGGCTGTTACCCCCCCCGGAGGACGACCAGCATGATTCTGATCGCCAGCATGGCTGAACTCGACAGCTACCGCAACAGCAGCAGCGGCTGGGGGCACAAGATCCGGTTCGAGGAACTCACGGGCACCCCCGCACTGATCCGGCACTACACCCAGGTCACCCCGGAGTTCGTGCAGCAGTACGGCTTCAGAGCGGTGTTCATCACCGGATTCGGGCAGGACTGGGAGACGATCCCGCCGGAGACGACGTACGCGATTAACGACGTCCTCCACACGCTGGTTGTCCCGACCCTCGCGGCGTGCGGCGGGCATCAGCTCCTCGGGTGGCTGTTCAACCACGACGTGCGCAGGCTCAAGCTGTTCCGCAACGAGCCCCTCCGCAAGCTCCGCCGCGACGAACCAGACAGGTGGCCGGAGTACCACCCGGGGTACCTGCATGAGCACGGCGTCTACCCGATAGAGATCGTCCAGCGCGACCCGCTCTTCCGCGGGCTCAAGAACCCCTGCTGGATGCCTGAAGCGCACTTCTGCGAGGTCAAGCACCTCCCGCCCGACTTCGTCCACTTGGCGCGGAACGAGAACTGCGAACTACAGTGCTTCCGCCACAAGGACAAGCCGCTCTACGGGGCCCAGTTCCACGCGGAGACGTGGACCGACCAGTACCCCGACGGCAAGACGTTCATCACCAACTTCTTCCGGATCGCGGGGCTGGTGGAGTAGGGCAGACCAGCAACTCGGCAAGGCGGCGCGGCCAGGACACCCGCCCTGAACCATGTCTCCCTCGCTCCGCCGCCCTCTGCCCACCACCCCAGAAGGAGACACTATGCCCACCCCCTACCAAGTCGGCTGCTACTACTTCCCGAACTACCACGTCGATCCGCGCAATGAGCAGGTTCACGGCAAAGGCTGGACCGAATGGGAGTTGGTGAAACACGCCACACCGCGATTCGAAGGGCACCAGCAGCCCAGCGTGCCGCTATGGGGCTACGTCGACGAGGCGGACTCCGGGGTCATGGAGAAGAAGATCGCTGCCGCCGCAGACCACGGGATCGACTACTGGGTCTTCGACTGGTACTGGTACGACGACGGCCCCTACCTGGATCGCTGCCTGGAGCGGGGCTACTTTGGCGCCGCCAACAACCACCGGGTGAAGTTCTGCTGCATGTGGGCGAACCACGACTGGATCGACATCCACCCGACGAAGCTTCAGGACCCGCGGCGGCTGCTCTACCCGGGGAAGGTGACGCCCGACACGTTCAGGGCGATCTGCGATCATATCGTCGAGAAGTACTTCCGGCATCCGTCCCACTTCATGCTCGACGGTTGCCCCTACTTCTCGGTCTACGAGCTAACAAAGCTGATGGAGACGTTCGGCAGCGTCGCCGAGACTCGGCGCGCCTTGGACGAGTTCCGGCGCAAGACCAGGTCCGCCGGCTTCCCGGACTTGCACCTCAACGCCGTCGTGTGGGGACGGCCTATTCTCCCGGGCGAAGGCACTCCTGCCGACCCGGTCCGGCTGGTCAGCGACCTCGGCTTCGACAGCGTCACCTCCTACGTGTGGATCCACCATGTGCCGCTCAACCAGTCGCCGCTGACCCCGTTCGAGACCGTGCGCGACGAGTACCTGAAGTACTGGGACAGGGCCGAGCAGGACTTCGGCGTGTCCTACTTCCCCAACGTGAGCGTGGGCTGGGATTCCAGCGCGCGCACCGTCCAGTCGGAGAAGTGGGACCCGTCAGCCGGCTACCCCTTCACCAACTGCATTGGCGGCAACACACCCGCGGCGTTCCGCCAAGCCCTGCAGCTCACCAAGCAACGCCTCGACCAACGCGACGGCCCAAGAGTGCTGAATATCAACTGCTGGAACGAGTGGACAGAGGGCAGCTACCTGGAGCCGGACACTCGGAACCAGATGGCGTACCTGGAGGCGGTGCGGGCGGTGTTTGCAGCCCGCCCGTAGGGTCGGGCCGGCGTTGCGGACCGACGGGCACGGGCTCCGGAGTTCCCCTGGAGCCTGTTTGGCTCTCCACGGGATCCCGAAGATCGGGCCGGCGGGGAGGATTGAGGGGCTCTTCCGCGAAGTCAGTTCGTTATCCCGTGCGTTCGAGAGCGTGATCGGTGTTCCGCTGCGAGCGGATCCGGCGCTTCACCCGTTAGGATGCCACGGCAGAAGGGAGCCATCCGGCTCTGCACCGACCGCTGCATGTGGGCGCACCCGTTCACGCCCGCCGAAGACAGCGAGGTCTTCAGCTCGGCGCTGGAGGGCTGGGCGAAGATCCACGATCGGATTCATATCTGGGATTACTGCGTCAACTTCGGCCACTACGTCGCGCCCATGCCCAACATGGAGGTCATCGCGGCCAACATCCGGTACCTGGCGAAGCACCACGTCGAGGGGATCATGCAGCAGGGCAACTACCAGAGCCCCGGGGGCGAACGGGAGCTGATGCGCTGTTGGGTCATCGGCAAGCTCCTGTGGGACCCGACCCTCGACGTGTGGCGCCTGATGCACGACTTCACCTTCGGCTACTACGGCGACGCCGCACCGGCGGTCTGGAAGTACAATCAGTTGCTCGAGCAGGCTGGCAGAGACCACGCCGCCAGCCTCGCCAGCCCCGAGGGCGGCATCCGGTACCCCATGGACTCCGAGTTCCTGTCGAAGCAGTTCCTGGACGAGGCGACGGCGCTGTTCGCCCGCGCCAAGGCCACGGCTGAGAGCGATGAGGTCCTGCGACGCGTCGAGCTTGCAGAGCTACCCCTCCTCTACGTCAAGCTCTGCCGCGGACCGGAGTTCGTCGGCCAGGAGTACTCCGCTCTGACCGACCGCTTCGAGGCGATCGCCAGCCGCGAGGGCCTCACCCACCTCCAGGAAGGCCCGCCCGATGTGGCCCAGAAGGTCAAGGCGTGGCGCGATGCCTTGCGGACCCATCTGGCTCTTCAGCGGGTGGGCGAGGCGGCCGCCAAGCTGCATCCTCTGGCCAACTCGTGGCGGTTCGCGACCGACCCCAAGGACGAGGGTGCCGAGAAAGGCTGGGACAAGCCGTCCTTCGACGACACCAAGTGGGCGCTGGTGCGCAGCGACAAAGGTAGCGGTTGGGAGGCGCAGGGATTCGCCGACTACACCGGAGCGGGCTGGTACCGGCAGAACTTCGAAGTACCTGCCCAGCCCGGCGGCAAGCGGCTGTACCTCTTCTTCGAAGCGGTGGACGAAGACGCCTCTGTCTATACTCGCGAAGGTTAGGAATACACCGAAGCTATTGCACAAGTTCGACGCCTCTGCGTGCACAGCAGTGTGTTGGGTGCTCACCACACGCCCCCGGGTGAAGTTCTGCGAACTTCCACTTCGGTGTATTCCTAACCTTCGCGAGTATACCTCAACGGCGACCACATTCTCGACCACACCTGCACCAGCACGGGTCTGTCCCCCGAACAGATCTGGGTAACCCCGTTCTTTTTGGAGGTCACCAGCAAGTTGCAGCTCGGCCGCGCCAACTCCCTCGCGGGTCGGATTGGCAACGCGTGGTGGCAGGAGAGGCACTGCCTGCGACGAATGCCTTTGCGGCAGCGCGGCAGCGGGCCGCCCGCCGTCTGGAGGTTCTGCGCCGTGAAGCTATCGCTATTGACCGTCTGCTTGGCCGCAACTGCCCCCTGGGCTGAGACTATGAAACCACTCGTCGACCTCAACCTCAATCGTAGCTTGCAGAACGCCGGCACCCTCGGCGGTGTCGGCGAACTCAAGGAGTACGCCCCGGGCGAGGGGCCTGCATTTTGCCGGGGCGTATCGAAGTGGGGCGTGAGCTTCGCTGCCAGCTCGCGCGGGGGTGGCTCGCTGATGACCCAGGCGGGCGGTGGAGTGGAAGTGCCTGCGCCCGGTCTCGACGGCGTGACGCAGTTGACGCTGGCGCTTTGGTTCCAGCCGCTCGGCGAGAACTCGGTCGCTCGGCTGCTGTTCTTCAGCCCGGGGTGGGACCTCTTCGTCAGCGGCCGGCAGGTTACGTTCAAGACCAAGCACGCTGGCGTCGACACGGGGTTTTCCGTTCAGGGCGACGCCAAAGCCGTCGTCGAGGGCGCGTGGAACTTTCTCGCCGTTACGTACGACGTAGCCGCCGGCACGGCGACCTGCTACCACGGCGGCCCCGACCAGCCCGCCCGCGTCGTCGCCGAATGGACGGGCGTCCCTTTGCCGGACATGGGCGGGATGGTGCTGACCGTCGGCAACCTGGGCGGCATCCGGCCGTTCCGCGGGCTGGTCGACGAGGTGCGCGTCTACGACCAATTGCTGACTGCCGACGCGGTGGAAGCGCTCCGCAGCTC
>PEVN01000195.1 GCA_002779825.1 Armatimonadetes bacterium CG06_land_8_20_14_3_00_66_21 | reverse complement strand
ATGCCCAGGCGCTGAAGACCTTCCGCGGGGTGGTGGACAAGTTCAAAGAGACCGCCATCGCCGCCGAGTCCCAGTGGCGGATCGGCGAGGTGCTGTACGCTCAGGGGAACTACGACGAGGCCGAGGCGGCTTATGCCAAGGTCGTGTCCGACTTCAAGGAGAGTGATTTCGTCCCGCAGGCCTTGTTCGGGATGGGCTGGGCACGGCTGCAGCGGAACGACTACGAGGGCGCGGGAACCGTCCTCGACGAGCTGACTGCCAAGTACCCGCGTCACCCTCTGGTGCCCGACGCGTTGCTGGCCCGGGCTCACTGTTTCTACAACACCAAACGCTACGACGAGGCGCTGCCGCTCTACCAGCGATTGGCGGCTTCCGATAATCCGCAGTTGGCCGCGTCCGCCGGACTGTGGGAGGGGAACTGCCTGCTGGCCCAAGGCAAAGGGCCGGCGGCCGTCGACGGGCTGAGCAAGCTCGTCGAGCGCCTTGGTCAGCAGGGAGCGGACGGCTCCCTGCTGCCGGAGGCCTACCTGCGCTTGGGCGACGCGCACGCGGCGGCCGAGTCGTACCCGGAGGCACGGAAGGCCTACCAAGCCGTTTTGGACGGCTTCCCGAACAGCAAGCAGGCCCCCGAAGCGCGCTACGGCGTCGGGTTCACGCTCTACCAGGAGAAGAAGCTGCCGGAGGCGATGAAGGTCTTCGAGGAGATCGTCCGCGTTGCGCCCGACAGCGACTACGCCCGCCGAGTCAGTGCCGAGTTGGGCGCCCACTCCTTCCAGGAGCAGAAGTATGACGAGGCCCTGCAGCACTACCAGCGGGCTTTGACCGGCGAGACCTCGCCCGAAGCTCTCACCACCGCACGCTACGGCGTTGCCCAGTGTCAGGAACGACTGAAGCGGTTCGCCGAAGCGGTTCCCGTCTATGAGCAACTGCTGAAGGACGCGCCGAAGTCCGAGTTGGCCGACGACGCCATGCTGGGCTTGGCCAACTGCTACCAGCAACTCGGCCGCAAGCAAGACGCCGACGCAGCCCTGGCTCGGCTGGCGACAGAGCACCCGGGCAGCACGTTGGCGGGCGAAGCGCTACTCGCCCAGGCCCACAAGGCGTACGAAGCCAAGGACTACGCCGCCGCGCTGCAGGCGTACACGACCCTCCTTGAGCGCTTCCCGACCGGGCCGGCGGTGGCGCCGGCATTGGCCGGCGCCGGCGCCTGTCACTTCGCCCAGGAGAACTTCGCTGAAGCCGAGAAGGCATACGGTCAGCTTCTGGAGAAGCACGCCGACTCTGAGTCGGCAAAGGAAGCGGCCTACTGGCGCGGGACGGCCCTGGTCCGGCTGGACCGCCCTGGCGAGGCGACCGCTCAGTTCGAGGCGTTTCTGCAGAAGAACGCTGATAGCCCGTTGGCCGGCTCTGCACGCTTCCAGATGGCGACCGGCCTGGAGGCCGAGAAGAAGTACGACCAAGCGGGGGCGGCCTTCGCTGCAGTGGCCGATTCTGGCGACAAGGAGTTGGCGGACGACGCCCTCTACCGGTTGGCGTGGTGCCACCAGGAGGCTGGTCGCGGTCCGGACGCGCAGGCTGCCTTCGCGAAGCTCGTCGCGCAGTTCCCCGACAGCGAGTTCGCTCCGGATGCGGCCTTCCGAGTTGGCGAGGCGCTCTTCGACAAGGAAGATTACAAGGGCGCTGCCGAGCAGTACCGCCTCGCTGCCAGCAAAGCGAAGCCCGGCAGCGAAGTCGACGCCTCGGCGCATTACAAGCAGGGCTGGGCGCTCTACAAGCAGGAACTGAACCAGGAAGCCGTTGCGCCCTTCAAGCACGTGGCGGACAACTTCCCCGACAGCGAGTTGGGGGCGGATGCCGCACTGCGGCTGGGCTACGCCTACCTGAATCTGGAGAAGCCGGCAGAGGCGACCCCGGCGTTCCGCAAGGCGACTCAAGGCAAGCTCCCACCCGAGAGCGCGCCGTACGCTTGGTTCAATCTGGGCTGGTGCGAGCAGGAAGGAAAGCACTACCCGGAAGCCGTCGCCGCCTACAAGAAGGTGCTGGACCTCACCAACACCGGTCCGGCAACCCAGACTCAGTTCCGGCTTGGGGAGTGCGAACTGCTTGCCGGGAACTACGAGAATGCCGTCGAGCAGCTTCTGCGAACCATCGGCCGGTACAACGACGCGCGGTGGGTGGCGGCCGCCCAGTTCAAGCTGGGCGAGGCATACGAACGCCTGAAGCAACCGGACAAGGCTCGGGCGGAGTACGAGAAGGTCGTCCGCAACTACGCGCAGTCTGAATGGGCTGCGCAGGCCAAACAGCGACTGGAGAAGCTCACCCCGGCGGCGGGCTGAGGCTGCTGCGTGGAGACTGAAGTCCGCCAGCGCGTAACGAACACCGGCAAGAGGCGGTGTAAGGATGAGGTGGTTTGATGGTTGATCTATTCATCAAGGGCGGGCCGGTCATGTGGCCCATCCTGCTCTGCTCCGTCTTCGCCCTGGCGGCGGTGTTTGAGCGTTCGTATGTCTTCCACATGGCCAATCGCGACGTTGACGGGCTCATGGAAGATGTCGAGATCGCCGTTCACAAAGGCGACGTGAGCTATGCAGCGGAGCTGTGCAGGAAGACTGGCGGGCCGGTAGCTGCGGTCATGCAGGCGGGTCTCACCGCAGCGGAGCATTCGCGAGAGGAGATGCAGGAACGCATGGAGGCCGCTGCCGGTGTCCAACTGGCGCACTTGGAGCGGTATCTATACGTGCTCAGCACCATCGGCAACATCGCGCCGCTGTTGGGCTTCCTCGGCACCGTCTGGGGCATGATTCTGGCGTTCGAGGCCATCGCCGCCAAAGGCGTCATGGGCGACCCCTCCCTGGTTGCCAGCGGCATCGCCCAAGCGCTCATCACCACCGCCGGCGGACTGGCTGTGGCTGTCCCCACGGTGACGTTCCACAACTACTTCAACAGCCGCCTGGATGCCTTCACTGTCCAGATGGAGCAGCGAGCGCATTCGCTCGTGCACCTCTTCGCCGAGAAGGAGCGCAGCCATGCACTTCAAGCGTCACAGCCGGCGTGACTCCTCCATTCCGGTGGTGTCCATGTCGGACATCGCCTTCCTGCTGATCATCTTCTTCCTGCTGACCTCGACGTTCATGAAGGACCGCGGCTTGCAGGTGCTGCCGGAAGCGCAGTCGTCAGAGCCGCTGCCGGCTGTGCAGATCAACGTCTCGGTGACAAAGGACCAGCAGGTGTTCGTGGACAATGCCGAGGTGGCCCTCGACGATCTGCAGGACATGCTGACGCAGAAGCTGGCGAAGACCTCGGTGAAGGAAGTGACGATCCGCGGCGACAAAGAGCTGCCCTACGGTGTCGCCGTCAGGATTATTGACCTCATCAACCAGGCCGGGGGCAATATCGGCATCGCGACGCAGTAGTGCGAGCCGGCTTGTTGCGGCGCCTGCGTCCCCGCCCCCGGTCCCGCAGGCTTCCAGCCTGCCTTGCTTGCGGCCCGGAAGCCTGCGGCCCGGCCGCCCAGAGGACTCCTATGAGAACCTCCCTACCACTCTCAGCCGCCCTCCACGCGCTGGCCTTCTTCATGGTGCAATCGGTGCTGCCGCCGGTGAGTCTCGAACCTCCCCGGGTGGAGCCGATCACGGTGCGGTTCGTGCGGGTCCCCGAGCCGCTCCTCACCCCGGGCCCTCCCCCCAAGGTGGTGGAGCGGCCAAAGCCAAAGCCGCGACCGCGCGTGGCGCAACGGCCGCCGCGACGACCAACGCCGCGCGTTCAGACACGCGTCGCCATGCTCGCCACGCCCACCGTGGTCCCGGTCCCCAAGGCCGTCGAGCCAGAACCTCAGCCGAAGCCTGAGCCCAAGCGCGAGCCGGTAGCCCCACCGACCCAGCAGCCCCCCGCTCCCGTCCCCGAGCCGCTGATCGCCAAGGCGCCTACGCCCACCGTCGAGTCGTCACTCCCGCAGCCCGCGCCCACGCCCACCGCTGTCCCCGAGAAGCCGGTACCGGTGGTGCAGAAGACTACCCCTGCGCCGCAAGAGAAACACGAAGAAACGGCCAAGCCCGCCCCTATGGTGTCACCGGCCGTCCAGGAAGCACGGCCGACCAAGATCGCACGGGCCGACTTCACCCCCAAGCCCACCCCGTTACCGGTGATAGAACCAAAGCAGACGGCGGAGCAACCGACGCCTGGCAATCCGGCCCGCCCGCCCGAACCGGCACCCGTGGTTGGTTCGCAGGACAAGCCCGACGCGACACCTGCGAAACAGGCGCCCGCGACAGCAACGACCGCCGAGACGGCCAGACCGGCGGCCGTCCCACAGCAGGAAAACGCGGCCCCCGGTGAGCCGCTGACCGCCGCTGCGGAGGTCCCCAGAACAGAGGGCGTTAGCGGTCCGTCCCAGCCCAATCCAGTGCCCGCCCTGGAGACTCAGGAGGGACTTGAAGGAACGCGTCCTACCGGTCCTGGCGACCTGCCCCTGCCCGCCCGACAGCAAGCAGCGACTGCCGAACACGCGGGCACAGGCGCGCTGCTCGCGAAGGCCGTGCCTTCATTCGAGGAGGCGGCTCCCGGACAAGGCGCCGGGCTCGGCGGCGGCGAAGGCGCGGGTGCCCCCGCCCAGGGCGACGAGTCTGAAGCTGGCGGCGGTAAGGGCGCCAGCGGCCCCCAATCAACAATCGTGGGGCGGGCCGGCGGCACCGGCGGCGGGCGCGGCGGCCCGATCCCCTTGGTCGGTGAGGGCAGCGGAGCGCCCGGCAACCCCGAGGGCGGACTCGGCGCGTTCTCGAACGGCCGGCCCCGGATTGCGCAAGCGAACGGCGCCTGGGGCGGCGGGCCCGGCAGCGGCACTGGCGGGGCTGACAAGCGGGCGCCCGGCGGGATGGGCCTCGGCGTGTTTGGCACCCCCGGCAGTGGCGGCGGCCCGGGCGCAGGGGGCCCCGGCGGCGGCGGAGAGATTGCCGGCCCCGGCACCGGTGACGGGGAGGGCGGCGGCTTCGGCCCTAACAACGGCGGAATGCCACAGACGCTCCTCACACTCAAGGTGCCCGGTGGCGGTGACGGCGGCGGCGGCACCGGCCGTGGCGGCGGTCTTCCCGGTGTCCCGGCTGGTGGCGGCGGCGGCCCCGGCGGGATTGGCGCTGGCGAGTCAGGCACCGGGCCAGGAGGCGGTTTGGCCGGCCCCGGTCTGGGTGGTCGAGTACTGGTATTGCAGGCCGGCGGCAGTGGCGGTGGTGGTGGCGGCCGGGCGCCCGGCACAGGCACCGGCAAACGCGCACCCGTCGGGATGGTAGCCTTGAACACCTTGCCCGGCGAGATCGTGATTGAGACAGGCGATGGCGGCGGAGCTGGCGACAGCCCCGGCGCAGGCAACGGCGGGGGCTTGGGCGGTCCCATCGCCGCAGTAGGCAGAGCTGCCGGCGGCGCCCCCATGTTCCGCGGGCCAGCAGTGACCCCCGGCGGCGGCGGCACCGGTATTGGCAGGGGTGTCAGCAGCCCCGGCGGCCTCTTGGTTGAGCGTAGCGGCTCTGCGCTTGGCGTGCCCGGCGCCGGTGGCGTGCTCGTCACGGCCCCGACCACCGTCTCTGGCGGCGGGGCGGCCAAGTCCAGTCCAGGAGGCATCTATGATAATGTCGCCGCTCGGTTCCGCATGCCCATCATCTACGAAAAGGGACTGACCGACTCCAACGCCGACCCCAACTCCATCCCGCACTTGCTGGAGCGAGTCGCCCGCGATACGAACATCAAGGCTGTCACCCGAGAGGAGTTCGTCCCGCTGGAGCTGACGGAGATCCAGGACTCCCCGGTTACCTACTTCGTCGGGCATGCTCCGGTGCGGTTCGATGAGAAGCACCGAGACACCTTGAAGAAGTACGTCGACCAGGGCGGGACGATCATCGGCAACAACGGGCACGGTCCCTTTGACGTCGCGTTCCAGAAGGAGATGCGCCGGCTCTTCAAGGAACGTCTCCAGCCGATCCCATTGAGCGACCCGGTTTACAAGTCGTTCTACAAGCTCGATCGGGTACCGGAGGGTGACCTGGGCGACACCTATCCACTCCTGGGGATCAAAAAGAACGGCCGCTGGGCTGTCATCTACTGCCGCAACGACTACGGCGAATGCTGGGAAGGCAAGATGCCGGTGAAACCGGAGGTCCGCGAGAAGGCGTTCCAACTGGGTGTCAACCTCTACGTCTACGCGACCGCGCACTGGCTGAAGGAGCATCCGCAGGGCGCGGTGACGCCGGCAGGCAAGTAGGCGGCCACTGTGGAGGTGGGGAGTCATGGCGCGGGCGCCGAACGGGGTGCGCTCTGCCCCGGATTCAGCCGGGCAGCGGCAACGACTGCAGTGTGCGCTCGGAAGCTGACTGCGTGGGCACCCCCCCGTCGGCAGCCGCTACGGTTGCTGCTGCTGAGCGTTCTCAGCCTACCGAAGCTGGGACTGGTTGCGCGAGTCCCGGACGAGACGGCCAAGTTCACTGACTGGGACGAGTACTTCATCCTCCGCTCGCTGGACCACGACCACGGTCTTGCCCGGGTTGCGCATTGGTTCCATGGCGATTGGATCGAGGAGAACGGCTACTACCGCCCCCTCACCGCGAGCACTCTCAAGATCCGCCTGCTGCTCTGTGCTGCCAACGCCGTGCCCTCAGCCTACAACCTGGGCTTCTGGATCACCACCGGCGCCTCTCCCTCGGTGTTCCTCGTCCCACAAGGGCTCAGGCTGCTTGCCGGGGCCCTGCTCATCGCGCTCGTCGTGTGGCTCAACGCCAGAACGGTGCCTCGCGTCCTACTGTTCTTCGTGGTGTGGGAAGCCTGCTGCTGGATTCCCCTGCTCCCCGTGCATTTGCAAGGCAAGGGGTACCACTACGTGCCCGACCTGGCGAGACACGTGAATTGGGGAGCGGCGGCGTTCTCGTGTCTGGAGCGGTGCGGCGGCCACTGTCCGCGCGGCGCTGTGCCGCGGGGTGATGGACGCCGAACATCGAACATCGAAGACTGAACATCCAACGGCGAACTGCGAGGGCGGGAGGGAGGCGGCGTGGCGACGCGGAAGTACTACCTGATGGACTCGCCGGTAGTGGGGGCGAGGCTGGACAAGTAGGCCGAACATCGAACATCGAAGACTGAACATCCAACGTCGAA
>PEVN01000203.1 GCA_002779825.1 Armatimonadetes bacterium CG06_land_8_20_14_3_00_66_21 | reverse complement strand
TCCTTTCTCACGGGGACCGCTTCAGGTACCGCTCGGTAAACACGTCCTCGCCCAGGCCGGTGTTGTACTTGACGGAGTTCCAGGTCACCACCGTCTGGCCCCCGGTTGCTGCGTTCTTCATTGTCTGCTGGCGGATCGTCCAGAGGCCCTGCACCTTCTCCAACTTGTCGGCGGTGTAGGTCTTCAGGAGCTTCCCCTGCTTGTCGTAGTACTTCTCCTGGACGATGACGAAGCTGTCCTTGCGGACCCACGCCGTCTTCGAGGCGAACTCGGCCCGGTCCTTCGGGACGCTCTTCACCACGTAGCAGGGCTGACCGTCGACCGTCTTCTCGCCCGTAAGGGTGTGGGTGTCGCGGTCCGCGTCGCGCCCGGCGACGTCCTCGTAGGTGAAGTCCGAGCCGACGAAGCTGCTCCGCTTGTCGGCCGCGGCGATGCGCCGCACCATTTTCAGCGCGGGCAGGTAGAACCAGCGGTCATCGTCGCGGTCCTTGTGCCGCCAGACCAGGAAGCCGACGCCGCGTTCGTCCGCGGGAGACAGGAAGTGGATGAGCACCTTCTTGGTGCTGGCCTTTCCCTGGCGCAGCAGCCGCATCTTCTTCACGCGCTGCTGCCCGCGGGCGGTGACCTTCATGGTGATCTGGGAGGTCTCATCCTTGCCGACCTCCCGCTGTTCGGCGCGAGTCATCACCTCGGTTCCGGACAGCGCGGCGGACGCGGAGCTGCCGCAGGACACCGCAGCGAAGCCAACCCCGATCTGTAACAGCCATTGCCTTCTCATTCCCTTTCCTCCTTGCTGAGTGGTTGAGCCCTTGCTTCTGGCTGGCCGCGCGGCGCCTCCGGCAGCAGCCACCGCTCCCACAGCTTCACCAGCGCGGGCAAGTAGAGCAGCGTCGTCAGTCCGCACAGCAGCATGATCGCAGCCATGAACAGGCCCACGGTGATGTAGGGCGTCAGCGCGGCGAACATCATCACGGAAAAGCCCAACGCAAAGAGAATCGCGTTGCGCACGATGCCCTTGCCCGGGCGGGCAACTGTCCAGAGGAGCACTTCGTCCAAAGGCGGATTCCCGCCGAGTTCCGCGCGGCGCTGGCGAAACCGCCCGATGAAGTGAACGGCGAAGTCGGTGGCCAGTCCGAGCGTCAACGTGGAGAGCACCGAGATGGGCATGTCGAAGTCCTTACCGATGAACCCGATGAAGCCATAGCTCACCGCGACGGTGAACAGCAGCGGCAACACGGCTACCAGTCCCCAGCGGAGCGACCGGAAGGCCAGACACATCAGCCCGCCCACGAGCACTGCCGACCACAGGAAGCCGTACAGCATCCCCCAGAGGACTTCATCGTTCCAGACCTTGTTGAAGTAGGCGATGCCGGCGGGCCTGAAGCGCACGCCAGGCAGCGGGTGGCGGGCCTGGTACGCCTGCGCCCGCGCCAGCACCTCCTGCATCGCGTCGGCGTCCCAGGTCTTTAGCTGCAGCCAGAGGTTCGCCTGCCGGAACGGCAAGTCCACGAAGTTGTTCAGGTCGCGAGGCTTGGCAGCCATGCTGAACAGCAGCAGGTACTGGGCAACGGCTTGCTTCGTGTCAGGCAGGACCTCGTGCGCCGGATTGTCCTCGTGCAGCACGCGACTCACCCGTTTCACGAGGTCCGCGACCGAGGTGGCTTTGCCTACCACGCGCGACTGCTCGAGATACCGGCCCAGTCCCTCCAGGTATCGCTGGACCTCGGGGCGCTGCATGTCTCCGTCCTTCTGTCCCGCCGCCACGAGGTAGGCGGTGGCCGTCCCGCCCAGGCGCCGGTTGAGCTCCGTGTCCGCCCGTCGGATCTCGCTGCGCGGCTTGAACCACGCGACCATGTTGTTGTTCACGCGAATGCGGCTGATGCCCACCGCCGACAGCGCCAACAAGCCCACGCCGACGCCCACCACGAGCCCGCGGCGACGGACGCTCACCTCGCCCAACCGCCACAGCCAGCGGGAGAGGCGGCTCTCGGTCAGGTCCTCACTGACGGTCAAGCGGGCTAACTTTGCCTCCGGGATAAGCATGAGCACCGCGGGAACCAGGGTGAAACTGGTCAGCAGGATCACCAGCGTCCCGAAGGCCACCAGCAGCCCGAAGACCTTGACCGGGATGATGTGCCCTGTGGCCAGGGCCGCGAACCCGGCCGCGGTGGTCAGGTCGGTGTAGATCAGCGGCCGGGCCACGGCCCGCATGGTTTCCCGGATAGCCCGCCGCTTATCGCCCCGTTCCTTGAAACGGAAGTAGAACTCGTTGAAGATGTGGACGCTGTCGGTGCTGATGGCCATCAGGAACACCGGGCTCATGGAACTCATGATGTGGATGGGGATGCCCAGCCCAATCGTCCCACCCATGGCCCAGATAATCGCCATCATGGCTACGCCCATGTTGGACATCACCAGCGTCAGGTTGCGGAACATCAGCCACAGCGCCACGAACATGACCATTCCCGCAAGCGGCGAGAAGAGCCCCATCTGCTTGAACATCTCCGCGCCGAAGGTGTCGCGCGCCACCGGGTCCCCGGCGACGTAGAAGCGGTCCCCGGAGGGTGCCTCGCCAGCGACTTCCCGGACGAGGGTTCGCAGACGGTCAGAAACGGTCTTGCCGTTGGCACCTTTCTGCAGCGGGACATAGATGGCGGTCGCCGTCTCGTCGGCACCGACAAGCCGGCCCACGAACAGCGGATTCCCCATCACCGCGTGACGCAACGCCTGGACTGCCGCGTCCGTTTGGGGCGCCTTGGCCATCAGCGGCTGAGCGTAGAGGTTCACCCCCTCGGCTCGCACGTCGTCGGCAGTGGCAAAGCTGATCACGTCCTCGGCCACCACGCCCGGCATCTCGAGCACCCTTTCGGTGAGGCGGTGGACCCGGGCGAGCGTCTCCCGGTTGAACACGCCGCCCTCGTTGACGACGCCAAGCACAAGCACGTCTGCGTGCAGGGCGAACTGGGTCTCCACCCGGTCGTTGTAGACTCGCACCTCAGACGTAGCCGGCAGCATGTGCTTGGGGTCGGTGTCGGTCCTGACCTTCGGGAACTGCGCAGCAAACAACCATGTGACCAGCACGAGCACCCCGAGGGTGGCCTTTGGGTGGTTGATCGCGAGTTCAACTACTCTGTAGCTCACGTTCGTCTCTCCCTGTAACTGACAGCAGGCGCCACCGCGTACCCCAGCGGCGCGCGGTCCGTGCTCGGGGCCTTCCAAGCCGCCCTTCCCGCCACCTCCAGCGGCAGCCCTCGCGCGCGCCAGTCGGGCGGACCGTCAGTCAGGCGCACAGCTCGGAACCCCTTGGCCCGCAGGGTCTCGACTGCCTGCACGGAGAGCACGCAGTACGGGCCGCGGCAGTAGGCGACAATCTCCTGGTCTCGCGGTAACTCAGCCAGCCGCTGTTCCAGCTCTTCGAACGGAATCGAGAGGGCGCCGGGGAGGTGGCCGGCCTCGTACTCCTCCACCGGGCGGACATCCAGCACCGTCACGGCGCCTTCCTGGGCGCGCTTGAGCAGCGTCTCCCCGTCCACAGGTTCCATGTCGTCGCGCCCTTCCAGGAACCGGCGCGCGATCCGCTCGACCTCAGCCAACCGGCTCTCCGCCAGCGTCCGCATAGCTCGGAAGAAGTCGCAGACCATTTCATCCGCTATGCCGTAGACCACGAACCGTCCCTCTCGCTCGACCTCCAGCAAGCGGGCTGCCCGGAGCACCTGCAAATGCTGTGAGGCGTTGGCCAAGCTGAGGTTGGC
>PEVN01000361.1:8728-8973 GCA_002779825.1 Armatimonadetes bacterium CG06_land_8_20_14_3_00_66_21 | reverse complement strand
CCGCTGGAGCACCACCTCCGCGCCCTGAACTTGGTGGGCGCGGCAGACGGCTATCCTGCCCAGATGAAAGCCGGCGAGCTGACCGACGCCACCTTCTTCTTCACCGCTCAGGCGACGGATGGCGAGGCAGCATTCACCCTCGGCCCGCAGCAGCTCATCATCGACCTGCCGATTCGCGTGACCGGTCTGCAGGACAACGGCTGCTGCGCCGTCTACAGCAATCATCGCCCCTGGTTCCGCCCTGT
>PEVN01000361.1:0-8706 GCA_002779825.1 Armatimonadetes bacterium CG06_land_8_20_14_3_00_66_21 | reverse complement strand
TTCCGCCCTGTCCCCGTCCACGACGGAATCGCGTACTTCCAGGAACCGATCGAGAGAGCCAACGAGGTCTGGGTGGGCAACGTCTTCGTGAGCGACAACCCGAACGTGAAGCTCACCCTCGTCGCCGACGGCCAAGCTGAGGGGAGGAAGCCGTTCCTGGAAGTGCACAACCCGACGGATGGGGCGATCGCCACGACGCTACGCTCACCGGAGCACGCGCCGGTGTTCGGGGGGATGACGCGGGAAGTGACCGTGCCGGCAGGGGACAGTGTGCGGCTGAGGGGCGACGGGCGGTAGCCCGTGCCCGCAGAGCAGGAGCCGAAGCGAGTTGCGCGGACCCCAATCCAGCCGCTATAATGACCACGCAAAGGAGGGATCCACCTTGCCTGAAGCCACCATGACCGGTCAAGACGTTGAGTGTGCTGAGCGGATCTGGAGGGAGTACCAGACCACCCACGACGTCTCGGGTCGGAAGGGCGAGACAGTCGGGATCGACCCCTACACCGGTCGCCTCTGGTTTGGCGCCTCGATCCTTGAGGTCGTTGACCGTCTGAAAGCAGACAATCGCTTCACTCCCCTGTACTTCGTGCGGGTAGGATACGACTACTACTTCCGCAAGGGGGGACACCGATGATCCTCGGGTCAGTGACGGACGATGGCGTTCCGGTGATAACACTGGACGCGGGAGGCAGGCAATGGAGGGCGACCATCGACACCGGGTTCAACGGCGGAGTGGAGTTACCTCTTCGTCTCCGGCCGTTTGTGAACCCTGAATTCGTGGGTCACGTTCGGTCTTCGCTGGCAGCCGGACAGACGGTCGTCGAGGAGGCGCACTACGTGGACTTCCCCTTCGATGGGCGCACTGTCCGTTCGGTTGCCACCTTCGTCCCCGGAGAGGAGATCCTCCTCGGCACCGGTCTACTCAGGGACTACCGCCTCGAGATCAACTTCGTCGAACAGACCGTTCTGCTTGAGTGGGTGGGTGGGGAAGAAGGCGTTGCCTGAGGTGCTCAACCCGACGGACCAACCCACCCTCGCGGTGGTCCCGTCGCCCCAACATGCGCCGGTGATCTGGGGATCTTGCGACCGGCGTTGACACTGCAGTACAATGCCCCGTTGCCGCGGCTCGCCGAGGCGCAAGCGGAGAGCACGGCGCGCGGCCCGAAGGTATCGTGTTTGCCCCCGATGGCGCCCATGGGAACGGCTTTGCCACAGCGCAACCTGCCCTCGTCCGCAAGGTGCTCGGACGGAACCTGCGGCCGAACGAGGTTCTCTTGGAGCACGCGCTGCTCGGCGTCGAGGAGACATTGGACTCCATTGGACTCACGGTATTCACTTGGCGGGAGAGCAAAGAAGACGAGTTGAGCTTCTCCGATGTCCCCGTTCCGAAGGACAATCAAGCGATTGCCTTGACCGCACAGCAGGCGAGCAGGACGGGGCTGCGAGTGGGGCTGCTCCGGATCGCACTCGATCCGGTCGCGAAACAGATTGGGGGCAGCTCGCCCGACAGACTGGCTGTCGTCATGCGTGTACACGGGCCAAGCGATCACCGATTGGGTGCCCCACTTCGAGCGGAGGATGGCAAGGGTGGAGAGATCCAAGCACTGGAGCAACGGAGCGGCGACATCCTGCCCGAGGCGGAGCATCGCACCCCCTCCGAGGTGTCGACATAGGTGTTCGCGTCGGTTCCCAAAGCAGGGGCCGAAAGGCTGACGCTGCACTTGCCCGTGCACAAGGTGACCAAGGGACCCGAGTTCCGCTTCGGGAAGCTGCCCCTGCCCGCAGGCCGGTAGCGCCCGTTGGGGACCACGGCACGCTGCACGATGTCTTCGCCCCTGCACCTCCGCCCGGCGCTCCCCTGACGTGCCCGACTCTGGTGCTGCCCAAGGGAGGGGGCGGCCTTGGGAGACTGGGGCACCTTCACTGTGGAGTCCGTCGTGCGCCGGTGTCAACAGGGTAGCTGCACGCACGGGCCAGACAGTGACCTGCGTCCCCGTCCACCGCGGCGCGCACAAGGGCCTCTGCTCCGAGCCTGTCGGCGGCGTCCGTTCTCTGGCCGGAGTCGACGGGAGAGGGACTGAACGTTTCCGCGCGGCCCACTACTCAGCAGCCCGCCCAGTGTCAGTCCGGCGTCATGACCAGTCCAACGACCTCCCCGGTAGGATTCCCGTTCGGGTTTTCGAACCGGACCAGCATCTGCCAGCAGCTTGTCTCCTGGGTGACGCGCGCCACCAGCAGGTGTGCTCCCTTGTCCAGGGCGATCGAGTACCTCCGCACGTCGTCCGTCAGCGGGGCCCAGTGCTGGAGGTCCAGCAGGGTCTTGCCGTCGCAGAGCAGTCGCAGGGAATCGTCGCTGGCTGCCAGGAGGCTGTAGCGGCCGGACGCTCTGACGCGGATCTGCGTGGCAACGTACGCGACGCGGTGCTCTTGCGGGCCGAACAGCCGACCAAGGTCCACCGCACCGAAGGCGTCGTAGTGCTCCGGTGCGTTCACGCGAACCCACTTCAGATCCGGCAGCGCAAGGACCGGCGACCGGGTCACGTCGACGGTGGTCGCCGCCAGGCGCGCCCCCTCGACTGCGCCGGCTTGCTCGGGGCTGAGTGGTCCAACTGCCCACCAGTCCAACGGGCGCTCGAGGCGACACGAGCGCACAACCGTCAGCCCTGGGCAAGCCGCGCTGGTGATCGTCGCAACCAGAGCGAAGCCACGCCGCTCCGTCGTCGCGGGGAACGTCACCTTCAGTGGCACGCGAGCAAACGGCGTCGCGCCTGAGAGACCACACCGAAGCGCACGCGTGGGGGTGAGGGTCGCTCCGGGGCACGTCAGCTTGACCGTCAGTTGCTGCGGGTCCGGAACGTTCGCGCGCAACCACAGCCACCCGGTCGTCGCCGGCGCCGCGTCGGGCGTCAGGCAGTGGTTGTCCACTGCGAGGAAGCCATCGAACGGCGTCGCCACGTTGCTGGCGCGCGTCGAAGGGGTGTCCGGGGAGAGCCGCACGTCCGCGGGCCACTTCCCTCGGCCGGGCAGCACCGTCGACGCCGGGGTGCCGATGGGCCAGGAGCGCCCCACCGGCACCAGCGCGATCTGGTCGATGCCGATTCCGTCTTCCCGAACGTCGATCCGGAGCCGATGGGGACCACGCTCAAGCCGGTAGACGGACCCCTCGTCGTCGATCCAGAGCCAGCGGTAGCACATCCGCTCGGGCCAGTGGTAGTGCGCTTGGCCGAAGCGGCCCTTCAGTCCGCCGGGGAAGTACTGCAGGTTCGTATCGGTATCGACGCCGACCCAGCAGGAGTTGCTACAGGCGCCGGCGGTCCAGAGGCGCATGAGCAGCCGGTACCACCCGCCGCGCGGCAGGTCGAGATAGTAGTCCGCCAGACCGAGGGCGACGTTAGGCTTGTTGGGCGGAACGTACTCGAGCCCGTTGTTGCGCCCGGTGCCCTCGCGCTCCCACAGCGCCACGCCGCCGCTGGCGCCCACTGAGGGCAGGCAGGCGAAGGAACCGGTCACGCGGTTTGCCCACTCCGCCTCCCAGAGGAGCGTCCCGTCGGGGTCGCGGTTCAGCGCCGGCGTCGCGGGGATGACCGTGGCCGGGTCGGTGTTCGGCGCGACGAAGGACGCCGTCTCCGCCGGGGGCACCCCCAGGGGTTCCGGGACCAGCGCGGAGTCCGCGAGTTGGCTCTGCAACCAGCGAGCAGACGTCGCCAGCAGGCACTGACGATAAACCACGGCTCCGAGTGCCGCAACGGCTACGACCACAAACGCAAAGACACGATGCCTTGCCACGGCTGTCTGCATGCCTTCCGCCGCTCGGTCAGGGACCGCGAGCGGGCGATCCGTGGAACTGCTGACGGCTGCCAGCGGTTCGAGTTGGTCACAAGTTCTGCGCGCTTTTCGCCGCCACCTGCCACCCGGCGGGCCGCGCCCCGGGGTTGGCGTGTGGGAAGGCGGTTGTGATAAGATGGTCTCTCGAACGGGATGTCTCGTCCCAACGACGCCTTACGACCATTCCGAGGAGACGGAGAACCCAGCATGCCTGCCCGTTGGTCGGGCACTACGTCCGCCGAAACCGGGGGGTGCCGGAAGTTAGGCGAAAGCCGGTTCGGACGGCGCTGCGCTGTGCGTTGACGGACCGGCTGGCGCCTAACTTCCAGGGAACCGGAAGCTTGTTCTCACAGGAATCACTCATGCAGCCTAGGCTGCCCCCTGGCGAGGGAAAACGTAGCCCGAGGCGCCAAGCCGAGGGACGCTGCGGGGGGCGTCCCTCGGCTTGGCGCCTCGGGCTACCTACACCGTGCAATCCGCATTTTCGAAGGAGACGGAGAACCCAGATGCCGCTTGCTTTCCTACTGCTCGCCTTCGCCCAGTCCCTTTCGGCAGCGCCGGTGGTCCCGGGCGGTCCGGGCCCCGTCTGGGAGTTCGAGGGGCCCGGACCGGAAGGCTGGGGTCCGACCCGAGACGTGCGGCCGCTGGAAGTCGATCAGGGCGTGCTGAAGGTGTCTACAACCGGTGGGGACCCCGGCATCCTCCTTCAGCCCGTCTCGCTGATCCCGGAGGCTGGACACTGGGTCGAAGTGCGGTTGCGCGCGAGTGCAACAGGGAACGCGCAGTTGTTCTGGTTCCCGGAAGGCGAGGGCAAGGTCGGGGAAGTCACGTTCCATGTACCCCGAGCGGGGGAGTGGCTTGATCTGGCCGTGTTCCCGGGATGGAGCCGGTCGGGGCCGCTCCGGGCCCTGCGGCTGGACTTCTACCAGTTCCGCGAGGGGTGCACGTTTGAGATTGACCGGATTGCCGTCCGGCCGTGGGTAGTAGCGGGCGCTCAGCCAACAGCACCGCCGTGGATCTTCAGCGGACCGGGTGCCAATGCCCGGTGGGCGGATTGGCAGCCGACCGAGCACTCCGAGGTCTTCATGTCCCCGCTGCTGGAAAACGCGAAGCCGATCGCCGGCGGCTGGGCGGCAATCCGGATCCGGGCGACGCAAGCCTGCGTGCCCGCCCTGCTTTGGTTCGACGCGGCGACCGGGCAGCGGGACCGGCAGGCGTTCCCGGTGCGGGGGGACGGCGTGACTCGCGCGTACAACCTGCAACTGGCGGGCGACCCAATCTGGAGCAGGCGAGGCGCGCTGGTCGGACTCGAGATTCCACTGGTCATGCGAGACCACGTTCAGGTGGTGTCGCTGGCGTTCGCGGACGGGCCGTCGGGGCCGGCCGAACTGGCGGCGCGCTACTTCGGCTTCGAGGACGGCCACAACCGCGCCGGCCGCCCGTGCAGGCTCCTGGCGGTGGTCGAGAACACCGGCGGAGACGTCTCACCGCCAGCGACGGTGTGCCTTGCTGTCCCCGACGGGTTGGTCCTCGCCGGCGGCGCCGCTCTGACCGCAGACATCCCGGCGCTCAAGCCGGGGGAACGGAGCCGCGTAACTTGGGAAGTCCAGGCGGCTGCGGCCGGTTCGTACCCGGTGGTGCTCCGAGAGAAGGCGCAGACGGCTGCTTTGGTGACTGCCGACCTGACGTTCCTTCCGCGTCGCAACGTTGCGCCGGCCCCCTACGTGCCCGAACCGCGACCCGTCAATACCGCTCTCGACGTCTTCATGTTCTACTTCCCCGGGTGGGATTCGCCCTCCAAGTGGACTCCCATCCGCAGCGAGGCGCCGGAGCGCAAGCCGCTGCTCGACTGGTATGACGAAGCCAACCCCGAGTGCGTCGACTGGCAGATCAAGTGGGCGGTGGAGAACGGAATCAGCGGGTTCATCCTGGACTGGTACTGGAACCAAGGCGAGTTGTCGTTGGACCACTGGCTCCGAGCGTACCGCAAGGCGCGCTACCGGGATCAGCTCAAGCTGTTCCTGCTCTGGTGCGACCACGGCAGCCGCGACGTGCATTCGCTCGACGACGTGCGGCGTCTCGCCCGATACTGGATTAACCAGGTGTTCTCGCTGCCGGCGTACTACCGGATCGACGGGCGGCCCGTAGTCGCCCTCTTCGCGCCGGACAAACTGCGCGTGGCGTTAGGCGGATCGGACGGCGTGCGGCAGGCGTTGGAGCTGTGCCAGACGATGGCGCGCGAAGCGGGATACGCGGGGATTGCCTTTCTCAGCGCCAACAACAACTTCCCGCCGGAGTGGGCGGCAACGCTGGCGGCGGAGGGGTACTCCGGTGGGACGACCTACCACGAGCCGGGCTTCGACTACCACGACTGCCCCAGCCAGCAGATGCGCAGCTACGAAAGGCAGGTCCGCACGGCCCCGTACAAGTGGCTGGCCGGTCTCAACGCACATCCCCAACTGGCCTACTACCCGGTCGTCGACAGCGGCTGGGATTCCCGTCCCTGGCACGGCTACCGCGGGTCCATTGTCCATGGTCGGACGGTGAGCCTGTTCGAAGAGTGGCTGCGCCAAGGGCGCGACTTCTGCCGGGAGTACAAGCTCCCGATCCTGGTGCTCGGGCCGGCAAATGAGTGGGGCGAGGGCAGCTACCTGGAGCCGTGCACTGAGTTCGGCTTCGGGATGTACGAGGCCGTGCGACGGGTCTTCGGCCAGGGATCCCCCGGGGCTTGGCCGGAGAACCTGAGTCCCGAGGATGTCGGCCTCGGGCCCTACGGCTTCGACATGTCTGCAGCGCGCACCCACTGGACGTTCGACGATGGTTCGCAAGGCTGGACGGCCGGCAGCGGCTGCGCTGTGGAAACGCGGGAAGGCGCGCTCCAGGTGAAGTCGATCCACGACGACCCCACGCTCACCTGCGCGGTGGACTTCCGTGCCGAGTCCTTCACCCATTTGGTTCTCCGCCTGCGCTGCCAGGACGGCACCGAGAAGCCCAACTACGCCCAGCTCTTCTGGGCGGCGGAAGGAAGCGCGCTCTCGGGTGACGCCGTCGTCGGGTTCACCTTCGCCGACTCGGACCAGCCGCGCGAGTACCGGGTAGACCTGTCCAAGCACCCTCGCTGGCGCGGCCGGATCGTGCTGCTGCGGTTCGACCCGTGCTGCGAGCCGGGGCTGACCGTGGCAGTGGACGAGATGAGGTTTGAGTGATGGAGTAATGGAGTGCTGGAGGAGTGGAGTGTTGGGGACATCCAGCACCACTCCATTGCTCCACTACTCCAGCACTCCACTACTCCATCGCTCCACCACTCCCGTGCCCCGCGACCACGGAGGGAGACCACCAAGCCATGACAGCACGTCCCTCGCGGCAGCGCCGCAGGCGAGGTCCCGCTGTGCTTCCGTTACTGACAGCCTTCGCGCTCGCGACGGCTTGGCCGGCGTGCGCTCTGGACTTGGTCCGCAACGGCACCGCGACCACCACGATCGTGGTGCCCGACAAGCCGCTGCCGGTGGCAGCGTTCGCGGCGGAGGAGCTGCAGTACCATCTTGAGCGCGCCACCGGCGCCAGGTTGGCGATTGCCAAGGAATCGGCGGCGGAGGCGGCCGGCGCCCACCTCTTCGTCGGCGCGTGCCGCGCTGCAGCGAAGGCGGGTCTCGACACCGACGCGCTGCCGCCCAACGGCTTCCTCCTGAAGCTGATTGGCGACCGGTTCTTTCTCGTCGGCGACGACAGCGACGGGCCGCCGGCTTGGATCCTGCACAACAACCGCACGCGAGTCGGCACGCTCTTTGCCGTGTACGAGTTCCTGGAGAAGCACCTCGGGGTCAGGTGGCTGTGGCCCGGCGAGTTGGGTGAGGTCATCCCGAAGCGGGCGAGCGTCTTCCTCGACTCGTGGGACCAGACCGGGAAGCCGGCGTTCGTCCACGCTCGGTGGCGCGACGGCGGCAACACGGTCGCCGGCGAGGCGGGCTGGGCGTCCCCCCAGGTGCGCAGCAAGTTCCTCTCGGAGCAAAGCAAGTGGCTGCGCAGGCACCGGTTCGCTTTGGGCGTCAACATGGACATGGCTCACGCGTACACCCAATGGTGGGACCGGCACAAGGACGATCACCCCGAGTACTTCAACCTGCTCCCTGATGGCACGCGCCGACCGGACCCGACGTACCACGGCGCCGCGCCCAGCCTCATCTCCATGTGCGTGTCTGAGCCGGCCTTCCACCGGGCGGTCGTCGAGAACTGGAAGCAGACGCGCTCCCCGGAGCGCCCCTACATCGACGTGAGCGAGAACGACACCCCCGGCAAGTGCAACTGCCCCCGCTGCCTCTCGTGGGACGTGCGGGACCCCGCGCTCGAAGCGCCCTGGGAAAGCCGACTCGAGTACGCTAAGAAGGCGTTCGACGCTGCCGAGGCGGGCTGGGACAAGCACCTGGGGTCGCTGTCCGACCGGTACGCGCGCTACTACCTGGCCGTCCAGAAGGAAGCGGAGAAGGTCGATCCCAACGCGGTGGTGATGGGGTACGCATACGCGAACTACGTGGATCCTCCGTGCGAGGTCAAGCTCAATGAGCGCGTCCTCCTCGGGGTCGTGCCACCGATGTACTTCCCCTGGACCGACGAGGTCCTCAAGGACAATCGGGCGCGCTGGGACGGCTGGCGGGCAACCGGGGCGCGGATGTTTCTCCGGCCGAACTGGATGCTGGACGGGCACAACCTGCCGCTGTTCATCGCCCGGAAGCTCGGGGAAGACTTCCGCTACTTCGCGCACAACGGGATGATCGGGACGGACTTCGATTCGCTGACGGGCCAGTACTCCACGCAGGGGCCGAACCTGTACGTCCTGGCGCGGCTGCACGACGACCCTCAGCGCGAAGTCGCCGAAGTGCTGGA
>PEVN01000183.1 GCA_002779825.1 Armatimonadetes bacterium CG06_land_8_20_14_3_00_66_21 | reverse complement strand
GCAGGCGTGCAGCAGACGTAGGACAGAGGGTATTCTCCCAGACGGAGCCGAAGTCGCACCGGGACTTCGGTGTGTTCTTAACCTTCGCGGGTATAGGTCTGGCGTACTCACTTGGCCACCGCGCACCCCGTGTTCACCTGCGCCCGTTCCCGCCCCGGAGTCACTCCACCAGCATTTCCCGAATGGCGGCTTTGACGCGGACGACGACGGAGGGCGTGGCCTCTCCAGTCTTGCGTACCAGCCGGGCCTTGTCCACTGTGCGGAGTTGGTCCAGAGCGACCATGCCCTCTGTGCCTTTGAGCTTCAGCGCCACTCGCCAGGGGTACTTCCGCATAGTCGTAGTAAGCGGGGCGATCTGGACGGTGCGGAGGCTGGCGTTCATCTCATTGGGCGAGACAATCAGGCACGGTCGCGTCTTCTTGATTTCCGAGCCGATGGTTGGGTCGAGGTTTACAATGTAGACCTCGTACTGCTTCATGCCCACTCCGCCTCCTCCTCGAACACGTCGGGCAACAGCAATTCGTCGTCGCCCAACTCGCGCATTCGAGTGGCTGCCGCCGACCAGCCATCGCGCGGCTTCCGGATGAGGGGCTCCAGGATGATCTTCCGGTCCTCCACTTCCAGTGATACCGCATCCGTGATCTGACACTGGTCGAGGATCCTCTTGGGGAGCCGGATGCCTCGCGAGTTACCGATCGGCACGACGTTAACGTGCATGGGTCTCCTCCGGGGTTGTAATTACGGTTGTGATTATATCCGTGCGAGGGCTGTCGAGCAACCGCTGTCGATTCGCTTTCACGCAGTCCCCTGTTGGCGTGCAGCGGTGTCCTGGCTTGACGCCTCTGCTTTTCCGAGCGTCGGGGTCCCGTGAGCAGTCGTCCCACGCCACCACCGGCAAGCGCGGGTAGAATCGTGGCCGCACGTAGATACTCCCCACAGAGGTGACCTGAATGACCAACCGCACGCTACTGATCGTCGCGCTTCTCGGCGTCGCGACCCTCTGCGCGGCCGAGGCGCCTGCGCCGGACGCTGACGGCTGGTACAGCCTCTTCGACGGCAAGTCCCTCAAGGGCTGGAAGCCGGTCGCGAGTCTCGATTGCTTCAAGGGGGAAGACGGGAAGCTCGTTGCGGGCGGAGCGGAGATGGACCACTTGCTCTACGAAGGGCCGGTCAACGGTGGGCAGTTCAGGAACTTCGAGCTGAAAGCCGAGGTCATGACGACGCCGGGGTCGAACTCCGGGATCTTCTTCCACACGAAGCCGCAGAAGGGCGCACTGCTGAAGGGCTATGAGGCGCAGATCGACACTTCACACAGCGACCCGCGGCGGACCGGCAGTCTGTTCGATGTGGTCGATGTGACCGAGACGAAGACCAAGGACAACGAGTGGTTCGAGTACGACATCCTGGTGCAAGGGAAGCGGATCGTGCTGAAGGTGAACGGGGAGACGATTGTGGACTACACGGAGCCGGCCAACCCAGAGCGCTCCGAGCGACGCAAAGAGCGCGTCCTGTCCAGCGGGCAGCTCGCCATTCAGGGGCACGACCCCAAGGGCAAGGTGTTCTTCCGCAACCTGCGCATCAAGCCGCTGCCGGACTGACCGAGCCATTTCGGATTTTGGATTTGCCGTCTGCCGCTACCGTGGGCGCTACGCCTACTTCGTGGGCAGGCGCACATATACTGGGGCATCGGTCACGTCAAAGCGGCCGCTGGCGGGGACTGGCTTCTCTGCTCCCATCAGGTCCCAGGCGCCTTCCGCGCCGGGGAAGCTGAGGTCTGCTTCCGTGTCGGAGCGGGTCCAGGCAACTGCGAGGGGGCCGCGGGGGGTATTGAAGTGGTGCACCCAGGCGTCCGCGCTTGGCCGCTCTGTCCGCTCGAAGGTCGCGCCGTCGAGCAGCCAGGTCATGGTCGCATAGGCGGCTACGTTGGGGCGTGGCTGTCCGTCGCCTTCCACGAACCCTTCCCAGTCGCGGATGACGGGAGAGCCGTCGAGGAAGAAGTTGTAGAAGAAGAACTGCTTCACGCCAAGCGCCAACTGGCTGACATGCTGACGGACGAGCCAACAGGCCATCTTGTCGGAGGGAATGGTGTCGGGCGGGCACGGCCGGTAGGTGAGGCTGGTGCCGGGGTTGGCGTAGCCGCCTTCGCTGTTGAGGATCGGGAGTTCCCTGCCTGCCGCGCGCAGCTTGCTGCGGAGGTGCGCCAGCCACACCTCGATTGGCTCGGAGCCTTCGTCCACCGACTTGTTGATATAGTCGTGGAAGCTGAACTGGTCCATGAGCTGCAGCCCGCCGCGCTCGATCAGCTCCTCCGTGAACTGCCGCGCCGGTGACTTCTCGGTCAGGGCGCCCGCCACGACGCCGGCGATGACCGTGGCTGTCGGGTCTTCGCGCTTGACGACGGGGTAGGTGTGCTGCAGCAGTTCGACATACGCCTGCGCGTGGGTCTGCCCTGCGCGGGGGATCAGCCAGTCGCCGAGGTTGGGTTCATTCCAGACTTCCCAGACGCGGATCTCCTTCCTGTAGCGCCGAACCGTCTCGGCAACGTAGTTCTCCCACTCCGCCCAGTCGCGGGGCACCCAGGCGCCAATGCCGGTGTAGAAGCCGCCCGGGGGCGTGCCCGGCGGCGCACTGGACGCCCAATCGGGACATCGGTCCAGGGAGCCGATCAGCGCCAGCCCGGCTGCCCGCGCGATCCGGATTGGCTCGGCGCGCCACTTCCATTCGCCTTGCTTGTCCGGCTCGACGACGCGCCACTTGGTGTGGTTGGGCGGGTGAAGCCGAAGCCAGCGGCAACCCACGGCGCGCGCCAGCGCCAGCCCGCTGGGGTCGACGGCGAAGTGGGCGCCGAAGGGCGAGTCCTGCACCGGGCTCCGCCGGTCTGCCGGCGGCAGGATGACGAAGGCCGACTCGTTCCGCCGCTCGTGCCCGTCATCGGCCCAAGTGACCGTCGCCCGGTACCAGCCCCGGCCCAGTTTGTCTGCCGGAACCAACTTCTCCTGCCGGCCCGTTCCGCGACTCCACTTGCCGGACAAGCGCACGGCTCCCCAGAAGTCCTCAATCCGCCAAGTGACCACTGTCGGCTTGCTGCCTGCCGGCGTGGAGGTCGCCAGACGGAGGCGCGGCTGCTCGCCGTCGTGGTAGAGCGACAGAGGATGTCGCTCCGAGATCAGGGCCGCCTCGAAGCGCTCGTTCCCGCCGGCTTCGCCGTCCTGCCGCAACGCGACGTCGTCGATCCACAGGACGGCGGGCCCCGTCACCACAAACCGCACGTAGTCTGTCGCCCGCGGCTGGAAGCCGCTCTTCCCCGTCGCGGTGATCGCCTGCCACTTGTCGGTCACAGTCGGCCGGGCGCCACAGCAACCGGAGGTGAACAGGACCTGCGTCGGCGCCTCTGCGCGGACGCGGCACGAGATCGAGAGGGGCCTCCCGGGCGCCACCTCTGCGGCTTCGCTGGAGAGCGTTGCGCCGATGCCTTCGGGCACGCTGAATTTCAGACAGGGGTTCCCGCCGTCCGCCTCGACGGCGACGGCCGCCTCCTGCCAGTAGTCGCACCCGTGATTGACGAGCCAGTTGGCGGGGCCGAGGGCGAAGTTGCCGTTCCGTAGGAGGTTGCCTGTTTCTGCCGGCGGCGCGACCCGGGCAGCTTCGTCGGCGGAGACCTCCTCCACCGACAGGTCGTCGATCCAGAGCGTCCCCACCCGCGCGAATCGCAGCATGAACCTGCCCTGTGGGTCGTCCGCGTTGGCTGTCCAGAAGTAGCTCGCCTCCTGCCAGCGGTCGCCCACCACCAATCCCTCTTCGACATACACGCGATACGGTGCCGGCGCCTGCCGAAGCTGTACGGCGACATACCCAACCTCTCCGCGGAGCCACGCCCGGACGCGGTAGATCGCGCCGCGCTTCAGCGGCACACCGCCTTGCGGAATCACCTGCACCGCCCCGTAGTCGAGCCGCGAGCACGTCACGCGCTGACACGCGGAGCCGCCGTGCGGGTCACCGGTCCCCGGAGCGTAGCGCACGTCCAGGTTCGCCCACGACGAGTTGTCCGCCCAGCCCTGGGCAATGCCGTCGTCGCCAAACTTGCCTTCGAAGTCGGCGTTGGTGAGCAGGTTCTGGGCAGTGGCGGCGGAGAGCGAGGCGAAGGCGATCAGTATCCCGAGGGTGGCGCGCATTGGCTGAACTCCATTCGGTGACTTCCTTGGGAGGCGATCTTCTGTGGAAGCCGCGAGGCGGCACTACTTCCCGGTAGTGCTTACCAAACCTGCCGACTGAGCCTATCCAACCGGCTGTGCGCGTCGGCGCTTCACCGGCGCCCACAGCCGCAACCGGTTGCGAGCACGGAGGCGAGCCGCTCCGTAGGCCGTGAGGTCCCGCGCGCGTGTTCGCCTCAGCGAAAGGAGGTGGGTGTGTATGAAGAAGACCGCACCCGCCCCGGGAGCAGGGCGCCTGTGAGTCTGGGTCAGCTTCGCTGACTTGAGCTCTTAGGGAACTGCTCCATTCGCCGCGGCAGGCTTTCTGCCGCGGCGTCTCCTTTTCTGCAAGCCGCGAGCCCGGCGGTGTCGTGTCGGCGGGTTTGGGCAGGGGACGCTCGGAACGGGCTGGACAGGTCCGAGCGAAAGGAACCCGCGCACCGTGGGCGAACCGACAGAACCGTACCGCTCGTCCCGCGAGGTGGACCCACGATGAGCACGCGAACGCTCTGGATGGTTGTAGCAGCCGTACTCCTACTGTCAGGAGAGTGGGCACTGGCCCAACCCCGCGACTACGCCTCCGTCGCCTATTGGTACCAGCAGCCCGGCGGGACGGACTTCTTCAAGCCGGTGCCTGTCGAGCAGCGGCGACCGTGGGGAAGAGTGCCGAAGCCGCCGGTGGTCGAAGCGGAGGAAGTCTTCGCGCCCGAACTGGCCCGCGGGGCCAGACTACTCGACGACGAGGCGCTGGACTACGAGTTCTCGAAGGGCAAAGCAATCGACCTCGGCGTTAGAGAGCCCGGCGACACGCTCACCTTCAGCGGGCCCGACCTGATCCACGAAGGCCCGTACACCGTCTTCTTTCTCCTGCCGCGCGAGGTGACCAACCCAGCCGCCTTCGCGCTGCTAACTGGCGACACGGAGCTGGGCAGCACGCCGACCGACTACGGCACCAAAGACTCAGTGAAGGTGGGCATCGGCGTGTTCGGCACCGGGCGACCCAAGCTGACCCTCCGGTTCACCTCCGCCGGCAGCGCCGTGTTCGACTGTGTGCAGTTCGCCGCGGCGCGGCAGCTCAACGACGTGGTCGAGGCCGAGCAGGCGCCGGAACTCACGCGCAACGGCCCCGAGCCGGTGCAGGACATCGACGTCATGTGGAGCGGCGCAAAGCAGCTCCGCTTCCCGGCGGCGAAGACGGGCGACTCCCTAGAGCTGGAAGCGACGATCCCTCCGGGCGACTGGAGCGTCAGCGTCGGCCAGACCCGTGGCCCGCGGTACGGCGACCACGACGTGTTCGTCAACGACAAGCCCGCCGCCAGCCTCAAGGGCTACGAAGAGAAGCACCTGGTGCACGACTGGGTGAAGCTCACGACCCTCAAAGGTCAGAACGGTAAGACAAAGTTCCGCTTCGTCTGCACCGGCAAAGACGACCGGGCCAACGGGTATGAGCTCGGCCTTGACTACCTCGGCTGGCAGCGCCTCGTCGTCGAAGATGCCATTGAGGGGGAGACCGCCGAGCTGACCGACGTCAAAGAGGGCAGCATCACCGACCAGGAGTTGGGTCCGCGCTTCAGCGGCGGCAACCATCTCTGGTTTCACCCCAGCAAAGTCGGCGCGTCATTCACCTGGCTCCTGGACGTGCCCAAAGACGGCAAGTACGAACTGTCCGTCTACTTCACCAAGAGCTGGGACTACGCCCTTGTCCGCCTGTGGTTGGGCGACAAGGACTTGGGCACCTTCGACACCTACGCCCCCACGGTCGAGTGGGGCGGTCAGACCCGCCTCGGCGCCTTCGACCTGACCCGGGGCCAAGCACGGCTCCGTTTCGAGGTCGCCGGCAAGAGCGACCAGTCGAAAGGAATCCTCATCGGCGTGGACTGCGTTACACTGAAGCCGGCGCCGTAACGCGTGCACCGGCGCTCGGGGCAGGTCTCCTCAAACGCTGCGCGTTTGCACGCCCCGGAACCACCCGCCCGCTTGAGGGGTGTAGGATGTAACCGCGTTCCGAAAGGAGTTGCTCGTGGGAGCTGTCCACCAACTGCGTCTGGATCTCGGAGATCCGTCCGATAACCGCGGGCTGTTCGCCGACCATTTCCTTCAGAACCGCCTCGCTGAACTCCCAGCGTGGCGAGACGCCGCAGGGGTGGCTGCTGCGCTGAAAGGCGTCGGGGAGCTGTATCGCAAGCGGGCGGCTTCGTTCACCAGGCGGACGAATGAGGCGCAAACGGAGCAGGAGTTCATCCAGCCGGTGCTGGGCCTCCTCTGGGGCCAGGACTGCTACAAGGTGCAGGTCCGCATCCCCAACTTGGACGTGCAGCGGCAGCCGGATTACGCCCTCTTCCGCACCGCCGCTGACCGTGACTCCGCGCAATCCCGGCTGGGGACGATGGACTACTGGCGGGACGTGCCGTGCCTCGGCGACGCCAAGAAGTGGTCGGCTTCGCTGGACAAGGAGCGCGGCGCGGACGAGAACCCCACGGCGCAGGTCTGCAACTACCTGTACCGCTCCCGGGTGCGCTGGGGGATTCTGACCAACGGGCGGATCTGGCGGCTGTATGAGCGCGAGAAATCCAGTGCCGGCGGCATCTTCTATCAGGTCGACCTCGCCGACCTCGTCGCGCGGAACGACCCGGAGGCGTTCAAGTACTTCCACTTGTTCTTCCGGCGGGAAGCGTTCGTCCCCGACGCCGACGGCCTGTCGTTTGTGGAGCGCGTGTTCCAGGGAAGTGTGGACTATGCGGCGGCGGTCGGCGACCGACTCAAGGACAGCGTGTACGACGCCCTCCGGCTGCTGATGAATGGGTTCTTCGAGCGCCAGGCGAACCAACTCGACCGGCAGGACCCCGACGCGATCAAACTGGTCCATGAGAACTGTCTGCTCCTGCTCTACCGGCTGCTGTTCATCCTCTACGCCGAGGACCGCGGGCTGCTTCCCCGCAAGGACCAGCCGTATGCAAGCTACTCGCTCTACCGCTTGCAGACGGAGATCAACGAGCACCTC
>PEVN01000351.1 GCA_002779825.1 Armatimonadetes bacterium CG06_land_8_20_14_3_00_66_21 | reverse complement strand
ATGCCGACGGCGGCGACACGCCGGGAATGGCAGCAGCTCAGCCTGATGGTGCTGTTCCATGAGCCTGCCTCGGAGGCGCGCGAGACACTGGAGACATTGCAGTGCGCCTTCGGTGAGCTGGACCTCCAGATTGTGTGCGTCGACAGCGGGGAGTATCGCGACACGACCGAGTACCTGCACGGGCTCCAAGGCGTCACGGTGGAGCCGCTCTCGACCGACCGGTGGACGTTCATGCGCGCTCTCAACACCGGTGCCGCCAAGGCCACGGGCGACGCCTTGGTTTTCGCCCAGTCGGGGATCCGCGTGGCCGGCACGGGCTGGAGCGAGGCGATCCTGCAAGCCTTCGCGAGGAACCCGTCGCTGGGTCTTCTCCTCCCCCGCCAGCGCACCTCGCCGTCGACCGACGACGGAGCGATTAGCTCGCGACTGCGCGCTCTCTCGCGATGGGGGCACGGGCACGTGTTCGCGGTGCCGCGGTGGCTGTGGGACAGGCTTGGCGCTTTCGACGAGGGGTACAGCGGCTACGGGTGCGAAGAGGCAGACCTCGCTCTTCGCTGCCTCAACCAGGGAGGCTGGGTTGCCGAGCTGCTCGAAGGAGAGTGCTGGCGGGTCGCGAACGGAGTCGCCGGGCTTCGCGCCAAGGGCGGTCTCGAGGCTGTGGCCGCCAATCTGCACCACTTCGCCGTCGCGCACGGCGCGCCCCTGCCCTTTGATCCCCTCACGGTCAGCGAGGTCTGGCAGGAGACCGAAGCCTATCTGCAGCACGTGTTCGCCGACGCACCCTGGCCGGACTGGGGTGCATACCCCCACCGCCAGTGGGAGGTCGGTGAGGGGGGGCCGGCGGCCGCGGCAGGCACACCGGCCGAGCCGTGTCTGTCCGTCATCCTCGATGAGACCGTTACTCCTGACGAGCTGACAGCGTGCCGGGAGACGCTGCGGGACTTCGTGCCCCTCCCCTGGGAGTTCCTTGTCCGGGGGGACGAGAACGACTCCACTGTGCGCGACGGCGGGGATACGCGCGTGCGGGTGCACTCTGTCCCCTCAGCGGCCTCCCAGGTGGACGCCTTCAACTCGCTGCTGGCCCTGGCGCGGGGCCGGTACGCAACCAGATGGCGACGGCTGTGGGAGGAATCGCCGACCTCGCTATGCCGGGCAACCTGGCGACTCGAGGAAGCGCCGGAGGTTGCGGCCGTCGCTGTCGTCGCCACGCAAGGGAGCGGCGGCGCGGGCGAGGAGGACAGTGCTTTCGTATGGCGCAGGCGTGGGGGCATGAGCGCTCCGCAGAACGCCCTGGCGGTCGAGTACGCACTGTGCTGCCAACTCGCGGAGTCCGGCGACCTGGTGGAGACACAGCTTGTCGAGGAGCACCGGACCGAGAAGAGGAAAACGCTGGGCGAAGGTCTCCTGACCGAGCCGGGCCCAAAGGGCACCCCCTGACCGGAGGTCTCCACTGCCGCGTCTTGGAGACCTGCGGTCGGGCTCAGGGCTCGGTCAGGAGACCTTCGCCCAGCACTCCAGTTCGCGGAGACCTTCCCCCAGCACTGCTGCCCGCTGTACGGTATTCTCGAAGGAGGCAGACCACACAATGCAGATCCTGACCCTTGGCAGTGCGTTCCTGTACCACCTGCTGCGGCCCGCTTGCGAGCAACTGGGCCATCGGTTGGCGTTCCTCGAGGAAGGAACCGAGACGGGCGACACGGTACGGGCTGCCGTTGAGGAGGCACAACCACGCCTGCTCCTGGCATTCGCCGACTGGCAGCGCAATGTGCCTTGGGCCGAGGTCCTGGAGATCGCACGGCGGAAGGACGTGCGCACCGCGTTCTGGAACATCGAGGATCCCAACCACTTCGACGCCTTCAAAGACCGTGCGGAGGGCTTTGACCACGTGTTCACCACTGCGGCCGAGCGCGTTGAGGACTACCGAGCGCTCGGGCATGACGACGTGTCGGTTCTCAGGCTGGCCTGCGCGCCCTCCTGCCACTACCGCGAGTACCTGCCTCGGGACTTGGACGCCATCTTCGTCGGCAACCACTACCCCGGTGAACCGGACCGCATGGTGGGAGAGCAGAACGTGCTGCTGCCCTTCTTGTCCCGTCGGTGGCGGTTGGAGATCTGGGGCTACGACTGGTGGCGACGCACGCCCTACGAATCACTGTGGAAAGGCCCCACGCAGGGGCCGCTGCGCGAGTACCTCGCCCGGGCACGGATCGTCCTCGGCATGAACGAACAGCGCTCCAGCCCGACGATGACGTCGATGCGGCCCTACGAGACGCTGGCGTGCGGCGCGTTCCAGCTCAACGACTGGTCCGTGGCCATGGAGAGCCTCTTCGAAGACGGCCGGCACCTGGCGCTCACGCGGAGTCCGGGAGAAACGGCGGGGCTCATGGACCGGTACTTGCACGAGGAGGCGCGCCGCGAAACGATCGCCCGGGAGGGACAGCGATACGTGTATGCGCACCACACGTACGCCCACCGGATTCAGCAGATGCTGACCCACATTTGGCCGGAAGAAGCCCGACGCTGGTTTATCGATGAGCTCAGGGTCGAGGCTCATCGCGGTGAGGAGGGGAAGGGCTGGCCTCCTGAAGGCGAGGGACCCACAGAGGTCACTGTCGAGGCACCCGACGGGAAGCAGTCCCAAATGGCGGCAGGTCAGGTCCTGCGGGTGCTGGGTCAGCGTGGGTTCTCGGTGACGGGGGTCCGTCGCGTCAAAGCGGCACGCCGGAACCGTGGGCAACATATCCTCTCGGTACGTCCGGCTGGAAGTCTGCCGGTGCCGGGGGCGCACTCCTCGGAGCCGCCGGTCGCTGTGACCATCCTGCACCGCGATCCCGGGATGGAAGCGCACCTCTCCGGCCAGACCTACCCGAGAATCCCTCGATGGCTCAGTCTCCGCAGCCGTGGTGAGGAAGGACAGTGGGTCGCCGTCCCGGAGGCGCTTCTGGTGGGCTGCCCCCTCGACAGCACTCCCGCGCCGCTCCACACGGCACTCAATCGCCTGCTGGTCGAGATGGCTTCCCACGCCGAGCTCCTGGTCTTCTGTCTGCCCACGTTCCTTGAGGACCGAGAGGCCGTGCTGCGCCTGGTGCAGC
>PEVN01000222.1:5400-7197 GCA_002779825.1 Armatimonadetes bacterium CG06_land_8_20_14_3_00_66_21 | reverse complement strand
GAGGGCTGATTTTGATCTTCTTCATTCCAGCGGCTTTCTGTTGCTCGGCTACCCGTTCCTTGCCATGCAGCAGGCAACAAACCAGACCTTTTCCGCCATGGGCGGGGACCAATTTTGACATGATCTTGTCTCCTTTAAATGTTAACTATGGAAAATGTGAGAATTAAACACATAGTCAATGTTTTTTGTTGAACGACGACTCTACGAGGGGGCACGGCAATTGTCAAGAAAAAAGTACCAGCGATCCCGCTGGCATGAATCGCCATAATCGGGTAATTTCATTTTCCTGTTTTATTGCCGAAATCACCCTTTTGCCTGGACTACCTTCGACGGCGAGTTCCCATGGAAATAATGAACGCAAAACAGGCGCGGGAATGCATCGAGCGTTGGCAAGGGGACAGCCGCCAGAGCCAGGCCCGTTCCCTCCGGTTGGCCTTGGAGTCGCAGGAACTTAGCCTGATGTATTATGAACAGAAAGGCAACGATCAAGCTGTCGCCCGCACCACCACAATCCTCACGCTCCTGCGGGAGCGACTGCGCGCCGTGGTATCGGAGTAAAACGGCCCCACAAAGGGGGTTGGCCTCGGTGGCCAGCTTGCCGGCGGATGATCGGGGCTACCTGACCTATTTTTTGCCCTCCACCAGCTCCGCCAGTTCCATGATGTTCTCCCGCAGGAGGGAGATCTGCGACAGCACGGCCTGGGATGACGAGGCGGTTTCCTCGGAATTGGCGGCCAGTTGCTGGGTGCCCTGGTCCATATGGGAGATGCCCGTGTTGATCTGGGTAATACCCTGGGCCTGCTCCTGGCTGGCAATGGATATCTCCCCCACCAGCGCGTTGGCCTTCTGGGTGTCCCCGGTTACGTCATCAAGCTCCTTGGCCACCGTCTCCAGTTGGGCCAGGCCTTCATCGACATGCTGAATGGCCCGTTCAATGAGATCGTTGGAGTTGTGGGCCGAGGTAGTGGTGCGCTGGGCCAGGTTGCGGACCTCGTCCGCCACCACCGCGAAGCCCTGGCCGTGCTCGCCGGCCCGGGCCGCCTCCACGGCGGCATTCAGGGCCAGCAGATTGGTCTGAAAGGCAATCCCCTCGATCTCCTTGATGATGCCGGCAATCGCGTCGGAATCCTTTTTGATGTCGTGCATGCTGGTGAGCATCGCGGTCATTTTCCGGTTGGCGGCGGTGCCGGTCCGGGCGGTCCGCTCCATTAGGACATTGGCCTCGCGCGAGTTGTCGGCATTACGCTGGATCATGGAGGTGATCTCCTCGGAGGAGGAGCTGATCTCCTCGATGGAGGCCGCCATCTCCGAACTCATTTCCGCCACCTGCATGGAGGAATCCGAGGTGCCATGCGACTGGGCGTCCATTTCGTCGGCGCTCATGGTGAGTTCCGCGATGACCGTGTTGATGGTCGAAACAATCATGTGCACCAAGGCCCACGCCGCAATGATGACCACGACGAGGATCACGAAGCCGATCACCGTATAGGCGAGGGTGTAGAAATTTGACTGCCTGACCGTGGTATCCTGCATGAGGGTCGAGGACTGGCGCAGTTCATTGATCATGGTTTTGGTAATGTCCATGCACGCGGCATACTGGCCATCATAGGCGTTCTCGATGACGTCCGAGGCCTGGCCCGCCCCCCCTTGGCTCAAGGCCGGCAGGATGGAGTCTTTTAGCAGGGCCGCTATCCGATGCAGGTTGGCCTTGGTGGTTGCCAACTCGGCCTGGAGGTTGGCCAGCTTGGCCGGGGCGTGACAGGATAAGCAGTCGGCCGACCCAGCATCGCCTCGACC
>PEVN01000222.1:0-5340 GCA_002779825.1 Armatimonadetes bacterium CG06_land_8_20_14_3_00_66_21 | reverse complement strand
GATAGCGAGGCGGTTGGTGCTGGCGTCGACAACAGCGCGGCAGTGATCGAGGGACAAACGGTGGCTCATTCGGTGCCTTTGGCGCTCAGCCGGCGGCGATAGCAACGCCCTCTGCGGTCAGGGTTTCGAAGGAGACGCGCACGTCGTGCGCCCTGACCGGCGAGAAGTTCAGCTTCTCAAAGCCGATGACCTGCCCGGCACGGTCCTTCATCAACACCAGTTCGTCTCCCGTCTCTTCGCAGACGCACTCCGCGAGTGGGTCGCCGAACCAGATCGTGAGGGTGTTGCCGGTGCGGTCATGGACGACCTTCACTTGGTCCACAATCGTTCACCTTCCTTGATGGCGTCCGCCGGGTACGTCGTGACGAGGAACCCCTCGCCATCGAGGCGCTTCGCCACCACACCGGTCCACCTTCCCGGCCGGTCTGACCGGTAGAAGAGGTGCACCGTGGGATCACTGCGACTTCGGCGAATCTCGCAGGGACCTCGGAGAGTCAACTTCACCTCTGCCAACCGGTCGCGCATGACCGGATGCTTGTGTGTCACGATCAACTCCCAGTAGCTTCTCGTTGCACGGACAGTGAAGCCCAATGGAGTCGGCACCTAAAGCAGCGAGTCCTCTGCCATTGCACTGAGCACATGTCGGGCTGTCATGTCTTTCCCGTAGCCTGCGGCGGCCGTGGTTCCCGGCTATCTCCTCGCCAACACCCGCTCCTCATACCCCCGCACTTCCTCCAGCCACCCCATCCCCGCCGGCACTCCCTGCTGCTCGCAATAGCGGTCCCACACTGCGCCGGCAGGCATGGTCTTCAGGTCCTCTTGGATGGCGAGACGGGCGGTGAAGTCGCCGCTCAACTCCAGGTCCTTGAGCATCTGGGTAGGCTGCAGAAGCGCCAGCAGTAGCGACTTCAGCATGGCCCGGGTGCCGATGACCCAGGCGGCGAGGCGGTTGATGCTGGCGTCGAAGAAGTCGAGGCCGAGGTGAACTCGGTCCAGGACGCCGCCGCGGACCAGCTCTTCGGCCAGCAGGCGGAGATCGTCGTTCAGGATGACTACGTGGTCGCTGTCCCAGCGGACGCCGCGGCTGACATGGAGCAGGACTTCGTCCATGAAGGTCAGGACCGCCGACAGCTTGTCGGCGATACCTTCGGTCGGGTGGAAGTGGCCGGCGTCGAGGGTAATCATCTTCCGGTTGGCGACGCCGTAGGCCAGGTAGAACTCGTGGGAGCCGGTTACATACGACTCGGAGCCGATGCCGAAGAGCTTGCACTCGATGGCATCGCGCATGTGCTCCGGATTCAGGTCTTCGGCGAACATCTCGTCCAGCGACTGCTTGAGTCGTGCCCGTGGCGCCCAGCGGTCGGCGGGGAGGTCTTTGTAGCCGTCGGGGATCCACACGTTCACCACGCAGGGGCTGCCCAGCTCGCGTCCCATGGCTTCGCCGATCTTCCGGCAGCAGATCCCGTGCTCCACCCAGAACTTGCGGATGCCTTCGTCGGCGCTGGAAAGCGTGAAGCCGTCGGCGGCCTTGGGATGGCTGAAGTACGTCGGGTTGAAGTCCAGCTTCAGTCCTTGCTGTTCCGCCCACACGATCCAGTCTTCGAAGTGCTTCGGCTCCAGCTCGTTGCGCTCGACTTTCCGCCCGCGCAGGTCGGAATAGAAGGCGTGCAGGTTGAACCGGTGCTTGCCGGGGATCAGGCTGAACGCCTTCTCGGCATCCTGCCGCAGCTCTGCAGGCGTCCGTGCCTTGCCGGGGTAGTTGCCCGTCGCCGCCAGGCCGGCGCCGATCTCGGAGCCCGGCGACTCGAACCCGCCCACATCATCGCCCTGCCAGCAGTGCAGCGAGATGGGCGTCGCACTGAGCGTGTTCATGGCGGCTTCGGTGTCCACGCCGAGTTGGGCGTAGGCTTCCTTGGCTTGGTCGTAGGCTTTGGCGATCTGCTCGGAGGAGGGCGTGTACATGAGTGGGTCTCCAGTGTGTTCTGGTGGTCAGTTGTCAGTAGGCAGACAGGGGTCATCTCACGCCAGCGAAAGCGCCAGGCTCCGGACCCGGAGCTGGCGACGCATGTCCTTGGCGGCGTCTTCCGCGAGCCGGTCGGCGAGGTCGCTCACCTGCACCGCCACGGGCCCGTCCACGAATTCCTCCGCACAGTCCTGACAGATGCGCGCCGGGACTGCCTCCACGGCGAGTTCGATCCCCAGCCGCTCAAAGGTCAAGGTGGTTCGGCCCGGCCTGACCGTTCCACCACACTCGGGGCACTTCTGGTTTCTCGCTTCGGGCATTCGGGATCACCTTCTGGTCTTGCCTGCTATCCAATCGCAATCCTGCGGAATGTAGACCGTCACAATCCAGACGAAGCCCCCCTCGGCGAGGTCGCACACAACATGGAGCGGGAGGCCGTCCGACATCAGTCCATGGATGAGACAGCGGTGCCGTTCCGGGTACTTCTCGATGACGGTTCCAGTGAACACCACACCGACGGCATCTCTCGGGTGCACACCGTCTTTGTCAGCTTCCACAAGCGCGTGCTTGTAGAAGGCGTAGTCGCCTCTTCGGACAAGCCGCCGGATCTGGTCGAGCATCGTCGTCTCCCCCGAAGGCAAACGCCACGTACGGTGCACACCTACACAGTCTAACGGCGGACGTACCCGGCAGTCAACCGTCCGGGGAAGGGGTGCCCACTCCCTCGCTGCAGCGCCTGCGTCCATCGCCTTCAGCGCTTCCGGGCGGACGGCTTTCATATTGGACTCGGTCAGCCTGCAGAGACCGTCCTCCGTTGCCCTGGAAGGGTCGGTGGGCGGTATTCGCCGCCCGGCCTTCGATCTCCTTGCGCCGCCTGCGCCTCTTTGCGGCTACTTGCATCCCTGCGGCATCACGATCTCACAGAACTTCCGCGTCTCCGCCGACTCCCGCGCCCACAGGCAGGTCAGCGCGCTCAGGATGCCGGCCTCGATTGGGCTGCGCGACGGGCGGCCCTCCTTCATCGCCAGCAGGAAGTCGAAGCACAGCTCCCGGTCACCGCCGAAGTGGGGCATGTTGCCGGTGAAGTCGATGGTCTTCACCACCGGCGACTGGTGCTTGTAGAGCTGGATCTGGTTCCTGTACCAGTCGAAGTAGATCGTCCCCTTGTAGCCGTACAGCCGGGCGCCGCGCTGAGCCGACTTGAACCGGGCGAAGAAGTTCTGGGTGTAGCTGACCTGGGCGCCGTTCTCGTACTCGACGAGGCAGTTGCCCTGGTCCTCGTTCCTGATGCCCTCGGCGAACATACACAGGCGGCTGTCGTCCTGCACCAGCTTGTTTCCCTGGAACCCCTTGTAGAACCAGTTGAATGGACTCTCCGGACACGCGTCCTGCTCCTCGCAGTCCTTGCACTTGAGGTCGAAGGGCTTGTCGCCGCCGTAGACGCGCTGGGCCTTCATCGCGCAGATCCACTTCGGGCGGTGGCCGACGAGGTAGTACAGGTAGTCGAGGTCGTGCGTCGCCTTCTGCAGGAACAGCCCGCCCACTTCGTCGTAGTTGCGGTACCAATTGGTGTAGTAGACAGCGGCGTACGGCACGTCGTTGAACGCCACGGCGTGCTCGACCTGCCCGATCTCGCCCGCCTCGATCATCTCCTTCACCGTCAGCACAATGGGCGACAGCCGCAGCGGGAACGACACCACGCTGGGCGCCGTGAACGACTGGAACGCCTTGTCCAGCCGGGCGACTTGCTCGAAGCTAATCGCGACGGGCTTCTCCAAGAAGAGCGGGACGTTTCGCGTCGCCACCTTGCACGCCATCTCCGTGTGCAGGAAGCACCGCGTGCCGACCATCACGCCGTCCAGCTCTTCCTGCGCCAGCAGGTCGTCGGCGTTCTCGTAGAAGACGGCGTCCTTGAGGAACTCGTCCCCAGCTCCCTTGATCTCCTCCCACCGCGGGTCGGCGACTGCCGCCACCCGATAGGGGATGTCGAACACCCCGAGGTTCTTCGCCATGCCGGAAGCACGACCGCCGTACCCGATGATTCCGAGTTTGAGCCTCAAGCGCACATCCTTTCGGGGCTCCAACCAATGCGACACGGTGAGCACAGAGAACAGCCGATGGAAGACTGGGGCGCGGCACGCATTGAACTTGCCCCGGCCGGAGTCCAAGCCCTACTCCTGCTCTGTCCGGGCGCACCGGGCGCGCCCGACAAAGCCGCCGCAAGAAAGTGCCCGGCCGGCCTTGACGCCCCCCCCCCTCCCTGCTGCATACTACACGCCATCGTTGATGGATGACTGCGCAGGTCTCGGTCGATGCCGATCCTGATGGCGGCCGCGACCTCGTATCGAGTGGACTGAGCCATGGGCGGCTGCAAGACCAAGTCACGGCGTTCGCGATGGGCGCGCTCCGTTGTTGGCGCGTTCTGTCTGTGTTGTCTGCAACCGCTGGCCTGTGCGGCGGCAGAAGACGACGCCTTCGTCCTCGACGACTTCGAGGGCGGGATGCTGCTGTGGAAGGGCTCCGCGCAACTGGACTCCACGCTGGCGAAGTCGGGGCGGTCTTCCCTTCGGTGGGACGCTGGGCCGGGCGGCGGCTTCCTGACGCTGGAGACAATCCCCCGCGACTGGTCCAACTGCAACCGGCTCAGCTTCTGGTGCCATTCCTTCGAGGCGACGGACGCGCGGATCATGATCCGGCTGCCCTCGGAGAATAAGAACACCGACGGGATCGACTACTACCATAGCTACTTCCTCGTGGACTGGACCGGGTGGAAGAAGCTCACCTACGACCTCCGGCGTGAGTTCCTGCCGGTCAGAGAGCCGGTTGGCTGGAACGCTATCGACTGCCTCGAGCTGCGCTGCGAAGAATGGCACAAGCTGCAGCCCGTTGCCGGCACCGTGCTCCAGTTGGACGACTTCGGGCTGTGGCAGGAGTCGCCGGGCGACGAACAGGTGGTCAGCGACTTCGAGCGGGACGTGGAGTTCTGGAAAGGGCTGCAGCGCAGCAAAGAGCAGGTCAAGGACGGTGACTCGGCGGGTCTGTGGGCCAACGCGAGGGCCACCCCCGTCGTGTACAACCACCAGACCATCCCGCGCGACTGGACCGGTTACACTCACTTGGGTCTGTGGCTGCACTCGCACGTGGCGAACGGCGCTGAGGTCCTCCTCCGGATCGTTTCGGAGAACGAGGCGACTCCCGAGGAAGACTACTACAGCCAGAAGATCGTTCTGGACTGGCAGGGCTGGCGAGAGCTCTGGTGGCCGCTGGCGAAGCTGAGCGTGGCGCGGAAGCCGAAGGGCTGGGACCGGATCGACTCGGTAGCGTTCCACGCCAGCGGGTGGGACATGATCCCCCGGTCGGACACGCGGCTGCACTTC
>PEVN01000462.1 GCA_002779825.1 Armatimonadetes bacterium CG06_land_8_20_14_3_00_66_21 | reverse complement strand
AGCAGTGCCGCGTGCGTGCCTTGCAGAGGGGCAGTGGTGCGCCGCACCGTGGGCTGCAAGCGGGGGGCACTATTCGCCGGAACAAGGACGGACCCTCTTCCGAGCGGGAATCTGCGGCCACGGGTGGCAATGCTGCCCTGATTGTACCAAGGCCCAGCGCAAGCAAGTAGCCCGGCCAACGCCGATTCCCTCCATCCTCAACTGAGCAGAGACGGCCGGGTGGTGCCAGTTGGTGGCCCAGACCGCGTCGGTCACGATTCGCCGGCGCCGGCTTCGTTCGGACTCCGTTCGCGAACGGAGAGCCACGTGGCTACCCCGCCGGCGGCGATGAGCGCGGCCGCCAACAGCGAGAACGGGAGATGCAGCCCTCTGGGCACCAGGAAGGCAAGACTCACGGCCCCCCAGCCGCTGGCGTTGGCGAGGTGGCCCCAGCCGAACGGAGTGGCGCGTACCTCGAGATAGGCATTCGTGTACCAAAGGCACGTTCCGAAACACAGCAGCGCGACGCACAGCGGAGCGGCTTCCAGTCGGATAAGCCCGGCGACGAGACCGGCGGCGACCGCCAATCCGTAGGCGAGCATCGCTCCGCAGACGACCCAGACGTACCTCGGTGCAGTGCTGATCAACCGAGACACTCCCCGAACGCACTGAGGGTGAGCTGGGTACACATGCTGTCGAGTCGAGGGCAAAGCGACGGGGCGGCGTTGCGACGATCAACGAGGCGCGGCGGAGGAAAGGACACGAGGCGCAGGCGGCCGGGCGAGGAGGTGGTGGGTGGTGGAGATGGGGGGAGTCGAACCCCCGACCTTCTGAATGCCATTCAGACGCTCTCCCAACTGAGCTACATCCCCACCAGGGGTCTGCACAGGAGACGGCGGAAAGTCGGCGTGCCGTGCAGAAGCCTATTATAGAGGACGGCGCACTCCGCTGTCAATGCTTCGGGGCGATGATTCCCTCCGCCCACCCCGCCCTGCCGCCGCCCGGCCAGGAAGTCGGGTCAGAGGGAGCGCGGCGCGGGGTAGGGGATTGGGCTCCTCGGGGCGAATACGTCGGGGCCCGTCGCCCGCGTCGGTATGGCTGCGCGTCCCGCCAATCTCGACCGCCGGCCCTTCTGCGGGTGGCTGGGCACGGAGCGTTCCCCTGCCTGCCTGAAGAGGCCCCGGAACCTTGCCCGCCCAGGTGCGTTTGTAGGGCACTGGACGGCGAAGCGACGCGGCGTGTGAGGTACCTGATGGACATCCAAGAGCAGACGAGCAGTTTCCGGCGCGACTTCCAGGCGATGCAGGCTGAACTCGCCAAGCTCATCGTCGGCCAACACGAGGTGGTCGAGGGCACCCTCACCGCGCTCATGGCCGGCGGACACGTCTTGCTGGAGGGCGTGCCCGGCCTGGGCAAGACGCTCCTTGTCCGCACGCTTAGCCAGATCACTGATCTCCGGTTCTCCCGCATCCAGTTCACGCCCGATTTGATGCCGGCCGACATCACGGGGACCAATCTGGTGTCGGAGGATGAGGCGGGCCGGCGGGCGTTCCAGTTTCAGGCGGGGCCGGTATTTGCCAACATCATCCTGGCCGACGAGATCAACCGGGCGACGCCGAAGACCCAGTCGGCGCTGTTGGAGGCGATGCAGGAGCACTCGGTCACAGTGGGCGGGGTCGCCCGCACGCTCGAAGAACCCGTCTGCGTATTGGCGACGCAGAACCCAATAGAGATGGGGGGGACGTATCCGCTGCCTGAGGCGCAACTCGACCGGTTCCTGCTGAAGCTGATCGTGCCCTCGCCCTCGGCCGCAGCGCTGGGCGTCATCCTCGACCGAACGACCACGCAAGAGACGCCCGCCGTCCAGCAGGTACTCGATGGCCGGCGCGTGCTCGAGATGCGGTCACTGGTGCGCCGGGTGCCCCTCGCAGAGCACGTGCGCGACTATGCAGTGCGGCTGGTGTGCGCGACGCACCCCGGCGGCGACGGGGCGACCGACCAGGTGAAGCAATACGTCTCCTTCGGCGCCAGCCCCCGCGGGGCGCAGGCACTGATCCTGTGCGCCAAGGTGCGGGCCCTGATGGATGAACGATACAACGTCGCCTTCGAGGACATCCACGCGTTCGCCAAGCCCGCGCTGCGGCACCGGCTGATCCTGAGCTTCGAGGGGCAAGCGGAGGGAGTCGCGCCCGACGAGATCGTGGAAGGGCTGCTGGAGGGGTTGTCCACCACGGAGACACGGAGCGCGCGGAGAAGGGCGGGGGAGGAGTGACGGGTGATGGGCGGTGAAGGAGGATTGTTGGAGGGAGAGCTGACGCAAGCGGTCCGAGGAGCTGCGATCGAGGTCCATCGGCACCTGGGGCCCGGGTTGCTGGAATCGGCGTACGAAGAGTGCCTTTGCCGCGAGTTAGATTTGCGGGGCCTGCAGTTCGAACGACAGGTGGCGCTACCGGTGGAGTACAAAGGCGTGAAGCTGGACTGCGGGCACCGCATGGACTTGGTCATTGAGGACCGTGTGGTGGTTGAGGTCAAGTCGGTTGACGAGGTCGCGCCAGTCCACGAGGCGCAGTTGCTGACGTATCTCCGGCTGGCGACGCGTCGGGTTGGACTGTTGATGAACTTCAACGTGCCCCTGATGACGAAAGGCATCATTTGCCGCGTCCTGTAGCCTTCGTTTGCCCTTCTCCGCGCACTCCGTGTCTCCGTGGTGAGATGTCTCAAGCTCCCGAAACCCTCCTCGACCCCAAGTTCCTCCGCACGCTCGACCAGCTTGCGTTCGCGACGCGGCGGCTGTTTACTGGGCACGTGCAGGGGGAGAAGCGGAGTCCGAAGCGGGGGAGCAGTGTGGAGTTTGCCGACTTCCGGGACTATGTGCCGGGGGACGACCCGCGGTATGTGGACTGGAACGCGTATGGGCGGCTGGATCGGCTGCTCATCAAGTTGTTCGTCGAGGAGGAAGACCTGTCGGTTCACCTCTTGGTCGACGCGAGCGAGTCGATGGCGTTTGGGGAGGTGACCAAGTTCCGGTGTGCGCAGCGGCTTGCAGCGGCGCTTGCGTATCTGGCGTTGACGAGCTTCGACCGGGTGCGGGTGACGCCGTTCTCGGCCGAGCTGGGGGAGGTGATCGGGCCGTACCGCGGACGCGCCTTTGCGCCGCGGATGTTCGCACGGATGGAGCAGTGGCAGCCGGCCGGGCAGACAGACTTGACCCGCTCGCTCCGGGACTACGCTCAAGCAGTGCGGCAGCCCGGCCTCGTTGTGGCGATATCGGACCTGCTCGACCGGTCAGACAAGTCGGACGGATCGGACCGCTGGGGCTATCAGGACGCGCTCCGCTTCCTTGCGGGAAGCAAGTGCGAAGTCGTGGTTCTGCATGTCCTCGATGATGCCGAACTCGCGCCGCCGTGGAGCGGCGACCTGAAGCTGGTCGACGCGGAGACCGGCGGTGAGCGCGAGGTCACCATGGGGCAACGGTCCCTTCGCCTGTACCGGCGCACTCTCGACGAGTTCCTGTCGGGGGTGGAGGCCTTCTGCTCGGGAAGGCAGATCGCCTACCAGCGAGTGGCAACTTCTGAGGCGGTGGAAGACGTGGTGCTGAAGCTGCGTCGGCGGGGGGTGGTGCGGTGATTTTGGGTTTTGGATTGCGGATCTCTGATTGCAGATTGCCGGGCCCCCCTTTCCTCGTTGATCATCCGACCCGCTGTTCGGCAGGCACAGCAACCGGCGCCCGACCTCCCAGCCCGTGCCTCAACGCTCGCGCCGCGGGGCACGCACCCAATCTGCATTCTGCATTCTTCATTCTGCATTCCGCACCCGGGGTGCTGCGCTGATGGGCATTCTCTCGCCGTGGATGCTGCTTGGGCTACTGTCGGTCCCGACGATTGTGGTGCTCTACTTGCTTCGGCTGAAGCGGCGGGCGGTGCAGGTTCCGTCGGTGCTGTTGTGGCGGCAGGTCGTGGACGACCATCAGGCCAATGCGCCGTTCCAGAGGCTTCGGCGCAACTTGCTGATGTTCGTGCAGATCGTTGTCGCGTTGTTGCTGGTCGGGGCGGCGGTTCGGCCGTACAAGCTGGTTCCGGGGATGGGCGGGAAGCGAACGGTTGTGGTGTTGGACGCCTCAGCGTCGATGCAGGCGACCGATGTGAAGCCCAACCGGTTCGAAGGGGCGCGCGCCGTTGTGCGGAGAATGATCGACCACCTGGGGCCGGGCGACCAGATGGCGTTGGTGGTGGTGGGTCAGCGGGCGCGGACAGCTTGTTCACTGACCGCCAACAGACAGACGCTCCGGGCGGCGCTTGCAGGGGTGGCGGCTGAGGACACACACGGCAACCTCAAGGACGGAGCCGCTGTTGCCGGCGCGCTCGCGGCCGGGAAGGAGGCCGCGGCGGTGTTCGTCACCGATGCAGCCTCGGCTGAAGTGGAGGAGGTGCGCCTGGGGAAGCTGGATCCCACGCTGGTCCGCGTCGGCACACGCGCGCGGAACGTGGGGCTCACCGCGCTGTCGGCGCGGCCCAGCCCGGAACGGGGGCGGGTCCCGCTGGTGTACTGCCAACTGCAGAACGCCGACTCGGTCGCACACACGGTGACGCTGGAGTTCCACCAGGGCCCGCGGCTGGTGGACGCGCGCGAGGTCTCCGTCCTTGCGGGCGGAAGCAAGCCGCTCCTCCTCCAGGATGTGCCCGTGCAGTCGGGGCTGCTTCGCGCGCACATTCGGGAGCGGGATGACCTCGACGTGGACAACGACGCCTACGTCTTCCTCGGCAGCGGGAAGGCGCTGCGCGTGCTGGTGGTGTCGGCGGGGAACTTGTTCCTGGAGCAGGCACTCCCTATCGACCCCGGGGTGTCGGTGGAGCGCGTGGCACCGGCCGACTTCGACGGCGCGCTCCAGTTCGACGTGGCCGTGCTGGACAAGTGCGCGCCACCCGAGCTGCCGCCTGGCAACTACCTGTTCGTCGCGAAGCCCAGCGGCGAACGGTCTCCGCTGCGACTGGGCGCGGAGGTGGAAGATCCGGCCGTCGTCGACGCCCTCAAGGAGCACCCCGTCAACCAGTTCGTGGACTGGCCGCGGGTGCACTTCGCCAAGGCGCGACCCGGCCGGCTCGGCCCCGGAGCAAAGGCGTTGGTCGAGACCCGAACGGGGGCGCTGGTCGCCGCGCAGCAGACCGGAGAACACCGAAGCCTGGCACTGGCGTTCGAACTGACTGACAGCGACCTCCCCGTCCGAGCTGATTTCCCCATCTTCATCGCCAACGCCCTGAACTGGCTCAGCGGCGGCATGCAGCGGGCGTCTTCGTTGACGCGGACCGTCTCGACGGGCACTGTGGTCGCCACCAATGGAGAGGTGACGGCCGACTACCCCGAGGGCTCGCACCGGACGCTGACCGACGCAAGCCGGGCGGCAGTCCTGTGCCCTCTGCGCGTCGGCGTCTACCACGTGAAACGAGAGGACGGCTCCCTCGACATCGCCGCCAACCTGCTGGACGAGGCCGAGACCAACCTCCGCCCCGGCGACAGCCTCCGCTTCGCCCATCAAGAAGTGAAGCAGCACCTGTCGCCGGCATTGGTGAAGAGCGAGCTGGCGCTCTGGTTTCTCCTCGCCGCGCTGGCAATCTTGACCGGAGAGTGGTGGCTGTACCACCGGAGACCGTGAGACGTGCGACTCATTACACCACGGAGACACGGAGAGCACGGGGAGAAGGTCCCGGGTATGGATCTGCAAGGTGCACTGAGGAACTCCTGTCCGGCAGTCAAGAGCGCGTTCCGAAAAGGAGACCCAAGCCCAAGCACAATCCCCAATACCCTTCTCCGTGCCCTCCGTGACTCCGTGGTGAAAACGCCCTAAGTCCATGGCCGCCTACTGCACCAGACCCTACCTGCTGCTGCTCCTGCCGGTGATGCTCACCGCGCTGGCGCTGCTGGCGCGCGGGAGCTATGCGGGCTTGAGCCGGGCGCGGTGGTGGCTGGCGTTGGCGCTTCGGGCGATTGTGGCGACGCTGCTGGTGTTGGCGGCTGCGGACCTGCACTTGGGCAAGCGCGACAAGCGGTTGTCGGTGCTGTTTGTAGTGGACACGTCGCGAAGCGTTCTGCCGGAGCAGCGGGCAGTTGCCGCGCGGTTTGTCCAGGCGGCTCTGAACGCCAAGCCGGCGAAGGCGAGTGCGGGAGTGGTCTTGGCGGCTGGGCAGGCGGAGCTGTCTGCGCCGCTGAGCGACGCCGTTGTGAAGGTGACGGTGTCGCCGGTCCAGCAGGACGGGTTCACCGACTTGGGTAACGCGCTTCGGCTGGCAGTCGCTGCGTTGCCGGCGGGCGGTGCGCGGCGGGTGGTGCTGCTGAGCGATGGCAACGAGAACGAGGGCGATGTGCGCTCGGAGGCGCTGGCGGCGAGAGAAGCCGGTGTCGCCGTCGACACCGTGCCGCTGAAGAGCACGGTGACCGGGGAGGCATTCGTCGAGTCGCTCGACGTGTCGGGCCAGGTGAAGGAAGGCGAGCCGGTCGAAGTTCGGGTGACGGTGGATAGCCAGCTCGCCACCGACGCCGAACTGCACCTCGTGACCGAAGGGCGCCGGATCAAGCACCGGCGCGTGTCCCTGCAGAAAGGCAAGAACATCTTCACGATGACCACCTCGTTCGGGTCGGCGGGGTTCCACGAGGTGCAGGCGATTGTCGAGCCGATCAGGGATGAGTCGGCAGAGAACAACCAGGCGGCGGGCTTCACGCTGGTGAAGGGCAAGTCCAAAGTGCTCTACGCCGAAGGCGATCCGCAGCAGGCGCCGATCCTGGCGAAGGCGCTTCGCGCGCAGGGCGTGGACGTCGAGGTGTGCCTCGGGGCGACACTACCAGAGTCGCTACTGGAACTGCAACAACACGACGCGGTCATCCTGAGCGACATCCCGGCGCCGGTGCTTTCCGAGGCGCAGATGCGGATGCTCAAGTCGGCGGTGCGCGACGCCGGCATCGGGCTGGTGATGATCGGCGGACACGACAGCTTCGCCATGGGCGGCTACTTCGACACGCCGGTGGAGGACGCCCTGCCGGTGAAGATGGAAGTCAAGCACAAGCGCCTGTCGCAGCGCACTGCGGTGGTCATCGCCATCGACAAGTCGGGCAGCATGGGCTGCCTCGAGAACGGTGTCGCGAAGTACCTGCTGGCCAACGAGGCGGCGTGCGCCACCGCCAAGCTGCTCAGCCGGATTGACAGTATCGGCGTTATCGCCACCGACAGCGTCGCGCGGGCCGTTGTTCCCCTACAGAAGGCGGAGAACAAGCAAGCCATTTGCGACATGATCGCCACCATCCGGCCGGGCG
>PEVN01000559.1:12501-13082 GCA_002779825.1 Armatimonadetes bacterium CG06_land_8_20_14_3_00_66_21 | reverse complement strand
GGGGGATGACATTGTCGAAGTACGGATGGACATGGACCACCGGCCCGGTGCAGTAGTCCTCGGGGAGGTTCTCGATCCGGTACTTGGCGAACTGGAGCTGATAGTAGTACTGGGCCTCGGCATCCTTGAAGAAGTCGAGATACGGCAGGTCGAACAGCGGCGCGAAGTACCGGGGGACAACGCAGTACAGCACCGGCACGCGGTCTACATGCCGGAACGCGCCCCGCGCCTCCAGCCGCTGCCGACTGACTTCCATCCGCTGGGGCGCGTAGTCGATGTTGATCTCGAATCCCATGGCGAGGGCTCCAGAGGAGAGCGGCAGTGAACACGTACTTGGTTCGCTGGGACGAAGCGAACTCCTGCGGTGCAGGGGTCTGAGGGTCAGAGTCGAATGAGGTGAGCGGCCAGTGGATCTGCCTCGGGCGGCCGCTGAGCAGACCGGTCCGAACCGTTGCGGACCTTTGGGAGCCTCTTCACTCATGAATACCTACAGCCTCAGCGTTGTCGGCGTCGGCATGGGCGGCATGGGAAGCGTCCATGCCGCTGCAGCCTCCGAGCGGTTCGAACTGACTGCCATTGCA
>PEVN01000559.1:0-12451 GCA_002779825.1 Armatimonadetes bacterium CG06_land_8_20_14_3_00_66_21 | reverse complement strand
CGAGTTTCCACGCCGACGGTCAAGTGATCGTGGACAGCATCAAGGCGAAGGGGCTGCCAATGGCGGTACCGCACGGCTTGCTGGTGAGTGCCCACGTGCGCGAGATCGTGCAGCGCGTGCGCGCCGGCGAGATCGGCGAGTTGGCCCTGGTTGAGATCGAGTGCGACAAGTGGGACGTGATGAACGCGGGCATCCACTGGCTCAACTTCTTCGTGACGCTGGTCGGCGACGACCCCGTAGCCGACGTGCTCTGCGCGTGCGATACCTCCACGCGCACGTACCGCGACGGGATCCAAGTCGAGACCGTCGCGGTCACCTACGTCCAGACCCAAGGCGGGATTCGGTGCGTGATGCAGACGGGCGACTTCGTGACGACCAAGCGCGAAGGCAAGTCGATGATGTTCCGGATCATCGGAACCAAGGGGCACGTAGAGTTCTGGGCGTTCGAGAACGCCTACATTCTCGTCAACGAGCAGCACCCGACCGGTGAGCTGATCCAGCCCCAGCAGAACCCGACCGTCGGCCATCGCGCACACTTGGACAACATGGCTGCCCACATCGACGCCAACGCCCCCGACTACACTGTCGCCGACAGCTCCCTGCGCGCGCTCGAAGTGGTCGAGGCTGCCTACCTGTCCCACCGGCACCGGTGCCTGGTGACGCTGCCGCTGAAGTCCTTTGAGCCACCCGCGGCCAACGGCTGGGACCCGGGCACACCCTACCAGGGGAGCGGCGGCGGCCGCGACGGCAGGAAGCTGTGACGCGCCCTCCCGCTCCCCGACAGGACGCCCGAGGCGGTTGAGGATGGCGCGGTTGAGGTGACACTTGACACATGGCACTTGGCACCCATCCGAGAAGGACACACCCAATGACCCCACGAGAACGGTTCCGGGCCGCCATCCATGGCGAACGGCCCGACTGCCTCTACCTCACCTTTGGCGGCCCGCGGGCATCCACGTTTGCGGCGTGGCGCAAGCAGGGGCTGTCTGAGGAGCAGCAGCGCAACTGGAACGGCTTCGTCGGCGAAGACGTCGGCTGCGGGATCGGCAAGCTGGACGCTGGCTGGATCCCGACGTTCGAGGAGAAGACACTCTCGGTCGAGGGGAACAAGCGGGTCTGGATCGACTCGTGGGGCGTCACGCGACTCGATGCCGTCGTCCAGCCGACAGAGGGATTCGCCACCCGGAAGTACCTCGAGTTCCCAGTCAAGAACAAGGCAGACTTCGAGGCGATGCAGAAGCGCTTCGATCCGCACGCACCCGAGCGGACGGCGAACGTCGACGCTGCCGGCGACCCGGTGCCGGGATCGAGTTGGCGCGATCACGTAGAGGCGTGCAACACGGCCGACGTGCCCGTCCGCGTGACAGTTCCGGGTCTGTACTGGCGGACGCGCGACTGGTGCGGGTTCGAGGGGCTGTCGATGATGGTCCACGATCAGCCCAACCTGGTCCACGAGATGTTCGAATTCTGGACTTGGTTCCTGATCGAGCTGCTCAAGGAACCGCTCAAGCATGTCAAGGTCGACGAACTGATCCTGAACGAGGACATGGCGTACAAGACGCAGTCCATGCTCTCACCGGCGCAGATGCGGGAGTTCATGGTGCCGCGCTACCGGAAGCTCTACAAGCTGTGCAAGGACAACGGGGTCGAATCGGTGGTCATGGATTCCGACGGCCACAACAGCCAGATCCTCGAAGCAATGTATCCCGACGTGCTCGATGGCATCCAGCCCATCGAGATCGCCGCCCACAACAACCCCGAGGAGATGCAGACCAAGTACCCCGCGCTCTTCATCCACGGCGGCATTGACAAGCGCGAACTGCGGTTCGGCCGCAAGCAACTCCGCGCCGAGGTCGCGAAGCGCTACCGCACAGCCTGGAAGCACGGCGGCTTCATCCCTCACGTTGACCACGGCGTCCCACCCGACGTCCCCCTCCGCAACTTCCTGTACTACGTCGAGCTGGCCACCGGCTTCGCCCGGGGCGAGAACCTCGACACCTACGAGCCGCCGTGTGCGCTGGAGAAGCAGCTTGGGCCCATTGAGGAGATGTTCGACCCGCGGAGTGCAGTTGCCAGGGCGTATGGGCGGGAGGAGTGACGAGGGCGGGTCGAGGTTGGCTGCCCTGACGTGAGCGCCGGTTCTTGCAGAGCGTAAGCGCGTTTACGCTCTGCAAGATCACCTCAGCCGGAGTGACCCATGACCCTTGGTTTGGAGAACTGCCTCGCGAACCCACCCGACGTTCTGCACGGCGCACGCTTCGGGCTGCTCTGCAATCAGGCGTCGGTCGACCGCGAGTTCCGCTACGCCCACGACCGCCTCGACAAGGCGTTCTCCGGTCAGTTGACCGCGCTCTTCTCGCCTCAACACGGCCTGTGGAGCCAGGACCAGGACAACATGATCGAGACGCCGCACGGGCGGCACCCGCGGCTGGGCATCCCGGTGTACAGCCTCTACGCCGAAAACCGAAAGCCGACGCCGGATATGCTGGCGGGACTCGACTGCCTCGTGGTGGATTTGCAGGACGTCGGCACGCGCGTCTATACGTACATCTGGACGGTATCTCACTGCCTGGAGGCGTGCGCGGCGGCAGGCGTTGCGGTCGTGGTCCTCGACCGGCCGAACCCCGTTGGCGGCTGCCTCGTCGAGGGACCACGGCTCGACCCGGCGTACGCCAGCTTCATTGGCCGGGCACCGGTGCCGATGCGCCACGGGCTGACCCTCGGGGAGATGGCACAGTACCTCAATGTCAGCATGGGGATCGGAGCCGAGCTGCACGTCGTGCCAGTGAACGGGTGGCGGCGCGAGATGACGTGGGCAGACACGGGGCGGCGGTGGATTCCGTCGTCCCCAAACTTGCCGAGGATCGAGGGCGTTCAGGTGTACCCCGGCATGGTGCTGATCGAGGGAACGAATCTGTCCGAGGGCCGTGGGACCACCACGCCGTTCGAGACGGTCGGCGCGCCGTTTGTAGACCCGTTCGCACTCGTCGACGCCCTCGCCGAGTGGCCCTTGCCGGGAGTCGTGTTCCGGCCGATCACGTTCACCCCGACGTTCCAGAAGTGGTGCGACCGGCAGTGCGGCGGCGTGTTCCTGCACGTGCTGGACGAAGCCACGTTCCGGCCGTACCGAACCGCAGCGGCTTTGCTCGCCAGCGTCCGGCAGCTCTGGCCGAAGGACTTCCAGTGGCTGCAGCCGCCTTACGAATACGAGCACGAGAAGATGCCCATCGACATTCTCAGCGGCGGGCCGGCGCTTCGTGGAGAGATCGAGTCAGGGCTGACGGCGGCGGGGCTGGCGAGGCTGGCGGAGGTAGGTGAGACCGAGTGGTGGGGGGAGGTGTCAGCGAGCTTGCTCTACGGGTAGCCTTCGGTCCTCGTGACGCGGTACGCGCCCTTGTCGGCCGACGGCGATCACGCAACTTTGACGAGTGGCTCGACCTCAACCTCGATCCTGTGAGTTGCCAGGTCATGTGCGGTCTGGGCGTTCATCCAGAACTGGGGCGTCGTGCGGAAGGCACCGGCCAGGAGTTGAGCCGTCTCCAGGCTCACCGCGCGCTTCCCTTTGACGATGTCATTGACGCGGCGGACGGGAATGCTCAAGTGGGTAGCGAGCATAGTCTGCGTGATCCCCAGCGGCTTCAGGAACTCCTCCAAGAGGATTTCACCGGGGGAGGTGGGCAGGCGGTTCTCCGGGATCATGTGTCACACCTCTCATCTCAATGGTAGTCAACCAGTGATACCTCGTGCGCCGCACCCTCCTGCCAGCGAAAGGCTATGCGCCACTGATCGTTGACGCGAATGCTGTGGTGGCCCACCAACTTGCCTCTGAGCGCCTCCAAACGGTTGCCGGGAGGTGAAGCAAGATCGCCGAGTTCGTGAGCGAACTCGATCAGGTCCAGCTTGCGGCGAGCGGCACGCTGGACGTCGCCAGGAATGCGGCGCACCAACTTCGACGGTCTCTGGTGGTACAGGTCTTCGGTCGCTCTGTCCCGGAACGAGGCGATCATCTCAGCCTACCAGCTTCTGCACAGCATACTGCAGTGGTGCCATGTGCGCAAACCACCTTCCCCGGCGCCCCTCCTAGCGCTCCCCTGCGTTACGCCGGCAGATACTCTGCCGGGAACTTCCACGGGTCTCGGTACTCCGGCACCGACAGCCGAGCGGCTTCTGGGTCGCCGAGGATCTTCTCGGCGGTGGGGGCGAAGTGGATGGAGCGACCGAGTTGGTAGGACAGCAAGCTGAGGCAGACGGGTACATCGACCCGGACGTGGTAGTTGGGGTTGCAGCTTGGCTGCAGGCGGGACTTGACGCAGTCCAGCCACTCGCGCTCGTGTCCGGGAGAGCGGGGAATGGAGGCCGGCGGAGGCAGGACGCCGTTCATCCGGTCGCCTTCGCTGATGATCTTGTACGTGCCGTAGTCGGCGTACAGGGTGCCCTTGGAGCCGTGGAAGTAGGTGCCCAGCCGCCGCCGCGTGCCGGGGTCGCCCTGGAAGTCGAATCCGTAGCTGTTGGTCAGGGAGGTGAACCAATGCAGCGTCAGATTGGGGTACTTCCAGAGGATCTCGTGATTGTCGTAGGCGTCGCCGTCGTCCTTCAGGAAGTAGCGGCCGCCCGAGCTGAACGTCTCGACCGGGTACTTCAGGTCCAGCGCCCAGATCGGCAGGTCGATGATGTGCGGCGCCATGCCGGGCGTCCAGCCACCGCTGTAGCGCATCCAGGAGCCGTGATGGTAGGCGCTGAGCGCCAGGAACCTGTTGTAGGCGCACTTCTCCGCCGGCCCGCACCACAGGTCCCAGTCCAGCCCTTCCGGCGGCGTGGTGTTCGGGTCGTGCCCGACACCGTCCGGCCACTGGTTCAGGACGTGGAACGTCCGCACGACGCCGATCTCGCCCAACAGCCCCGCCTGCAGGAACTCCACCACACGCCGGTAGTTCTCCGACGCGTGAATTTGCGTGCCGACTTGGCAGATGACTTCGTGCTTCCGCACCGCGTTGCGCAACGCGAGGCTCTCGCCCACGTAGAGTGTCATGGGCTTCTGGACGTAGAGGTCCTTCTTCGCCTCCGCCGCGGCAATGGCCTGCAAGCAGTGCCAATGCGGCGGGGTGCCGATGATGACCGCGTCGATATCGGGCTGCTGGAGCATCTCACGGAAGTCGTGGTAGGGCTTGCAGCTTTCTTTGAACTCGGCCACCACTGGATCGAGCCGATCCCTCCAGATGTCGCAGGCGCCGGTCAGCACCACGTCCGGGTGCATGACGCAGTTCCGCAGGTTGCCCCGCCCCATGCCGCCGCAGCCGATGATGCCAAGGTGCATTCGGTCGTTGGGGCCTGGTTGCTTTGCCGGTTGCGCCTGCGCCAAGCGCGGGCCGGAAAGGCCGATTGCGCCGAGGGTGGCGGCTTTCTCGATGAACTCACGACGGGAAGGCCTTGCATTGGTGGACATGAGAACCTCCGATCTGCAGCTTGGATTCGTTCGCCGCCGGTGAGAGCATTCACCGGCGCGCAACTACGGGACGAAAACGACCGTCGGCGGCTGCCCGTAAGCCGCCCACACATTCGCCAACGTGGTCTCGTCGGCGTTGCCTGCATGGATCCACAGGCGATGTCGGAGCACCAGCGGCGTGTCTTTCGAGAGCGGCACTTCGCGCTCGCCGGGGAACGCCGGCATGACGTAATTCAGCGACGGGTACTGCAACAACGTGTTGGGATAGCCGGGATTGGTCGGGTGCTCGAAGATCGCGACGCCCGCAGTGCCCTTGCCGCCGGCGAACACGCCGGAGTAGTCAAGCCAGGAGCGACGCGGATTGACCGCCTCGTCGTCGGTGTGGGAGGTAATGACTTGGTTCTCCACCGGCGCCGCGCGCATCCCAAAGCCGCCGTACCCGCCGTGCGGCCGACCGCCGATCGCCACACCGTCGGCAAGCGCCGTCAGCCGCACTTCGACGTCGACGAACCGGCCAAGCGCTCCATGCCGGAACACGCGGAGGGCGACGTCCTCCCGCACGATGGCCTCCTTGTCGCCCCACTTCCACACATTCTCCGCTTCCAGAACAGCCATCACCGGGCCGCCCGCCACGCGACGCACTGCCACCGGTCGGGCCCAGACGCCGACAACGGCCCAGATGTCCCGCACCTCGTCCTTCCAACGAGTCGCCGGCCACGACCACCCGACGCCGCGGTGGTGGGGATGATCCTTCGGATAGTCGTCCGTCAGCACCTCGCCGTTGAGGCCAATCAAAGGCTGGATGTAGTCACCTCGCGCGTACTTCGGGTCAATCCCCGCAGGCACCGGCACGGTGCCCTGGTTGTAGCGTAGCACGGGTACGTCGCCTTCGGCAACGTCGAAGTACTGCTTGCTGCCGGCGGTGGTGATCTTCAGCGCGGGCGCAGCCTCACTGTCGGCGACGATCACTTTGAACCGGCGGAGGTCTTTGTCGCCCGGCGGCATGAGCCACCACAGCGTGCCGGTCAAGCCGCCCGCGTCAGCCGCCTCAAACTGCACCGGAATCGGCTCCGCCACCGGCTGACCGGCTGCATCCGACTCCGTGAGCCGAAGCCTTGCCGGGCCGACGCCCTTGCCCAAGAGGTCGGTCAGGTCGGCCCTCGCCGATGCTGGCGCGCCCACGAGACTCGCAGCCTCGGCACCGGAGACCTCGATCACCATATTCCCCGCCCTCACGGCGGACAAGTGAGCTAGCAACAGGACTGCGAGCAGCATGGTTACCTCTCGGGGCGCAATAGACGATCTGCGGTACCGCCCACCACGCGAGTATGGCAACTATTCCACGACCACACACATCGCGTCCGGCGGGAACGTGAGCCGCTTTCCGCCGCCCGCTGCCTCCAGCGGCACATCCTTCACCGACATCCCGTTGGCGTCCAGCACGTGCGCCGCCTTCAGCGACGGGTTGGCGATGGTTAGCGCCACCTCGCCTTCAACGATCTGCCAGGGCTTGGTGCCGAAGTTGAGGACCAGTTCGCCTTTGCGGGTCTCTTTCTCGACGGCGCTGTCCACCGGTCGCGTCTTCCAGCCGGGGGGGCGTTCGGTGGTGCCGACTTGGACGAGGGTCTTGCCGGAGTTGCTGAGAGGCTGGTCGTCCATCGACACGGCGAGCACGGAGGCGTACTCGTTGCCGGAGCGGATCTCCACGTCGGCGAGCTTGAATGTGCCCCCCTTGCTCAGGAAGCCGGTGACGCCTTGCGCCTTGGGCGCGTTGAGCGTGCAGACTCCATTGGCGTAGTCCCAGGTCAGCTCGCCGGTGACCGACCTGATGGTCTTGGCGTTCTCGTCGAGGTATTTGGCGAACTGCCGACGCAATTCCGCAGCGGCCGCGCCCTTGGTTCCCTGGCTGGTCCAGAACAGGAGTGAGTCTTCGTTCTGAAGCTGGATGATCGCCAACGCCGGGTCCTGCGCCAGCGGGAGGCCGGTGTGCGGGTTCTTCTCGGTGAGCACCTGCTTCAGCCACGACTTGTATGCTGCCTGGAGCTTGGCATCGAAGAACAGCAACCCGTGGTTGCCGACTTCGCCACCGGAGTCGAGGACGCCCATGGCCGGCTTGACCCGAGAGCTGGCCGCCCAGTACGGCGAGAAGGTGGTGTAGAGGCCTTCCGGCTTCATCGCCGCGACGAGACGCCAGAGCTGCTCGCGTTCGTCCTTGTCGGTCTCGGCCAGCGCCTGCCCTTCCTTGGGCGTGAAGTTGCCGTGGAAGCGCACCCTGTTGACGCCGCGCTTGCCTTTGGTCACCCAGACCTTGTCCACCGCCATGCCCAGGTTGCGCTTCTGGAACGACCAGAAGTACGTCCAGCAGACCTCGCCCGGCTTCGGCGAGTTGCCCTGGTTCGGTCCCATGGTCGCCTTAAAGTCGGCAAACGGAATGCTGACCAGATGCCAGTCGGTGTCGTTGAACACGGGTGGCTCGGCCTCGTACAGGCTCCTGTCCTTGGCTTCCTGCCCCTTCGCCTTGCAGAAGACAAACGCCTGGTACCACTGCGCGCTGTCGAACCGCGCCCAGTAGTTGAAGTAAAGTCCATCTTCCACAGTGAAGTGCCCGTCTGCCCACGCATGGTTGGACTTGATATCCTCGCCCGGCTTGGCGCACGCCGCGCCGGTGGAGCCGGCCGGAAGCCCTTCGGACAGCAGCGTGGCGCCTTCCCAGTTACCGGGGAGGCCGTTCTCGAAGTCTTCGCTGAAGAGCACTTTCGGCGCCGCAGTGGCGCCGGGTTGCGCGCGCACGCAGCGTGCGCCGCTCAGAATAGCGGTGGCGGTGCCCCGCAGCAGAAACGTCCGTATCGTCTTTCTCGTGTCAGTCCCTCGTACTCGGCGGTTGCCCGTGGGAGCATGGGGTTGCCGCGAAGTCTGCGCGTCGGCGTGGCGCCGCACGGCACGTGCCCATTGTACACCCCACACGCGCGGGTGCCGCGGACGTTCGTAGCGTAGCGGCATGGGGTGGGTGCCACCCCTACGCGTCACGATGGCGCGTCCCCGTAGTAGCCGTCGGGCATGGGCCGCGTGTACTCCTGCCACCAACGGCGGACCACCCAAGCCTCGACTTCCGCGTCCACGTCGTCGGGGAGATAGGCTTGCAGCAGCAGGCGCAGCGGCTGGCCCGCAGGCTGCTTGGGCAGACGCGCCTTGTAAACCACCCAGGAGCAACCCGCGTTCTGCGTGTTGCCGAACTGGCGGGCGTCGGGCACGGGGACCAGTTGCAGGCGGCGTCCGCCAACGAATGCCACTGCCTGGACAATCTCGCACACCGTTGGCGAGTAGCGCCACTCGGCGCCGCCCTGGCGCAGCCGGATGGCAACGGCGAGGATCGGCTGCGCGCCCTCCCCCGCAGGCAGCGTCGTGACGTACGCGTGGCTCTTCTTCCTCAGTCCCTGTTGCTCGAAGCGAACGGCGTCAGCGAACGCGATCTCCTCACCTGGCGCGACGGGTGCTTCGTGCAACGGCAGCGCAACGCCAAGGCCAGCGGCTGTCTGCGCGGACAGCGACCGAACGGGGAGCGAGGGTGAGCCCGTCTCCGCGGGTCTCACCTCCAGCATCAGCACCTCGAACGGGCGGAGCCACGCCTCGACGGAGTCGCCCAACCTCAATGCCGCGCCGCCTTCGCCCTGGACCCGCGAGCGCTCGGGGAACAGCGACACAATCTTGACCAGTGTACCGGGCTTGCCGTTGAGACCGAGCGAGGCGTCCAGCGTCACGACCGCCCGGCGCGAAGCGAAGTGCGGGTTGTTCACGAACAGGAAGCCACGCTCACCCCGGCAGTGTGCGTAGCCATACACCTCGCCCCGCCACGGGTCACCCAGGATGCTCCTCCGGTTCAGGAACAGCGCTTCGTCCTGCTTTGCCAGGGAGCTGATCCAGGAGATGAACCACAGCGTTGCGCAGGAGGTCGACATACGGCTGGGAGCCCATGCAGAACGACCCGGCAAAGCGCGCGCGGGCGGGGTAGCCGTTGAGCCAGGTCATCGTCGGCGTCCCATTGCCTTCCCAGGCTGGTGCGTAGTCCCAGCACGACTCGGCCGCCCAACTGGTCGCGAACCAGAGACCGAACTTCATGCCCAGCGCCTTCACCCGTTGCACGACCTCGTCCGGCCCGTTTGGGTAGCACGTCGGCCGGAACTGGGTCAGGTCGGAGTTCGGGTCTACCCAACCGGTGTCCAAGGTGAAGTAGTCGAAGCGCAGCCCCCGCCGCTGCCACCCCTCCAGAACGCCCAGGACGTCGAGCGTTTGCTCGTCGTCCAACGTCGAGCACGGCCCCCACTGGTTGTTGATCCCGAACGGGGTGTAGACCGAGACGGTCTTCGGCTTGCGCCGCCCGTTCTCCGCGAGGTACGACACGAAGTGGTCCAGCGCTTGCTCCGCCTGCGCGACGCTGACGAGCGCTACGCGGCTCGTCCAGGGGATGCCCGGCTCCAGCCGCCGCCCGGGGAAGTGGGCGAGCTTGACCCGACCCGCCTCTATCGTGTTCTCGCCCGCGGGGTGCTCGACGGCTGCGAACACCTCGTCGCCCAGGAACAGCGGCTGCCCTTGGCCGCCCCCGGCGAGGGTCGCGCTGGTCGTGAAACTGTCCAACTCGACGTCGAGCAGCAGCGGGTCCTCGCCGGCGCGGCTCGTCACCTCCGCCCACTTGCGGCGAGTGGGGCCGCGGAGTTGGTAGTGCAGCGCAACCTCGACGCTCGTCGAGGGGCTGCGCAGGTGGAATACCGCCTCGTCGAGACCCGTGGTCTCCAGGGCGCGCAGTGCAAAGTCGGCGACACGCCGGAACGGTTCCTGCACCCGGTCGGGCGCTGCGGAGAACGTCAGCGCGACCTCGCACGCCTCGCCCAGGGCGAAGGTCCGGCCGGTGAGCTTGTTGTGGAAGCTCGTGCACTTGACGGCGCCATCGCTGGACTCGAAGTGCCAGGCTGCCTGTTCACTGTCGAGGTCAACCCGCGAAGCCCGTTCGGGAACCGGTCCCGGGTGCCTACGCACGCGCCGCCTCCAGAATCAGCACCCAGTCGTCCTCCTTGCCGCTCAGCGGGACGCACTTCCAGTCGCCGGTCTCACTGGGATGCACGACACCCAGGCGAATTCGCTCGCCGTTGGTCGGGTCGAAGTACGTCGCCTCATACGAGGTTCCCGTCTCGAGCCCATGCACGATCACCGGCGCGCGGCGCGGCAGGTAGACGATCCGCACAGCGTTGGCGATGCCCGCAGCGTACGGGACCTCGTATTCGGTGTCGCCCTCACCGCTCTGCTGTGCGTCAGTAAGGAACGACGCCCACTCCGGGTGCGGCGCGAATCGCTGCCATTCGTATCCCTCGAAGAGTCGCTTGCCGAGGCTGAGTTGGGTGGATCCAGGCAGGTGCATGGCTTCATCCCACGGGATCAGCCCGTAGTTGCCGCCATGCGGGGAGGCGCCGTGGGGCTGCCCTTTCCGGTTCACCTGCCAGATGCCATTGCCGCCATACGTCTGCCCGGCGGCGCCGGACAGCAGACTGGCCCAGAACACGCGACGCTGCGCCTCGGCCGGGATGCTGTCGCCCAGCGCTTCGTAGGCAACCTCGCTGTTGAGCACGGGCATCGTTGGCTGTTCGCCGTAGGACCAGCGGAGTGTCTTGATCGACGGCGCCAGCACGTCTCGCCCGCCATGCCCCGTCTGGAGCATGTCGAAGTCAAGCGGCGCGGAGTCGTCGGTCGCGCCGCGCGCGCTCAGTTGGCCGAGCCCGGTGGGATGCACTGAGATCAAGCGGTGGTACGGGTCGATCTGGCGGACGTACCGCATGACCTCGGTCCAGCCCTTCACCTGTTCGCGGTCGTCGAACGGGAAGCCCTCAGTCAGGTAGTACGGCAGGTTCGCCTCGCCGGCAATGCACCACACCACCGGCAGCGCGCCATATCGAGCGATCAGGTACCGCCAGTGCTGCTTCGCCTTCTCGACGCCCATCCACGGCAGGAAGTACCCCCACGCGCCGACAATGCAGGGCGTTAGCCCCGAATCCCCCAGATACAGCAGCCGCCGGTCGGCCGCGTCGAAGTACTCGGGGCGAATGCGCGCGTAGTCCTGCTCCCACGGGAACCCCGCTTCGTTCGCGCCGCGTTCGTCGAACGCCGGCATATCGGGGTACAGGCCCGCGACGATCTGGATTACCGTGAACCCTTTGTTGCACCGGTCTTCGGTGAGGACCCGGAAGTTCTCCGGCCACCCCAGCCGATGACACAACCCCATCCACCACGTATCGCCCAACCAGAAGAACGGCGTGCCGTCTTCGTACTGGAAGTGTCGCCCGTCAGGGGCGACACTTGGCGGACCGTGGCGATAGAGCGGGTTGTCGCCCGTGTACGGCGCCACCTCCACCTCGCCGGTCACGCCATGCAGTCCGGTGTCAGTGGCGTCGGAGCACTCGGTTCGGTAGCGATGCTTCCCGACTTGGTTCGACGAGTAGCGCACTCGCCAACGGTTCCCGCCCGCCCAGAAGCCGGGCACACGCAGTTGGCTGCCGTCGGGAGCGGTCACAGCAGCCTCGAGCTGGAGGGAGTTGAACGGGTCGGGGTGGGCTGTGGCTGACTCGAACGTCAGCTCCAGCATTCGGTTCTGTTCGGTGGGAGGCGATTGAGGAGCCATCACGGGGTCTTCCTTTCCACGGCAGGTGCACCGTCGGCGAGTCGCGCACACGCAGCGGCCAGAATCGCGTATGACCGGGCCGTGAGTGCCCTCGGCATGGTCGCTACTCACTCCAGGGCGTGCGGCGTGAACGCCAACTGTTCGCTCCCCACGTCGTTGATCCTCTTCGCGAGGCGGCTCTGTGTCCAAACTGCTGCCCACCGTGACCCCGGTTCTCGGAGTCTAATACTACAACCGTACTTAGCACGAATGTGCTCGGCGAGGGTCTCCTGACCCCGCCGCTCCCCGGACCGACAGGTCTCCTCGAATCCCGTGGATTCGCAGCCCTTTGAGACCTTCCGGTC
>PEVN01000398.1 GCA_002779825.1 Armatimonadetes bacterium CG06_land_8_20_14_3_00_66_21 | reverse complement strand
GCTCGCCGACCGACAGCGATAGGTCATCCAGCCACAACGTCCCGGCGCTCTGGAAATTGACAAAGAGGCCGACGCTGTTGCCGCCGGCGTCTGCCTTGCCAATGGCGACCACCGGCCGCCACTCTCCGGTCACCAGGGCGCTGGTGCCAAGGTAGTTGTGATAGGGAGGTCCAATGTCGCGGATGAGCAGTTGCGCGGGGGCGCTCGACCTCTCTCCTCGCATCCATGCTCGCAGCGTGTACGTCTCCCCCGTTCTCACCGAGTCGACGGGGAGGTACGCCTGCGCCGCCCCGCCCCGGAACACCTGGCACTGGAGCCGCAGAGAGGCCTTCCCCGTGTGCGCCATGTCCGCGTCCCACGACAGCGTCGTCACCAGTTCGCCATACGAGTTCGCCACCCACCCCTCCGGCGGCCCGCCATGCTTCCCGGACTCCATGCCGGGATTCCCGGCAAGCTCTTGCGGCTGGCACCAAGCCCTCGGGACCGCCACCAACAGGCACGCGAGCACGAGAGGCGCGAACCGGGTGCGCGCACTGAGGGCTGGCGGCGACAGAAGAGGGCTCACGGCTTGGTGAGCTTCCACTCCCAGCAGTCGTTCTGGCAGACATTCTGAGCGGGCCACCACTTGGCGTGCCCGTCCGCGTAGGCCCAGTTGGACCCGCCATTATGCGGGAACTTCACCTCGCCCGCACTGCTGTCCCAGACCGCGCTGGGCGTCTTCCCCGTGGGAGGCTCAACAACCCAGTCCCCCTCACCGTTCTCACCGATCAGAAACGTCGAAGACGGCTGGGTGAACGAAGTCAAGCTGAGCGTGGCGAGGCTGCCCGACTCCGACCAGAAGGCGTTGCTGCCGAAGGTGCCGGTTTTGGGGATGGAGTCGGTGGCGGCGCAGACCGCCCCCCCGGCGGGGGTGCTGGGGCAGACGTAGAGCTGGGCGTTCTTGACATAGGGCAGGATCTCCTGCTTCCACGAGGCGACCACCGCGCACCAAGTGGGGCCGCGGTACCCGATGGGGAGCATCTCGTCATAGTCCTGCGTGTACATCTCAGACGCCAAGCCCAGTTGCTTGAGCCCGCTGAGACAGCTTGTCTGTCGGGCCTTCTCGCGCGCCCTGGCGAAGACCGGGAACAGGATCGCCGCAAGGATGGCGATGATAGCGATGACAACCAGCAATTCGATGAGAGTGAATCCGCGCTTCTGTCTACTTTGATTGCTTGCTCGCATGCCGATGCCTCCAATCATGTACAGCCAACGCCATGAGTCAAGGGAGTCCCGCGTCAAGCGAGACCGATGACCACCTCCGTCCTTGTCGCGCGTGTCCGGCAGGTAGGCAATGAGCGTTCGGGAGGGTCCAGAACAGATCCGCTCCAGGGGCGACTTTGCACCGGTAGTATATCACCGAACACGGCTCCATTCAATGCCGCCACAAGGGGCCGCCGCCGGGGTGCGCCCTGACCCAACGCCTACGCCCCTCTCCCCCATTCCCTCTCAAGGACCTCCCAGACTTTCGTCAAATAGAACCGGTAGCTCTCCAGCGGGGTGCCGTTGGGGATGCGGTGATCCAGCCCGAGAACGCAGCCGCCGGAGCGGACCATGGGCGGCAGTTTGTACTCCAACTCGGCGACAATCTCTTCGTGGCTTCGGCGGAGGACATGCTTGTCGAGCCCGCCGTAGAATGCGAGCTTGGCGCCGTGCTTCTCGCGGACCTGCACGATGTCCATGCCGGCCGCTGGTTCCATCGGATGCATACAGTTGACTCCCGCGTCAAGAAAGGCCTCGAGGACGCCGTTCATGTTGCCATCGGAGTCCTGGTCGAAGAGCCGAGCGCCCCGCTCGTGAAGCATGTCCCAAAGCCTGCGGTAGTACGGCTTGATGAACTCCGCGACCTGCCTGGGTCCAGCCAACGGGCCGCTCTTGCCTGCCATGTCCTCGTGCACGCTCAGTAGGTCGACTTGGACCGTCGAGGAGACCCGCTCCAACACGCGGAACGCCGTTTCGCCGAGGGTAGCGAGCATCTCGTGGATCAGGTCCGGCTGCTCGTGAAAGGCGACGCAGACGCCCTCTTCCCCCATGAGCTGGCGCGGCTCGTCGAAGCCGCCAGGGATCCCGACGGTAACGACGCGCCCGGCCTCCCGGTGCTGCTTCGCGGTGGCTTCCCAGCCCTCGGCAAACCGGGCCTCGCTGAACTCGTAGTGGTGTTTGAGCTTCCGCCAGTCATCCACGGTCTCCACGGGGAAGTCCAATGGCAGCGGCAGCGTAGCCACGCCCTTCATGAGCTTCATCGTGCGCCCGCGAGCGTCGCGGGTGAGCAGGTACCGGTCGGTCTCCTCCAGCACCGCGCTGGTGCCGCCCATCCAGCCGGTGTTGACCGGCACGCTGCCTCGTGCCTCGCAGCGATACCGAAACGCCGACAGATCCAGCTCGTTCGCGGTCGCGCCCTGCTCCGCCCACTCCTCCTTCAACCCGATGATCGGGCCGAAGGTCTCGGTGAACAACGGCCCGACATTGCGCTGGAAGGTCATGTGGTCGAGGAAGTCCTCGCGGGCGACGCTCGGCGCGATGTTGATGGCGAGGTCGGCGTGGGTAGCCCATCTCAGGTGTCGGGGCAAGTGCGTGTGTCCTTTCGGGCCACTCGTTGAGGCCTCACAGGTCAAGGGGCAAGTGTCACTGCCACCAATACCGGCGCGGCGATCGTGCCCAGGTCGCGGAAGACGATCCCGTCGATCTTGACCGGGCGGAGCGTGACCCCCAGCACATTGAGGTGCCAGGGCTCACCCCGCAGACCGCAGTAGGTCTCGGTCGCCTCCGGTGCCGATGCCCAGTCGTCGGCGGTGCGGCCGGTGATGAGGGGCACCGTCTGCTCCTTGCCGTCGACGTAGCGGATCACATACTCGGCGACGGCGCCCCCTGCGCCGGTGCCTTCGTCGCTGCTGCCCCAGCCGTGAACGTTGCCGAGGAAGAAGGCACGCTTGGCGCGGGCGCCGACCCGGATCCCCGCTTTCGTCGGCCACTTGATGTCTGCCGGTCCGTTCGGGCTGTGCAGTACCAGGAAGCCACGGCCGTTGTTCGTCCGCGGATCGAGGATCCGGAACGGCACGCCACCGACGGTCTGCACGCCCACCGGCATGCCGATGAACAGGTACTTCCCCGGATTGGGCACTCCGAACGGCGCGGTGAACGGGTCGGTGTTGCCCAGCGGCGCGAGGTCCAGCAACTGGCAGCGACCGGCGACCAGCGGCGGACTCAGCGGCAGCTTCACCAAACCGGGAATGGGCTTCGCGGCAGGGGCTTGCTCGTGGTATCGCTTCACGACCGTCGGGAAGTCCCAGCGCTCAGACTGGTCCGTTCGGGTCAGCACTGTGACACCGGGCAGTGCGCCAATGAGCGGCCGCGACTTCGGCAGGTGCAAGACGATCGCTTTCGGTGACTCGCGACGCGGCGGGCCCAGCGTCACCTGGACGCCTTTGGCCGTACCCCGGACCGTCAAACTCATCGGCCCGAAGTGCGTGGGCGCTCGCTCCACGCGGATCTCCTGCTTGTCTGCCAGCCACCAGTCAGGCACGGCAAGCAGCAAGTGGAGTTCGTCGCCGCGTTCGTGAATCAGCATGTGCCGGAGCATCAGTGCGTAGTTCGAGGCGCCGGTGACGTGGGGAACGGTGTCCGACCAGGCGAAGCGGCGTTTGTAGAAAATGCCCTCCGGGAAGGCGTGTGTTGCCGTTGAGTGCAGCAGGTACCAGTAGAACTCCTCGACGACCTTCTCGTTGTCCCCTCGCACCAGTGACGCCATGGTCGTGTAGGCAGACATGTATGGGTGAATGGCGTTAGCCGCCCCCGTCCACCGAATGGTGCCCTCGGCGAACCCGCCGCCGTGTCGCTTGCGCACCTCGTCGAGTAGCGCGGTTTCCCGCCGGTCAAACCGCGGGAACAGTTCGGTCGGCCAGAGCGTCTCGGTGTTGCCCCAGTGGGTGCCGTCCTTCTCCCAACTTGGCGGGAAGTAGGACACGCCCGTCCGCTTCCAGACCGCGTCGATGGCGGCACGGTAGTCAGCGGCTTCCCGCGAGAGCGAGTCCGCTTCGTCGTCCTTGCCCAACGCTCGCGCCGCGTCGGCCGTACAAAGCAGGCCGCGGAGGTTCCAGAGGTCGTACCCGACAATGTGATGCTTGCCGTCCCAGAGGAACTCACCATCGGCCGGCGCGTTCGGCAACAGCCCGACGAAGGGCGAGTCGGCGGGGGCTTGTCGGCGCGCCTGCTTCACCCACTCGGCCGCCTTAGCCATCTGCGGGTACGCTTTCGCCAGCCACTCGGGGGCGCCGGTGATCTTCCAGTACTGCCAAAGCACCCACAGCGCCTGGCCGTTGGCGTCGAACTGGTTCGCTTGAGACTCGAACCGGCCGTCCGGGCGTTGGCAACTCAGGGAGTGCGCAACCGCCTTCGCCGCTGCGTCTCCGAGTCCGGCTTCCTCCAGTTCCATGAGCTGGTAGCCGCCGTCGCGGATGTAGAACTCGTCGTAGAACCCCTCCCCGCCGTGAAGCACCCCGTGGTCGTTCGCAAGGAGCTGACACACGTGCGCTGCACGCAGCGCCTCTGTCGCCTTCGCGCAGGGCACCCGGACCTGCGCGCCCTGGCCGAGAAGGCCTCGCCAGTAGGCGACTGTCCGGTCGAGCCACGTGTTGGCAATCCCTTCGCCCTCCGACGGCGGTCCGTCCAGTGGGCGAAAGGGGACCTGTACCGCCCCTTGTTCGCTGTCTCCAGGGCTGAGACTCCAGACATGCGAAGGCCCCGTGGTGCCAACCTCGGCGACCTGCATCTTCGCCTCAGCCCTTGTCTTGCCGGTGTTCGTCACGGTGACCCGGACCCAGTTCAGGAAGTTCTCCGTTTCCGTCGGCCAGTCGAAAGCCGCTCGCCAGTCCTTCACCGTCGGCAGCGGCGTTGCCCACAGGGCGAAGTCGTATTGCACCGCCCCCTCGCGTGCCGTGAGCAGCACTACCGGCAGCCAGCCGTCCAGCAGTGTCTTCGTGTGCTTGCGCCCCAGCGGCGTCAACGCTCGGCCGAATCGGATCTGCAGACGGCGGCCCCTGGAAAGCAGCAGTTCATTGGCGGGCGTGACGCGCGTGCCCTCGGCGGAGTCCTTCAGGCCGAGGACGCTCCACGAGTTGGCGAAGTAGTCGAAGGGCTCGCCGGCGCAAACCGGCAGGCAGAGGTAGAGCACCGCCAGTCCGACGACTGAGACGGTGGCTCGGGCGCGATGCAGCAGGTTCACGGCAAGACTCCCTTGGCGACTGCTACTCAGGCGGTCAGCCCCTCCAGCTTTCCGTCGAGCTTTTCGTTGGCCTTCATCATCTCAGCCCACGTCACCTCCCGCCCGCCGTACGCGGCGACGCGCCCGAGGATGGCCGTTAGGTTGCTGCGGACGCTGGCGGGGACGGTCTGGTTGTCGAACTTACCGTCGGTGACAAAGCGCTGGAAGTCCATCATGTTGTTGACGGCGCCCTCCTGGTAGATATTGCCCGTGCGGCCGCCTTCGTAGGGCGTGTCGCCCTTGATGGTCACTTCGCCGCCGTAGTGGGAATCGACGGTGCCGTTGGTGCCGTAGAGCCGGCAACAGATGTCGCTGTAGCCTTTGGCGAACTGCGTGGAACTGAAGTCGAGGGCCACTTCGTTGGGGAACCAGTAGGTGACGACGAAGTGGTCCCAGCAGTCGCCCACATCGGTGCGCGCCTTGCGGCCGCCGGTGCCGGACGCACGCAGGGGAGCCGCGTCGAGGAACCAGGTGAGCACATCGAGGGCGTGGATGTTCTGCTCGACGATGATGTCGCCGGAAAGGGCGATGTCGAACACCCAGTTGCGGAGCCGCGCCTCGGGCGTGCCCGGATCAGCTTGGCGGCCGAGCCGCCCGGCGTGGTAGTTGGCCTGACCGCAGACGATCGTCCCGATATCGCCAGCGTGCACACGCTTGGCCGCTTCGCGGAAGAGCGGCTGGTTGCGCGTCTGGAAGTCCACGAGGAAGCACAGCTTCTTCTCCGTCGCCTTCTTGCCCGACTCCAGGATGGTCTGGCAGCCCGGCACGTCCACGGCGATGGGCTTGGCCAGGTAGACGTGTTTGCCGGCGTCCACCGCGGCGGCGGCGTGCGCGGGGTGGAAGTAGGGCGGCGTCTCAATGGCGACTGCCTCCACCTTGCTGTCGAGCAATCGTTTGTAGGCGTTGAGCCCGGTGTAGCAACGGGATGGATCCACCCCGAACATCCCGCGTGCCTGATCGACGCGGTCCTGGAAGTAGTCGGCCAGCGCGACGATCTTCACGCCTTCCACCTGCCGGAACAGACTCGCCAGCCACTTGCCGCGCCCGCCGCAGCCGACAAGCCCGAGGTCGATGGCGGAGTTGGCCCGCGCCGCGCGGGCCGCGCCAGACTTGAGCACAGTCAGGGAGGCGGCCGCGGTGGCGCCGGTTAGGAAGACACGACGAGTGAGGGCGGGTGACTGGGTTTGTTCGTCCATGGTGTGGTCCTTTCGTGCTTCTCCTGGAATCCGCAGCCACTCCGAGCCGCGACCGTGAGGGAGCGCGTGAGCCGTCGGAGTCGCGCACCACGTCCGCGTGTCATGCGCTCCCTCACAGTCGCGGCTCGGAGTGGCGAGAGTCCGGTGAGGGCGTTCCTCTCCCCTACGTTGCCTCCTCACGGCGGCCGGGAGGCACAACCTCCGCAAACAGAAACGTCTGCGGCGTCGGCAGCTTCGCCTCTAATCGGCCGTGTCGGACGGAGGCAACGCCGCTGCCGGCGAGCGGACGGACGCTGTACTTCCCGGCGTCCAGCCACGGCAGCTCCGTCTCCCACCGGGCGCGGTCATTGTGCTCGCGGAACAGCAGCAGGTAGCCTGACCGTCGGTCGGCCGCTGCCGAGACAAATCCCGTCCACGCCGTGCCGTCAGGCGGGTCACCGATCGGGATGATCGTCCCACTGAAAATCGCTTCGCGATGTTCCCTCCAGACGCGCACCAGCGGCGCGACTTCCTCGAAGTACGACTTCGGCAGGTTCGACACCTCGAACCAACCTAACGGGTTGGCGAACATGACCGTCGCGAACAAGTACGCCGGGCTGTAGGCTGAGGGCGCGAGCGGGTCGTCGACGTAGAGGTCGGCATTGCGCGCTTGGTTGAGGAACTCCATCCGCAGCCGCAGTGGGTCGAGGTACTGCGCCAGCTTCCACAGGTTCCGCAGCGTCTGGTGGGGCCAGTAGCGATGGAAGTCGGTGTACCGGTTCTCGACGAAGAGCGGCCCCGTGTGCATCATCCCGAAGTACCCGGGGCGGATCTCTGCGGTCACGTCGAGGTCGAAGGTCACCACGCCGCCCGACTCGCGGAGCACGGTGTCGAACAGCCGGTGCAGACTGCGCTCGCCCGCCCGCGTTCGCGCCTTGATGCCGTCCATCTTGAAGTAATCGATCCCCAGCGTGTGGTGCAACTCCAGCAGCTTGGCCGCGTCCTTCTGCCAGTTGGCGAAGTCGTCGACGGAGTCGGGCGAGAACCACAGACCGAACCGCCTCCCCGACTCGCGGGCTTGCGCCACCAGCGGCGCCAGCCCGTTAGGCAGTCGCTCGGGATTCGGCTCCCAGAACCGCGGATCCGCCGCCCAGTAGCCTTCCCAGACGCCTCCCTTGGCATCGGTCCAATTGCTGGTGCGCCCCGTTTGCCAACCGTCGTCGATCTGCACCACGTCCACGCCGAGCCGAGCCGCCGCCGCTACCTCCTCCTGCAGAAACGACTCGTTGATCCGCGAGTCCTGCGAGCGGTCGCCCCACGTGTTGCTGAGGAACATGCCGTCGCGTTGGGGGTCGTAGCGACGTAGTTGTCGCTGGTACGTCTGCAGCGCCTCCACTCGACCCGACCGGCCGCCCTCGTACGCCAGCACCACGTACGGGTATCCCTCGCCCCTCTCGCCGCCTGTTCCGTGGCCGAAGAACGCGCACCGGTGCGCCAGGGGGTACCGCGGATGGCCCGGGCCGAACGCCTCGTCGGGCTTCCGACCAAACGACAGGCCGCTTCCCGAAGCCCGGAAGTCCACCGCGCACTTGTGCGGCCGCGCGTGGGGCAGCGGCGCCTGCTTCAGGAAGACCAACCCCGCGCCGGTCAACGTGTTCTCGACGAAGAACAGGTTGCCCTGTAGCAACACGTCCTGTTCGTTACTATGCAGCAGCCACTCGTTCTCAAAGACCAGCTCGTCGTAGCGGTCGGTCTGGTCGCGCAGGACCACCTGCACCAGCCGGAGGTGCGGCGGCGACAGCTCGAAGCAGTCCAGCACCTCCCCTTCTCGCGCCGGCGGCGCCAGCCGGCGGGAGTCTGCCTCTTCGACGCCCGTCGGCACCTCGGCAGACGAGTCGGAGAGCGGCTCTGCCCCCTGCGGAGCCGGTGCAGTTCCCGACTCCTCCGCGGCAAGCTGAACAGCCGCCCCCGCTGCCGCCGGGAACACCTGGAATCGGTACCGCAGCGTCAGCGTCGCGCCCTCAGCGACCACCTCAGCCACGAGCGATGGCGCCTCCACCGGCGGCCGCTCCTCCCCACATCGCACCAGCGTCACGACTCGAGGCTCGTCCGGTACTGCCCCTTCGGGTAGCGGCGCCGGCCCTTCGGCCGGCCGAGCAATCCACTCCGTGCCAAACGCGCAGAACGACACCGGATACAGCAGCCCGTTCTCAACCCGCCAACGGCGCTCGAATAGGGCGTTTCCGACGGTCAGTCCGTCGTCTGTCAGCTCAATGTAGCAGGAGCCAAATGTGTGCTTCACCGATCTTCACCGGAGGGAGATTCGCGGCGAGGGCGCGGTTCCCTCCCGGCAGCGCACACACGCCTGGCCCTCTCCCGGGCGGTGACGGTAGAGCGTTGCCTTTCGGGGGGCGCCCGAGGCTCCACTGTGCGTGGCGGGACGGTTTGGCTAAACTACGGGGAGTTCGCCGTGTCGCCGGAACACGCTCTGGCTGCTTTCGCGTCATGACTGATACCAAACAGCCCCGCTCCCATGGCACCCACCGGTCAGCAGCACTGCTGGCGCTGGCTGTCGGCCTGCCGTTCCTCAACAAGCCCTTTCACATCGACGATCCGGTGGTGCTCGCAGTGTCGGCGCAGGTGCTACAGCATCCGCTGCGGCCGCTGGACGGAGAGATCAACTGGGATAGCGACCCGATTCCTCTGTTCAAGCAGACCACAAACCCGCCGCTACTGAGCTACTACCTGGCGCCCTTCATCGCCGTCTTCGGGTGTTCAGAAGTGGCGCTGCATGGAGCGATGCTGCTGTTCCTGGTCGTGCTGGCGGTTGCCGCGGCCGAGCTGTCTCGGCGGTTCGCCAACAGGTCGTGGTGGCCGGTGCTGTTCGTGTTGACCAGCCCGGCGGTGGTGGTCTCGAGCAACGTGATGCGCGATGTGCCGGCAATGGCACTGGCTGCGGCCGCGGTTGCTGTGTTCGTGCGCGGGACCGATGACGACCGCCCCTGGCTGCTGGTTGCCGGTTCGCTGTTGGCGGGAGGCGCCGTGCTGACGAAGTACTCCGCCGCCGTTCTCTTCCCGCTCCTGGCACTGTACCCATTGCTTCGCGGCCGGGTGCGCCCGTTGTGGGCGCTCCTTCCGGGAGCGGCAGCCGTAGGGCTCTGGTGCCTGCAGAACGTGTGGGCACATGGGGTCACGCATCTGCAATACCTGATGGCCGAGAGCCGGAGCCAGCTTGCCTGGCAGGACCAGTTCTACCCCGGAATGGCGGTGATTGGCGCGTGCTGCTTCCTGACGCCGGCGCTCCTGGCAGGCACGGCGGCGAGCCGTTCGTGGTGGCGCGTGCTGGTGTACGGCGCCGCCGCTCCACTGGTGGCGCGTGGGCTACGCAGCCATTTCCTGGACCCGCCGCCGGACGGGCAGTGTTGGCTTTGGTCTGAGTCGGGCGGATTGTTGATTTGGGCCCTGGCGGCGGCATTCGTGTTGCTCACCCTCCGCTGCCTCTGGCTGGCTGCGCGGCGGACTGGGGACCCGGCAGCCGAAGTTGCAGCGCAGTGGCGAGACGAGCTGTTCCTGATTGCATGGCTCTTCGCAGTTGTGTACTTCAGCGTCGTGTATGTCATGTTCCAGGCGGTCCGACACTTGCTGCCCGCGATGGCGCCGTTGTGTCTATTGGGCTGCCGCGCGCTCCAACGCGTGGATCGGCCGGTCAGGCTGGTGTCGGCCGGCGCGTTGACGCTCTGCCTCGCGGCTCAGGTGGTTGTCAGCGCGTGGGTCGCTGCTGCCGACTATCAGTACGCAGACACCTACCGGCAGTTCGTGCGGACCATGGCAAAGGCGCTTCCCGTGAGTCGAGGACGGGTGTGGTTCGCCGGTCATTGGGGTTGGCAGCAGTACGCCCAGCGGGCCGGATGGCGGCAACTGGAGACGAACGGGCCGCAGCCGCACGCCGGTGAGCTGGTAATCATCCCGGAGCGCGTGCACAAGGGCCCGATGCCGCCCGGGCTGTACCCTCGCCTGGAAGAGGTATCGGAGCGCACCTACCGAACTCGACTCCGCATGTTCACCATGAACGGCTTCTGCGGGGCGAGCTTCTACGCCGTCACCGGCCGCAACCTCCCCTACCTCTACACGAAGGACGACACGCTGGAAGTGTTCCACGTCTACCGGGCAGGTCCCCGCCCGACACCCAACGGAGAAGAGCGGTAGTGCCAACGGAACACCCCCTGGTCTCGCTGGTCATCCCGGTCCGCAACGAAGCCGGCAATGTCGCCGTGCTGCTTGGTGAGATCGCCGAGGCAATGGGGCCCCTTGACGTGCCGTGGGAGGTCGTCTTCGTGGATGACGGCAGCACCGACGACACCTTCGCCGAGCTGCGCTCGCTCCACGACAGCCACACGGGCGATGGCTTGGCAGTGCGCGTGGTCCGATTCCGGCGCAACTTCGGCAAATCGGCCGCGCTCGCCGCCGGGTTTGAGGCGGCGCGAGGCGCAGTGGTCATCACCATGGACGGCGACCTGCAGGATGATCCCGCAGAGCTGCCGCGGCTGCTCGCACAACTGGATCAAGGCTACGACCTCGTGTCAGGTTGGAAGAAGGTTCGTCGCGACCCCCTCTCCAAGACGCTCCCGTCCCGGCTATTCAACCGCATCCTGGCCTGGGTCAGCGGCCTGCCGTTGCACGACTTCAACTGCGGGCTCAAGGCCTACCGGCGCGAAGTGGTCCAGGAGATCCGGCTCCATGGCGAGTTGCACCGATTCGTCCCCATCCTCGCACACGCCAAGGGATTCCGCGTGGGAGAGCTGGTGGTGAACCACCGCCCGCGCGCCCACGGGCGATCGAAGTACGGCTGGGGGCGGCTGGTTCAAGGGTTCCTGGACCTGCACACCGTTCTGCTGCTGACCCGGTATGCCTCGAAGCCCCTCCACCTGTTCGGTGGGACGGGGCTCTGCTGCCTCCTCATGGGGTTGGCGGCCAACGCGTACCTGGCCACGCTCTGGTTCCTCGGGATCCGTCCCATCGGCAACCGGCCGCTTCTGCTCCTTGGCGTGCTCTTGATGATCCTCGGCGTGCAGCTTGTGTCGCTGGGGCTCGTCGGTGAGATGCTCATCAGTCAGCAACCCGACGAGCAGAAGAGCTACTCCGTCGCGGAACGGCTGGAGTAGCGAAACGACATGGGTGATCCCGGTCGGCGAGGTCATTTGGCGAGGTGGCGGCCGCTGCTGACTGCCCTCGTCCTCTCGGCGGCATTCGCCTACCTGGGCGTGGCGTTGGCCAGCGATTGGCACTCGCTGCGACAGCATCGATGGTCGATACACTGGGGCCGGTGGGCACTGTCGCTGGTGTTGGCGGGGGGCTGGTTTGCGCTCCGCGGGTTGCTCTGGCAGTCCCTGCTGCGGAGCTTCGGTCACCCGCTCCATTTCCGCGAAGCCTTTCGGATGTGGGCGCTCTCCGAGTTAGGCCGCTACTTGCCGGGCAGCGTCTGGTACGCCCTTGGCCGCGGCCACCTTGCCGCGGAGAAGGGCATCGGAGCGGCAGTGACGTTCACGTGTATGGCGCTGGAACTGAGCCTGGTGCTACTCGGAGCGGCCCTTATTTCAATCGCTGGGTTTGGCGCCGCCAGCGACTCAGGACGCCCGCTGCTGGTCGCCGCCCCGGTGCTGCTGGTATTGGCACTGGCGCTGGTCCAGCCTCGCGTCCTGCGGGCGGTGTTCCGCTCGACCGGTCGCACCGTACCCGAACGCCTCCCTGGTGTCCGCAAGTTGCTGGGAACGCTGCTTCTCAGCGGAGTGCTCTGGCTGGTCATGGGGCTCTCCTTTGCCGTGTTCGCGAGCAGCCTTGTCCCCCTCCCCTGGTCGCGGTGGCCCGCCGCCGGATCGGCGTATGCTGCTTCTTGGGCCATCGGCTTCTTGGCAATCGTGTCGCCGGGAGGGTTGGGCGTCCGTGAGAGCGTGCTGACCGCTCTACTGCGCCCGCTGATGCCCGCCGGCTCGGCCGTCGTCGTCGCGCTGGGGTCGCGAGTGTGGATCACCGTGGCGGAAGCTCTCGGAGCGCTGCTCGCTTTGTGGATCGGGCGAACAAGCGCCCGCGAAACGGAGTCTAAGACGTAAGCGCTTCCGCAAGGAGTGGCCCCGTGGCAGTTGGTCGCGGCACCCCCGGAAGTGCGCAACGCGCGCCCGGTGGGTGCTCGGGCGTTACTCACACCTCGCTCTCCTCGGAAGGTGGCGGCCATGCCGCGCGTACTTGTGCTTGAGGATGATCCCGACGTCTGCAACAGCATCAAGACCGCACTGGTGCGGTCTGGCATCCAGGTGGAGTACGCCTACCACGCCAAAGAGGCGTGGCGCGTCTTGCACCGACTCAAGCCCGACCTCCTCATCCTCGACATCACTTTGCCGGAGGTGAATGGCTGGGAGTTCGCGCGTCGTATCCGCTCCGACACTGCGATCTCCAAGCTGCCCATCGTCGTGATCACAAAGAGCAAGAGCATAACCCTCCGGTGGGCAGGCCGGGTTTACGGGGTCTCTGATTTCGTGGACAAGCCCATCAAAAGGTACGAACTGGACGCCGCCGTGCAGAAGGCGCTGGGTGCTCCGGCCAGCGAGTAACCGGTCGAGGGACGGCCGGCGCCCTTCGCGGAGACGAAGCCTCGCGAGTTTGCCCGCACGAGGTCTGTAGCGCCTGACTCCCCCTGAACTTTTTCTGATCGGCTGTTTACACAGGTGCGCATCCCGATCATACTGGTATACAGATACCAGTTAGCTATATAAAGCCATGGCAACTCTCCCAAAACTCTCAGCAGCCGCGTCGTTGGCGATGCACACCATGGCGCTTTTGGCAGCCGATCCGCAGAAATCGCGCCAGACGAAGGAGATCGCCTCGGTGCTCAATGCCTCGGAAGCGCACCTGTCCAAAGTGCTGCAGCGCTTGACGAAGACGGGATTGGTGCGATCCATTCGCGGGCCGAAGGGCGGGTTCCTGCTCGGCTCTCAGGCCGGTGAGACCACGTTGCTTGAGGTGTACGAGTCCATCGACGGCCCGCTCGCGCAGAACGCCTGTCTGCTGGGCACGACCGTGTGTCGCGGCGAGAACTGCGTCCTGGGCGGGCTGCTCGCAGTCGTAAACAAGCAGGTCCACGACCACCTCGCAAACACACGGGTTCGCGAGCTGGCGAACGTCAACTGGAGGACGAACCTGAATGGTTAGGCAGATCGTGAAGATTGATGAAGAGTTGTGCGACGGTTGCGGGCTGTGTGCGCCGTCGTGTGCTGAAGGCGCGATCCAGATCATCGACGGCAAAGCCAGACTCGTCGGCGAGAACCTCTGCGACGGGCTTGGGGCCTGCCTGGGCGAATGCCCGCAAGGCGCCATTACGGTTGCGGAACGCGAAGCCGACGAGTTTGACGAGTCAGCCGTCGAAAGGCACCTGACGGCCAGCGGCCACGCGCCGACGACCCCTGACCATGCCCATGCAAGCCATTTCCATACCTCGCCGGACAACGGCGGGGCCCACGTTCACGAACATACTCACGGAGGAGAAACCATGACTGCCGCAGAAGCCCACGCCCTTGAGCACGCCCGAGGCGGATGCCCCGGCGCCCGAATGATGTCGTTCGACGATCACGACCACGCCGACCACACCGGCGACGACGGCGGCACCCGTCCCTCACAGCTCCGCCAGTGGCCGGTCCAGCTTCACCTGGTCGGCCCGCAGGCGCCGTACTTCCAGGGCGCCGACGTCCTGCTCGCTGCCGACTGCGTCGCCTTTGCCATCGGCGACTTCCACAAGGACCACCTGAAGGGCAACAGCCTCGCCATCGCCTGCCCGAAGCTCGACGAGGGACAGGAGGTCTACCGCCAGAAGCTCACCGCGCTCGTGGACGACGCGAAGATCAACACCCTCACCGTCATGACCATGGAAGTGCCGTGCTGCTACGGCCTGCTCCAACTGGCGAAGGATGCCGTGGAGCAAGCCAGCCGGAAGATTCCAATCAAGAGCAAGGTCGTCAGCCTGCGCGGAGACATCCTGAGCGAGGAGTGGGCCTGAGGGGCTGCGGGGGCGTCTGACCCGGCCGACCAGTCCGACCGGTCCGAGTGACAGCGCGGAGGCGTTGTAGCTGCGCCCGCCAGGGCGTGGAACGTTGGACCCACGCTCTGGCGGGCGCAGCTACAGAGCGCATTCTCATGGGAGGAACCAAAATGATCGACACAAACGCCTGCGTTCGCGACTTTGCCGTCAAGCACCCGATGACTCTGCGGGTGTTCGAGAAGTACGGCGTCGACTATTGCTGCGGTGGCGGCGATACGCTGGCGAAGGCCGCCATCGAGAAGGGCGTGGACCTCGACGCGCTCTTCGGCGACCTGCGTGACGCAATCAGTCAGCCGGCGGCCGCTGAGGGCCCGGAGCGCGACTGGACGGGCGCTCCGCTCGCGGAGCTTGCCGACTACATCGTCGCCAGGCACCACACCTTCGTTAAGACGGAGGTGCCGAGGCTTGACCTGTACGTCCAGGCGGTGGTCCAGGCTCACGGTCCGCGCCATGGCGACGTGCTTCAGCCGCTTCAGCGCAACTTCCAGACGCTGAAGACCGAGGTCGAAGCGCACCTGGCGAGCGAAGAGGACACCGGCTTCCCGGGTATCAAGCGGCTGAACGGATCGCCAGCGGGCGAGGAACTGGCGGCGTGGATCCGACAGACCGTCTCCGAGCACGAAGCCCTCGGCGCGCTGCTGGACGACACCCGCAAGCTGACCTCCAACTACGCGCTCCCCGCCGACGCCTGTCCGACGTTCACCGGGCTGTACGCCGGGCTGCAAGCGGTCGAGAAAGACCTGCACCGGCACATCCACCTGGAGAATAACCTCCTGTTCCCTCAGGCGCTGGAGGGCAGGTAGTAGCCGGCATTTCCTTTGACCAATCTGACTGATCCGGCCGAGCAGACAGATCGCCGACGCACGCTACCCAACTGCCCGACACGCGAAACGGGGAGACCACTATGGACAAGTACCTGAAGGCCGGCGTCAAAGCCCTGATCGAGGAACACCCACCAATCGGTGAGATCCTCGACCGCTACGGAATCGGCTGCGTCCCGTGCACGGTCGGCACGTGCAAGCTGGAGGACGTAGTCAAATTCCACCATCTGACGCCCCACCGCCAGGCGCGCCTGACGTACGAGATCGAGAAGGCGCTGTGCCCCGACCGCGACGTGCCGGAGCCCGCCGTGCCCGAGGGCGCGGCGGCCGACGTGCCGGCCGAGATTCCCTATTCGCCGTCACCGCCGGTTCGCCGGCTGGTGGCCGAGCACGACAACATCAAGCGGCTGCTGGCGGCAATCCCGGCGATCACCGCCGAGATCGAGCGCACCGGACAGCTTGATGCCGACCTGCTGCGCGGCGTGCTGGACTTCATCCGTGGCTACGCCGACCGCTTCCACCACCTGAAGGAAGAGGACATCCTGTTCGACTACGCCAACAAGGACGAAGAGATCATCAAGGTGATCTACCAGGACCACGACGCCGCGCGCGGCTACGTTCGCGCCGCGGCTGAGGCCATCGAATCCGGCGACGCCCAAGCAGTGTGCGCGAACCTGCGCAACTACCGGGCGCTGCTCACCGAGCACATCGACAAGGAAGACGGCGTGCTTTACCCCTACCTCGACCGCGGGCTGACCACCTCCCAGGTCGGGCAGCTCTTCCAGCGGTTCAACGAAGCGGAGAGCCAGGTGGACGCGGACGTGCCGGCCCGCTACCTGCGGTTCGTCGAGGAGCTGGAGAGGCGGTACGCATGACAGCGAACGCAGTTGCGACGCCCTGCCCAACGATGACGGAGCGCAGCGGAGTCGAGCGGCCGGCAGCCGCACCGACTGCCGCCCCCCTCGGCTACCTGACGCCGCACTACGAGATCCGCCTCTGCCGAGGCGCGACGGGCTGCCCGAACGCCCTGATCGACGTGCGCAGCGTCGGCGAGCTGGTCCGCGAGGCGGTGGAGGCATCCGGCTGGTGCGAGCACTTGGCGGAGCGGGCGAACAGACCGCTGCTTCTTCATCAGAAGTTCCGCGCAGCGGTGGCCGGCTGCCCCAACGCTTGCTCGGAACCGCAGATCAGGGACTTCGGCGTGGTCGGCTGGACGCAGCCAGGCACGGGGGAGCGCGCGTGCAACCAGTGCATGGAATGCGAAGCCGTCTGCCGCGAGGGCGCAATCGTCATCGAGGACGAGCCGCACATTGACCGCGAGCGATGTGTGGACTGCGGCGCGTGCGTCCGCGCTTGCCCCTCCGGAACGTTGGTGGCTGCGCAGACGGGCTACCGCGTCCTCGGCGGCGGTAAGCTGGGTCGTCACCCTCGCTTGGCGGACACGCTGCTGGAGCGGACCGATGCAGCCGGAGTGCGAGCGGCGGCCCGGGCGGCGCTCGGGCTCATGAGGCAGAGGGAAGCGCGGCTGGGGGAGATCCTTGAACGTGAGGGTCCCGAACCGCTCTGCGGGGCCCTTTCGAACTGCCCGGGTTCAGTCGGTCCCAAGGAAACGCAATGATGGCCACCGGAACGCTCGCCACGTCGCCTGCCGCAAGACGCCGGAGTGCCTTCTCCGTGTCTGTCCCCCGCCAGCACGGCGCGTGGTCGATTCTGCTCGCCAGCTACTTTGTCGGTACAGTCGCACTCGGCGGCGACGCCGCGCCCGCGCTTGTCCTCCTCGTCGCCGTTGTCGGCGGCTTCATGGCACGGCACGCGATTGTCAGCGCGGCCCGGATGTCCGACAATGAGCTCCGCAAGCGCGCCGTTGGGGGGTGGGCGGCGCTCTACGGGGTGCTCGGTGCCCTGTCTGCTGCTGTCCTGCTAACTGTCTACCAACGATGGCTGCTGGTCCCTCTTGGCGCATTGGCGCTGGTCCCCGCCCTTGTAGCACTGATCCTCGAGCGGCGCCGGCAAGACCGCACACTGGCTGGCGAGTTGGTCGGCGCGGTCGGGTTGAGCCTGATTGCGCCGCTCGCCTCCTGCGCCGCCACCGGCACGCTGGAGGGACGGACATGGGCGCTCTGGTTCCTGACAGCCGGCTTTTTCGCGGGCAGTGTGTTCCACGTCCGCTACCTGGTTCGCTGCAAAGCGGCGCGCGCCGGCACGCTCGCCGTGCGCCGGCACGCCGCCCTTCCTTCCGTGTGGTTTCATTTCACCGCAGTCGTCGCCGCGTTCGTCCTGGTTGCGCTCGGCCTACTGCCGCGATTGGCGCCCTCCGCACTGGTGTATGCGCTGGCGCGAGTCTGTGCGGCAGTCGGCAGCCGACGCAAGGCACCGGTGGTCGTCCGGCGAGTTGGCTTCGCCGAGCTCGGCCACACGTTTGCATTCGTGGTCTTGTTGGTCGCTGCATACCGCGTAGCTCAGTAGCTGACGCGGAGTTGGACAGCGCTGGCCGCAATCCGCTAACCCAGGGAGGTGATGCACTCACCGGATCCAAACGCAATCTACACTCGCGGGGGCTCAGGGGCCTCACTTTCCCCGGGCCCCGACCACTCCAAAGGAGGACGTACCCATGAGCAAGCACCTCGAGACGGAGCAACATGACCCAGTACTACGCGTTCTGAAATGGATCACGCTGATCGCATTCGTAGGATCCATGTCGGTCCTTCTGATCGGCGGGTTCTGCAACAAAGGCAAGGTGCCGCCCTACCCGAAGGCCATCGTCTCCAACGGCGAGACCCTGGCCGATGGCGAGGCAATCTGGCAAGGACAGGCGGTTTACCAGAAGTGCGGGCTGATGGACCACGGCAGCGTTTGGGGGCATGGCTCGTTGCGCGGGATGGACTTCTCGGCACAGAGCCTGCACCTGATGGGGCAGACCATCCGCGAAAGCCTGGCGCAACAGCGGTATGGCACTGCCTATGCGAACCTCGACGACGAAGGCACGGCCATCGTCGACGCCTTGGCGATCAAAGACATCAAAGACAACACGTACGATAGCGCCTCCGGCGAGTTGCAAGTCTCCTCGGCGCAGGCGGACGCGTTCCGTGCCGTCCAGGCATTCTGGGAGCAGACCTTCCGCGACGGCGACGAGACGCACGGCTTCCTGCCGAACACGGTCCGCACAGCCGACCAACGGCGCGACATTGGCACGTTCTTCTACTGGACCGCCTGGGCTGCCGGCGTCAACCGACCGGGGCAGGAGACGACCTACACGAACAACTGGCCGCCGGACCAGTCCGTCGGCAACCGCGCCCCGGACGAAGCGATCCTGTGGAGCCTGGTTGGCATCGTGGCGCTGCTGGTGGTTCTCGGTCTCGTCATCTACGTGGTGCACCGCTACCGCTTCTTCTATGGCGAGCCGCAGTTGGTGGCCATGGCGGAGAAGGTCGCCCGGGCGCCTATCACCGTCAGCCAGCTCAAGACGGCCAAGTACTTCCTGGTGGTGGTGGCGCTGTTCATTCTGCAGATTCTGTGCGGCGGTTTGCTGGCCCACTACACCGTGCACCCCGGCAGCTTCTACTTCGAGGCGGTCGGCAAGTTCATCCCCTTCAGTTGGGCGAAGACCTGGCACCTGCAGCTTGGCGTCTTCTGGATCGCTGTCGCCTGGGTGGCTTCAGCCATGTACATCGGCCCGCTGGTCGGCGGCAAGGAGCCGAAGAAGCAGGGGCTCTTGGTCGACCTGCTGTTCGGCGCGATCCTGTTGGTTGCTCTGGGGAGCCTGTTCGGCGAAGTCCTTGGGATCAAAGGGATCATCGGCAAGCTCTGGTTCTGGTTCGGACACCAGGGCTGGGAGTACCTGGAGCTTGGCCGCTTCTGGCAGATCCTCCTGTTCGTCGGTTTGCTGGGCTGGCTGGTGATTGTGTACCGGTCGCTGGGGAACCGCCTCTGGGATCCGAAGCAACGTAGCGGCCTCGTGCTGCTCTACGTGCTGAGCGCCATTGCCGTGGTGCTCTTCTTCGGCTTCGGTTTACTGTACAACCCGCACACCCACCTCACCATCGCTGACTACTGGCGGTGGTTTGTCGTCCACATCTGGGTGGAAGGGATCTTCGAGTTCTTCGCGGCAGCCAGCGGCGCCCTGCTGCTCACCACGCTGGGACTCGTGACCCGCGGCTCGGCGCTGCGCGCGGCCTACCTCACCGCTGCCCTGGCATTCGCCAGCGGCATTATCGGCACGGCGCACCACTTCTTCTGGTTCGGCGCGCCCGGCTTCTGGATCGCCCTCGGCGCAGTGTTTTCGTCCATGGAGCCCATCCCGCTGATTCTGCTGGCTTCCCGCGGCTGGATGGAGTACAAGAGCATCGCCGACGCCGGCAAGGACTTCCCGTACCGCTGGCCGCTGATGTTCCTGATCGCTTCGTCCTTCTGGAACTTCGTCGGAGGCGGCGTCTTCGGCTTCGCGATCAACCTGCCGATTATCAACTACTACGAGCACGGCACCTACCTGACCTCCAACCACGGTCATACCGCCCTGTTCGGCACCTACGGCATGTTGGCGATTTCCCTCTGCCTGTTCGTCTGGCGGGGACTGGTGAAGCCCGACGGCTGGAACGATAGGCTCCTGCGCATTTCGTTCTGGGGGATGAACCTGGGCCTGGCGGTGATGGCGTTCTTCACGCTGCTACCCGTGGGCATCCTGGAGCTGATCCAGTCGTACAAGCACGGCCTGTGGGTAGCAAAGAGCAACGCCTTCTTCAGCACCCCCGCAGTCCAGTTCTTCGGGAACTTCCGCATCGTCCCCGACACGATCATCATCTGCCTCGGCGCGCTGCCGCTGTTCGCGTTCTTCGTCTCCACGCTGAAGAACCTGAAGCCGGCGGAGATCAAGGACGACCAGGTGATCTTCAAAGACGAGAAGGATCCGCTGCCCATTTGACCCAACCTCGTAGGACAGGTTGCCCAACCTGTCACGGTCCGCGCGGCCTCCAGCGCGCCGCCTGCTGACAGGTTGGCAACCTGTCCTACACCCGAACGTAGCCGCGCCCGCCAGGGCGTAGACGCCACCGGCTGGCGCCGGCAGCTACGTACATGTTCACTACCATGCCCACCAGAGTCCAACTCCTCTCCGCGATGAAGCAGGTCTTCGGCGACGACCGGCGGCGGATCGACCACGCCCTCAGCGTCCTCGACCACGCTGAGGCCCTCCTTGTGGACCATGCTGCCGACCGAGACACTGTCGTCGCTGCCGCCATTCTCCACGACATCGGCATTCACGAAGCCGAGCGCAAGCACGGCAGCTTCGCCGGCAAGTGGCAGGAGCTGGAAGGCCCGCCGATTGCCCGACGCATACTCAGCGAGTTGGGCGCCGCCGCCGCGTTCGCCGAGGCGGTCTGCGCCATCGTGGGCAACCACCACTCCGCGCGCGGGGAGCTGACACCGGAGTTCGACGTGGTGTGGGATGCCGACTGGCTGGTCAATCTGCCGGAAGAGTGCGGTGACGACCGGGAGAAGCTGGCGGCGATGGCCGTGAAGGTGTTCCGGACGGCGGCCGGCCGGCAACGGGCAGCGGACTGGTTCGGGCTGAGGTAGAGACGCCCCACCCCCAACCGTCTTGCGCCAAGTAGCGGCGCCAACGTATGCGGGACGCTCGCCAGATCGGCTCAGAGGACCCGCCGAGGGCCAGTGCCCTGCCTTTTCGGTTCTGACCTCCACACACACTGACAGGCGGGTCAGAATTAGGACATGCACCTGCTACTATCGCACACTCAAGCTGACCCATGATCTCCACCACCAGCGTCCACGCCGTTTGCGCATTGACGACTTTGACCGGCCTGCCGCCTGAGGAGCACGCCGGCGCTGGTGCCATCGCCAAGCAGATCAGCGCCTGGGCGAACTACTTGGGGAGGCTGCTGCAGATGTTGGCGCGCCAGGGCGTTGTGACCTCGCGGAACGGGATGGGGGGCGGTTTCCGGTTGGCGCGCGACCCCGGGGGACTCTCGCCGTATGAGGTGATCGAGTCGCTCGACCACCTGGAACGGCGGGGGCAGTGTATCGTTGGGAATGGACGTTGCGAGACGGGTGCGCTGTGTGCAATGCACAAACGATGGAAGCCGGTGGAGGAAGCGTATAGCGGGTTCCTGAAAGAGACGACCATTGCAGACCTGACCGGGAGGGACGGCTCGACGTAGTCCTTCAGGTCGTGTAGTCACGCGCGCGGCCCGCTGCCGACAAGCTGAGCCGCCTCGATTCGGTGCACTTTGCAGAGGGGGGGAAGAAGATGCGACTACGGGAATCCCACTCGCCAACGCCGGCTTCGTTCAGGCAGCGCACTCCAATGAAGCTCGCCGCATTGGCAGCGCTGTCTCTACTGTCGGTTGCCTGGGGCGAACCAGGCGGCCCCGGCGAGGCGGTCTTCCAGAGCAAGTGCACGGCCTGCCACACCATTGGCGAAGGCACACGCGTCGGGCCCGACTTGAAAGGGGTGCACGGCCGGCGCGACGGGGGCTGGCTGACGCGGATGGTCAAAGACCCGGGAGCGATGCAGAAGAGCGACCCGATCGCCAAACAACTCCTGGCTGAGTTCAACAACGTGCCGATGACCAATCAGAACCTCACGGACGCAGAGGTCACGGCAGTGCTCGCGTACATCCGTGAACAGAGCGCCCCTGCGCATGCGGCTGCCGGCGCTGCCTCCTTCACGGCGCAGACGAAAGCAGAGCCGAAGGCCGCCCGGGCACGGCCAGCCAAGCTGTCGAGGGCCGCGCTGCGGGGGCGCGCTCTGTTCTGGGGCAAGACGCCTCTTGCCAAGGGCGCGCCCGCGTGCGGCTCGTGCCACACCGCCGGGCAGAGAGCGGTCCTGCTGGGCGGCACCCTCGGCCCCGACCTGACCGGCGCCTTCGACAAGTTCGGCGAAGCGGGTCTGGCGGGCATTTTGGCCGCGCCGCCCTACCCGACCATGGTGCCGATCTTCGCCAAGCGCGGTCTCACCCCGCAGGAACAGCAGCAGATGAAAACCTACCTGAAGGAAGTCGGCGGCCAGCCTTCGCGGCTGGTCCTGCCGGCACTGATCGTAGGCGGGACTGCCGGCGTGGTCGTCCTCTTTGCACTCGCGCAAGTGCTCTGGCGGCGACGGCTGGGGCCGGTTCGCGAAGCGCTGGTTTGGCGGAGGCGGCCTGCCCGATCCGTTTGATCCGTCCCCTCTGCCCGATCCGTCAGACGCCCCCAACACCTGCACTCACAGCAACTCCCAGGAGCACTGAATGGGCTGGATCAAGGACCTCTTCACCCCGGAGACTCGACAGTGGGAGGAGTTCTACCGGAACCGCTGGCAGCACGATAAGGTCGTGCGCAGCACCCACGGTGTGAACTGCACGGGCGGGTGCTCGTGGATGGTGCACGTGAAAGAGGGCATCGTCACCTGGGAGATGCAGGCGCTGGACTATCCGCCTCTCGAGCCGGGTCTACCACCGTACGAGCCGCGTGGTTGTCAGCGCGGCATCTCGTTCTCGTGGTACCTCTACAGCCCGCTCCGGGTGAAGTACCCCTACCTCCGCGGCGCGCTTCAGGACCTGTGGCGCGAGGCGAAGGCGCATCACGCCGACCCCGTCGACGCCTGGGCGGCCATTCAGGCCGACGCGGGGAAGCGCAAGCAGCTCTGCCAGTCGCGCGGCAAGGGCGGGTTCCGGCGGACCTCGTGGGACGAGGTCTTGGAGATCATCGCGGCTTCCTGCCTGCATACGGCAAAGGAGCACGGTCCCGATCGCGTCATCGGCTTCTCGCCCATTCCAGCCATGTCGATGCTGAGCTACGCCGGCGGGTCGCGGTTCCTGCAGCTCTTCGGCGGGGTGAACCTGAGCTTCTACGATTGGTACTCCGACCTGCCTAATGCCTCGCCGGAGGTCTGGGGCGAGCAGACGGACGTGGCGGAAAGCGCCGACTGGTACAACAGCAAGTACCTCTGCGTGATGGGCTCCAACCTGAACATGACCCGCACGCCCGATGTGCACTTCGTGGCCGAGGCGCGGCACGGCGGGGCGAAGCTGGTGGTGCTGTCGCCCGACTTCAGCCAGGTCTCGAAGTTCGCCGACTGGTGGGTCCCCCTGCACGCGGGGCAGGACGGCGCCTTCTGGATGGCGGTCGACCACGTGATTCTCAAGGAGTTCCACGCCGAGAAGAAGACGCCCTACTTCCTCGACTACACCAAGCGCTACACCGATTCGCCCTTCCTGGTGGAACTCGAGGAACGCGACGGAAAGCACGTTCCCGGCCGGTTGGTCCGCGCCAACCGCCTCGAGCGCTACACCGACGTTGAGAACGGCGACTGGAAGTTCCTCATGTGGGACGCCGCGTCGGGCCAGCCGCGCATGCCGCAGGGCACGGTGGGTCACCGGTGGCAGTCGCAGAAAGGGCAGTGGAATCTGGAACTGAAGGACGGCGTCGACGGGCAGGAGATCGATCCGGTTCTCACGTTTCTCGACGGCAACGACCAAGTCGCGCAGGTCTCGTTCCTCGACTTCGCAGGTGACCGCGAGCAACTGCGCGGCGTGCCGGCGAAGCGGCTGAACACGGCCGACGGCGAGGTCCTGGTTGCCACCATCTACGACCTGCTGATGGCGCAGTTCGGGGTGAGCCGGGGACTGGCAGGCGACTACCCCGCCGACTACGACGACGCGGAGCAAGTCTACACCCCCGCCTGGCAGGAGAAGTACACCGGCATCGACCGAGCGACGGTCATCCAGTTCGCCCGCGAGTGGTCGTCGACGGCGGCGAAGACCGAG
>PEVN01000415.1 GCA_002779825.1 Armatimonadetes bacterium CG06_land_8_20_14_3_00_66_21 | reverse complement strand
CTGTTCCTCCGCTTGGTCGAGCAAGCCGTGGCAGTGGATCCGGTGCCGAACTGCCAACTCGGCGCCGTCACTCGCGACTGAAACGCTATATGTGTGGGGTGCGCTGGAGTCAAGTGCATACCCCCACAGGTTTATTCAGGGGATGACGACTTCGGGGCTGAAGGGGTGACGCAGGCAGGAAGTCGCCTGCCGCGTCGAGAGCAGTTACAATGCGGGACTGACTCGAACTCGCTCAAGCGCACACCAGACGGGAGTGATGCCCATGGCGCTCACGTGGACGCCTACTCAGGAGCGGTCTTGGGAGGTCGCGAAGCAGATCAACCGAGAGGCGCGCGCGAACCCCAACTCGCAGTACGCGCACAAGTACGTGGGGTTTGTTGACGCGGAGGTGGCGGTGGTGGCTGACTCGCTGACCGAAATGATGGAGCGCCTTCTCGCACTGAAGGCCGACCCGGGTCGATGCTTTGCGCTCGACGCCAGTGCGGACTACGACTCGGTTCACGAGGTGTGGTAGGCTTGGGCGGCACCCCGACCCTCTGGCCGTTCCACGCAGGCCGCCCCGCCATCGAGATACGGCTGGGGCTCGGCCAGCCGGCTTTCCAGCCGCGCAGGCTGCTGGCGGATACCGGCGCGGGCCCCGTGTACGCGCCATACGAGCTCCTCTTGGGCGAGGACGACTGCCTCCGCTTTGGACCTGCGCCGATGGGCGCCACCGAGCTGGGCGGGGCTTTCTCCGGCCGATTTCTCGTCTATCCAGTGGGGATAGTGCTCCCGCTGCGGCCGGAGGTGAGGTGGGTCCCCGCCGTGGCTCTGCGACATCCGCGCTTACCAGCCGGGTTCGATGGCATTGCCTCCCTCAGATTCCTCAACCGGTTCACCTACGGCAACTTCGGTCAGCCGGATCGGTTTGGCCTGCAGTTGCCGTAAGTCGCCCCGAGGACCGCCGAAGCAGTCAGCCCAGTTTCTCGACGATCCCGGTGACGTACTCGTGGGTCCGCTTGGCGCGGTCGTTGATGTCGTCCCACTCGGTCCCCCCGACGCATTCGACGTAGAGGGGACCGCGGAAGCCGGCGTCGACCAAGCTGCCAAGCACGCTGGCGAAGTCGACCAAGCCTTCGCCGGGGAGCAGGTGCACGTCGGGCTTGTCGTCAACCACCGCACAGTCCTTGATGATGCAGATGCCGACGTGGTCTTTGATATCGTGCACGTCGGACTCGGGGCGGTGCTCGCCCTTGGTGTAGTAGACGATATTCCCCGGGTCGTAGCAGATTGAGAAGTTGGGGTGCCCGACCGCCTCGACGACCTCCCGCATCAGCTTGCCGGTGAGCCCGTTTCCGCCATGGGGCTTCATCGTCAGCTTCGTGCCCTTGTCGGCGGCGTACGGCGCGCACTGGCGGAATAGCTCGTTGTAGGCTGCGTACTGGTCGGGGTTGCCGCAGCCGCAGTTCATGACCCACTCAACGCCGGCGGCGGCGGCCACGTCGATTACCTTGCAGTAGTCGGCCACGGCTTCAGCCGTGGGAAGTTCCAGCTTGGTGCCGGTGATGAGCATCGACGGGTCCAAGTTGTAAGCGGCGCATACCTCGCGGGCGGTGGCGATGTCTTCGGGGGTGCTGTCCGCGTTGAGCGGAACCGCTCCCTCGTGGTTGAACGGGGCGACGTCTGTGTAGCCGGACTGGGCAATCGCCTTGCATGCCGCCTCAAAGGACCATTGGTTCCAGGGGCGCGTGGTGGCGCCGAGCGTCAGTTCCATGTCTGCTCCTCCTACGGGAAGTCGGGGCTGAACGAAAGGACCGTGAGTTTGATCGACCGACAGAGTTCGCCCCCGCTGATTGGAGACCTCCTGCCCGAGATCGAAGAACTGGTCCGCGAGACGTTTCTGTTGTGGGATCAGGTCCGCGTGGGGTTCTCTTGGCGGCATTACTTCCTCAACCACACAATCCGCGTGCGCAACCTGGCTTTGACCTTGGCTCAACGCGAGGGCGCGGACCGCGACCTGGTGGCCCTGGCGGCGACGCTCCACGACGTGACCAAACGGTACGACGGTGAGGTCATTACCGGGTCTGACGGCAAACGGACGCTTGATGAGAACGGTTTCTGGAAGAACGAGTTCCTGCCGCCTGCGCGGGAGAATGAGGTCACCCGTCTGTATGACCGGCTCGGGCTTGCCGGGCAGATGCACCATCTGTCCGGCGCGGTTGTCGCAGAGGAGTTGCTGAAGCATCGCGGCGTCACCGACGAGCAGGCGCGCTCCGTGGGCGACATAATCCGGGCCCACGTTCGCGGCAACGGCAGCGAGAGTGGCCCCCTCTGCGAACGCCCGGAATGCTGCGTGCTCTACGACGCCGACCTTATGGACGCGAACCTGGGACTGGTCGCCTTCTTCCGCAATGTTGGCATTCACACGCACCGCCACTGGGAGGAGAGCGGAGAACTGAGTCTCGAGGAGTACCTCAACTACATGCCGGCGTGGATCGACATGAAGTGGGATGTCCTGGGGAAACTGCTGACGCCCTCGGGGCAGGCGGTCGCGAAGGCGCGGCAGGAACGCAAGAACCAATGGGCGAAGCACCTGGCCGAAGAGCGCGACCACTGGGAGTGCAGCCGGCGGTGTGGGCTGCTGGGCGTCATCGACTACCTGATGGGCTTCCACGGCGACCCGAACATGGCGGCACAACTGCAGGGCCTGCAGACTGAGTGGCTGCCTGAGCGCGAAGCTGACCTGGCGGGGCGGGGTGACGGCACAGGGCTGGAGCGGCAGAGACTGCAACGGGCAAGGGAGTTTGTGTCGCTGCTCGCCCGGGAGTCTGCCGGGGAGTTGTAGTGCTCCTGCGCCGGCAACCCCTTGCGCTGAGCGGGCGCCTCGCGTACGATCAGAAGCCGACAGATGGATGCACGCGTTCAGGAGAGTGTCCCAGTGTCTGCCACTACCGTTCGGTTTCTCGGCGTCTCAAGCGTAGTCCCTGCCGCGGGCAACGACACGGCGTCGTTCCTCCTGAACGATCGGCACTTGGTGGATACGGGATGGTACGCCGCCAATCGGCTCCTCGACCACGGGCTGACCCCGCTCGACCTGGAGCACGTCATTCTGACCCACTGCCACCACGACCACTACCTCGGTCTGCCGCAACTGCTCTTCTACATTCGTATGCGTCGCGACCGGGCGCCAGAACGAGCGCCGCTCAAGATCATCGGTCCGGCGGCGGACGTGCGCCGCGTCGTCAACCGCGCGCGGGCGTTTCTGCAGACTGAGAGCTTCCCTGAGATCGATGCCAGGCCGGAGGTGATTCCGCTTGCTCCCGGCGATACGTACGAGTGCGCTGACTTCCGCCTTCGCACTGCGCAGACGCGCCACCCAGTCCAGGGCCTGTGCTATCGGTTCGAGGACCTGCGCACCGGCGCCCACGTGGCGTTCACCGGCGACACCGCGTACCACCCGCCGTTGGTGGACCACGTCCGCGGGGCTGCTTTGCTGATCCACGAATCGTCGTGGGGGGCGACTGACCCGGACCCTGACGCCCGGGGGGGGCATGCGGGGGCGCGTCAGGCCGCGCGGATTGCTCGGGACGCGGCTGTGGGGCAACTCGCGTTGGTCCACTGTGAGGAGACGCGTCAACAAGAGAGCCTCGCGGCTGCTCGCGAGATATTCGCCAACGTGTGCTTCCCTCGTAACGGCGAAGTAATCACGGTAAACTCCTTGAGTGACCACGGCTGACAACGGGCGACCCAGCCCACGCCCTCCCGCCGCCCTCGGCACTGTTGTCGCCTCGAGGTGAGAACCATGAGATCCCTGTTCGCGTGCTTCCTTGTCTGCGCTCTCGCGGTGCCTGCGCTGTCCCAGGACGATGAGGAGTACGGACCGAAGCCGCCAGACGAGGAGTTCAAGCTCGCGATGGTGCTCACCGATCAGGGCAAGTACGAAGACGCGGTGAAGCACTTCAAGAGCATTCTCAAGCACTTTGAGAAAGAGGATCCGGAGACCCAGGAAGAGCGCGATTTCGTGACGGTGGCACAGCTACACGTAACCGCCTATCAGTTGCGCGCGCAGATGCAGGAGGGTCGCTTCCCCGGCGGCCGGCGGGACCTCTGCAAAGACTGGGTAGAAGGGATTCTCCCGGCAATCCCGCGAGCGGTTGGGGAAGAGCAGGCCAGCGGCAAGGTAGCCCAAGTCCGCAAGTCCGGAGACGTGCGGAAGCTGCTCAAGGAAGAAGGCTACGCTGGGGTGGTCGTGAGTGCGGGGCTGACTGACGTCGCGGCGCAGCAACTCTCCAAGTGGATCCAGGAAGGGCACCGGGCACTGGTTCAGGACGCCGCCGCCTCACTCTTCGGGTTCAGCGTGGCGCCGCTTGACATTGCGCCTGGCGCTCGCGTGACGATCAAGAGGGACCCGAAGGCCAGGGACGTTTGGCTACTGGCGGATGTCGTCGACGTGTCGCTGTCATCGCCCGCGACAGGCTGGTGCGTGACTGGGCACCCAACTGCAAAGCCGCTGCTTACGCTAAGCGTGACCCTCGCGGGGCAGCTCGCGCCTCTACCGGACGCTGCCCTCTGTGCGATCGTCAAGCTTGGCAAGGGTGAGGTGATCTTCTGCAACGGGCAGTTGAACACGGACGACGGCGACGGCGCGGTGCTCTACCGCAACTTGGAGAAGTACCTATCGACGTTCCCGGGGGCCGAGGAAGGCGTGACCGGGAAGAAGAAGTGAGCCGCCTTCCGCCGGACGGCGGCGGCGCAGCGTAGGGGCAGACCTGCGTGTCTGCCCTGGCCGCGCAGGCGTGCAGGTGTGCCCATCGGGGCGGGCACGCAGGCACCGCCCCTACGCTGCGCGGATCGCGTTCCAGAAGGAGACTTGACCCATGCAACTGGTGATGTTCGCGAAGATGGTGCAAGACTACGGGCTGGCAAGCGCTGCGGCAACCATGGCCGAGTTGGGTCTCGAGGGCATGGACCTGACAGTGCGCACCGGTGGGTTCGTGCTGCCGGAGAACGCAACGGCCGAACTGCCGAGCGCGGTTGAGACCGTGAGGGCTGCCGGGCTGAGCGTGCCGATGATCACCACCGAGATTGCTTCCGGCGACCACGCGTATGCCGACGAACTCCTGGGGACCGGCGCTCAGAGCGGCGTGACGCGCTACAAGCTTGGGTACTGGCCATACACCTACGGCACCCTCGTAGAGCAACTCGACGCGGCCCAACGCGCCATGGACGGCATCGAGAAGCTGGCTGAAAGGCACGGCGTCTGCTGCTGCATTCACAGCCACTCCGGCGCGTTCCTCAGCGGCAACTCGACGCTTGTGTGGCTGCTCCTCAAAGACCGGGACCCGCTGCACATCGGCGCGTATCTCGACCCGGGACACATGATCGTGGAAGGCGGGAAGTCGGGCTGGATGATGGGGCTGGACTTGCTGAAGCCCTATGCGCAGATGGTCGCCGTCAAGGACTTCGGGTGGTCACAGGCGGAGCCAGGCACGAAGAAGTGGGCAGCCAAGTTGGTGCCGCTCTCTGAAGGGATGGTCCCGTGGCCGGACGTGTTTGGGAAGCTTGCGGCGGCTGGCTTCGACGGTGTGGTCTCCGTCCACAGCGAGTACAAGGGCGGACACAGTTTCCTGGGTGACTGCACAACGGAGCAGTTGGTGGAGCAGACCGCGAGGGACTTGGACTACCTCAAGCCAGTGCTCACGGCGGCTCTCGGCTGGCAGCCGCGGTGAGCACGCCTGGGTGCGTCCCTTCCGTGCCCTACTCGCGCGCCGCCATCAGGGAAGCGTCGTCGAAGTAAGCAACGCCGGTAGACGTAGAGCCGCAGTAGATCAGCAGCGTGGCCGATTCCGCGTCGGGCGGTGCTTTGCCGGTGACGGAGAGTTGGGTCCAGTCGGTAGCCGCCGAGGTGCCCGACGAGCGGTTGAAGACGCGCTGGCCGGCGGCGTTCCAGAACTCGAGGTAGACGGCAAAGCCGCCGGGATCGGCCAGCTTGACGTACACACTGGCCGCGAGGGTGACCCCGGGCGCGACAGCGACGCGCTTCGACCGCAAACCGTGGCTGTCTGTTTCCGAGTGGTCTGTGACGAGTGCGCAGGCGATCCCCGTTCGGGCCGTCGCGAGTGAGTAGGCGCACGTGGTGGGTCGGCCCCACACCGATTCCCAATCCTGCGGGTAGCCGGTCTTCTCGTCGACTCGCTCGAAACTCGGGTTCGGCAGCGAATCGACCGGACCGGCGGCGGCGTAAGCAAGCGGGCTGGCGAGCAGGTACACTAACAGCGTCATCGTGACGGGCAGTGTAGCACAACCCCTGGAGGACGCCAATCGGTCCAAGTCCAGCCGGAGCGTTCTCGCCTGCACCGCGGAGCCGACCATGCACAAGATACGCGCCGTCCGACAAGACGCGTCGTCACTCCACAAGCTCTGGTTCAACGACAGCCGGTGTGACCTCTTCGTGTGGCGCGATGCCGACGGCGACGTCGTGCGGTTCCAGTTCTGCTACGGAAAGCCGGCCGATGAGCACGTCGCGGAGTGGCGCGCAGACGGCGGGTTCGCGCACATGAGGGTTGATGACGGCGAAGCAGGACCGTGGACCCGCATGACGCCGATCTTCGTGCGTGATGGCGTGTTCGATCCCGCCCGGTTGGCGGAGACGCTCCGCGCGCACGCCAGCGAGGTCCCGAGAGACATTGTGGCGTTTGTGTCGGAGAAGCTGCTCCGGTGGGACGGATGGCCGCGATGAAGGGCGTCTTTGCCGCCGACCTCCAGGGGAGCCTTCGCCACTCGGTCTACAGCTCGTGAACCCGGCCGCTCCCGGAACTCTCCTCGAAGGGTTGCTCCTTCTTGATCTTCGCTTCCTCCCGCTTGCGGATTTCCTCCGCGGTGAGCGGGTCGCGCCACGTCCTGATTCCAGCCGCCTCGCACGCTCGCTGAAGCTGACCGAAGGTGGTGATGCCGTGCCCCTGCACAAGGTAGAGAGCCCGAGTGCCCCGGTTGTCTCGCACCAGTTCGACGCACTCTAACAGCAGTCGGCGTGGGATTTCGGTTGCCATGAAGAAGACCTCCGTGTCAGTAACGGGCAGTGCGCTCGGCGAACTATCCAGCCAAAGGATACGCGAGGATGACCGGGCGGGCAAGCTGCTCCGCCGTACGTTGTTCCCAAAGGAGTTGACAGACATGCGACAGCGCCGAATCAGCACGTTCCTGTTTCTACTAACCGCCCTGAAGTTCCCCCCGTTTTTTGGACAGGTGGCTAAGCTACGATTCCGGTCAGCTTAGTACTACAACCGTACTTAGCTCGGGGCAGGTCTCCGACCGCCCCGAAACGCTTGACCGGAAGGTCTCAAAGGGCTGCGAATCCACGGGATTC
>PEVN01000121.1 GCA_002779825.1 Armatimonadetes bacterium CG06_land_8_20_14_3_00_66_21 | reverse complement strand
GAAGTCGAACTTGAGGTGGAAGTTGGCGTACTGCTCTTCCGTGCGGAGCAGCCCGCCGCCTTCCTTCAGGCAGACGAGCACGCCGTCTTCGACCACGTAGCCGTTGGTGGAGCCGACCCAGCCGGTCAGATCCCTCCCATTGAACAGCGGGGTGAAGCCTTCGGCATCCGGCTGAGGGAGCGACGCCAGCTTCGGCGCCGTGCCGGCGGCGAACACGCGCAACTCAACGAGATGGACGGCTTCGTTGACGCTGTTCTTCAGGATACTGACCCGGACGTACCGCGCCTCCACCGGTTCGAACGTGTGCATTACTCCCCGGCTGGTGGCGGGCTTGTCGTTGTTGCTCAGGTCGGCGACGGTCTTCCATTCCTTGTCGTCGAGGGACACGTCCACCGTGTACTGGTAGGACCGCGTGCCATCCCAATAGAAGGTCACGTGCGCGCTGTCGATCTTTGCCGGCTGCTCCAGATCCACCTTCAGCCACGACGGCCAGGCGGCGCCAAACCAGGCGGAGTTGGGGTCTGCAGAGTTCCCGTCCACCGCCTTGTCGGGTGACCGGTCGCCCTGTTGCGCCACGGAGGTCGTGACCGGTTTGCCCTGGGCGAGGTTGGCTTCGTCGGGCTTGGGGAGGTTGTTCAGGTACTCGGTGATCCGCCCGCGCAAGGCGTCATCTTTGGTGACTTCGGCCGCCTTCTTCAAAGCCGCCACCATGTCGGCGCCCCGGAGTGGTTGCTCCTTTTCGTCCTTCGGGAGGGCAATCTGCGCCACGGCCGAAGCCGCTTCAGCTTGCAGCTCGGGATCGTCGAGGTGCTTGGCAACGGCCCGGAGCGCCGCGAGGTGCTTGAGCTGCGCAAGCCCGCCAAGGGCCGTTCGCTTCTCGTCCGGACGCTTCGCTACTGCGATGCCGTCCTCGTACATCCGAACAGTCTGCTCGGGGGGCCGACCGGAGGGCAACCCCACCAAGTGGAAGTACCCACGGAGCGCAACTACGTGCTGCTTCGTGCGCTCGGTGCTGCGCGCCAAGTCCAGCAACGGCTCGGCGGCGCTGGCGTCTTTCCACGCGGCCAGCGCTGCAAAGGCCGCGTCCTGCACCGCAACGTCCTCGCTCTTCGTGTCGGCGACTGCAGCCTGCAACGCCTCCTGCCCGCCGAGTTGCGCCAGCGCCGCCAGCAACAGGGCGCGCTTCTCACCCGTGTTCTGACCAATCGCCGCCAGGACCGGCGCTGCCTGGGCGCCCGCGTCTGCGATCCGCCCACACACCTGAACAACGGCGGAAACAGCTTCAGTCCGCTCGTCCTCCTCGGTCGCCTTGAGCGTCAGCTCGATGACCCGCGGGGCTGTCTCGGCGGCGGCGAGCACGCCCAGCGCGCGGAAGGCGGCCGTACGGACGGAAGCCTCGTTGTCGCCGGCGGCCGCGAAGACGGTCTCGACGTTCGACTTTGCGCCTCGCCTTGCCAGCAAGTCGAGCAGCGCAACCCGCACTGGCGGCGGCGCTTTGGCCAGCGCAGCGGCCGAGGCGGACAACACCTTGTCGCCGGGAGTGCGCACCAACGCGCTCTGCACGGCGGCGATCTCGTCTGCTTCGGCTGTATTGAGCATCGCCAGCAACGGCGGCACGGCGTCGTCCGGGGCGAGTTGGTGGGCTCCTCAATCGCGGCCAGACGCACGCCCTTGTCGCCGTCCTTCAGCGCAGCCAACACCGCCGGCAGCGCCGCCCGGTCGCCCCGGCGCCCGAGTGCCAGCACGACAGCCGGCTTGAGCTCCGGTGACGCCTGTTTCATCTTCGCCAGCAGTCCCTGCGTGGCCGCCTTGCCGGGAACGCCTGCGGCAATCTTCAGCGCCGCTTCCCGGAGCTGGAGCGAGTCGCTGTCCACGGCCGCGAGCGCGTCACCCAGCCCGCGGTCGCCCACTGCTCCGATGAGGGTTGTCAGTGCGTCGGCGACGACGTTGTTCTCTCGCGGCGCTGTCCGGGTCTTGATCAGGTCGCGACAGACCTCGGCGCACTTCGCCTTGTCGCCGTTCTCCGCGAGCCGGCGGGCGAATGAGAGGTACAGGGCGGTGGCGTAGCTGCGGTCGTAGGGCGCCTCGGCTTGGGCAGCTTTCGCCAGCGCCTCAGCACTCGCCGGGTCGCCGATACTCGCCAACGCAAACAGCGACACGCGCCGCAAGTCGGCGTCGTCGCTGGCGGCATACGGCAGGATGGCCGGCACCGCTTCCTTCGCGCGCAGCTCGCCCAACACGCGGACGAGCGTCACCCGGTTCGCCCCGGTCGCCGTCGACAGCGCCTTCCTCAACGCGGGTACCACGCCGGGCGTGTTGATCCGCAGCAGCGCCTGTGTGGCGGGCTCGCACAGCACCTCATCAGCCAGGAGACCACTGAGCGGCGCAACCGCTTCCTCCTTGCCCGTCATCTGGACCAGGTTGAGGAGGAACGTCTTCACCTGCACCTCGGTCGCCTGGCCAAGCTCCGCCAGAAGCGCCCCGACGAACATCGTCCGCTCCGCCTCTGCGCCCGGCCGCGTCACGTAGAACGCCAGCCCGTTCAGCGCGAAGCGCGGCTTCGCGTCGTCACCCTGCCCCGGCGGCACCAGCATGTGGATGACCGCACGGACACCGTCGGCGCCAAGCTTCACGATCTCGGCAGAGACCGCCTGTCCCTCTTCGATGCTGTTGGCGGGGAGTCTGCCGACAAGCGCGGCGGAGGCAGATTCCTCGGCATGTGTCGGCAAGGCGAGGACGAGTATCACGTGGAGTGACCGGAGCATAGCACGCGTTCTCAGTTGTGACATCGGATCTCCCTCTGTTGAGCCAGTGTTCGGTGCGTCCCGTGCAGAAGAGTGGGCGCCGCCATCGGGCACAGCCTCACGCCAAGGCGTACACTGGCACCCGCTGCGTCTCTTGTGGACTCCGTCTGCCCTCGGCAACATCCTGCAGTTTCCGCAGGATGTCCTGCGAAAGCCAGCGGTGTCCACATTGCGAACACACGCGCGCCGGCACATCTCGGATCAGCACTGTTCCCTGTGGCGGGAGGTCGCGAACCAGCATGACTGGCCGCTCGACCAACTCGCCGCTGCAGAGCGCGCATAGGGCGTCGTTCATCATCTCACCTGTCTGCCGACACGTCGGCGCTCACAGATGCCACGGCGCCCGCATCGGCTGGTCCACCAACCGGTTGGTTTCTTCGTCGCCCACGAATCGCTGCGCCACGGGGTCGAACTTCAGCTTGCGACCGGTGCGGATGGCGGCGTTGGCCAGGTGCACGAGCATGTTGCTGCGGTTGCCGTTCTCCTCGTTCAGCCCGAACTTCCGCCGCG
>PEVN01000251.1:1524-8822 GCA_002779825.1 Armatimonadetes bacterium CG06_land_8_20_14_3_00_66_21 | reverse complement strand
CTTCTTGGCAGACAAGGCGATGAACCGGCAGCGGGCGTTTGAGAACGTCGAACGCAGCGCCGGGCAAGCGATCCACGACGCCGAGTCCCTGCGCGCCGCCGTCGAGAACACCGTGCACCGGCAGCTTGACCGGAACGCGCTCGCGCTGACCTTCTGGATGCCGGCCGACATGTTCTGGCGCGAGGCGGATGACGGGCAACTCACCGAGGCCCTTGCGCACCTCCGGGCAGGCCACGCGACGAACTGCGACCGCGATGTGTTCGCCACCCACGCCATGCGCCACGCCCTCCGCACCATGCGCGACGCCGGCCTGCGCCGCGCCCAGATCTTCCTCGGCGCCGAGGTCAAGCTGCCGCACCGGTCGGTCAGCGTGGCGTCCGGGCAGTTCGCGCGGGAGCTGGCGCAGATCTTCAACCAGTTCGAGGACCTCCACTTCGAGCTTCTCGCCGCCGCCGAGATCCACACCCAGGACACCTGCATCCTCGCCAAGCACTTCCCCAACGTCCGCGTTGCCGGCTACTGGTGGCACACGCTCTACCCCTCCTCTGTCCGCAAGATCATCGAGTCCCGCTTCGACATCGTCCCCGAAAACAAGATCACCGCCTTCTTCTCCGACGCCTACACGGCCGAGTGGTGCTACCCGAAGGTGCGGATGGTCAAGCGGATCCTGGCGGAGGTGCTGGCAGCGAAGGTGGAGTCCGGCGACTACACGGAAGGCTACGCCGTGGAGCTGGCGCGGCGGGTGCTGTACGACAACCCGAGGGAGTTCTACGAGCTACCCGACGCGGGCTCCGCAACCACCCCTCCGTAGGATAAAGCTCCAGCTTTGTCCTTTGTCCTCCAAGTCGTGCGTAGTGAAACCTCAAGGGCGACAAAGCTGGAGCTTTATCCTACGGAGGACTGCGGGCGCCGCAGGTAAACCGTGGCCGTCGCCGAATGTTCAACGGACAGACTCCCGGTGGCGGGCGGCTGGAAAGGACGCAGCGCAATGATCGGAGTGGAGCATGTCTCGAAGGGCTTCGGCGACACGGTGGCGCTCGACGACGTCTCGCTGACCGTGAAGCGGGGCGAGCTGTTCGGCGTCGTCGGCCCCAACGGCGCGGGCAAGACGACGTTGCTGCGCTGCCTGGTGGGCTTGCTTCAGCCGCGGGCAGGCAGCGTCCGCATCGACGGGCTGGACCGGCGGACGCAGGATCTGAAGATCAAGCGGTTCTCCGCCTTCCTGCCGTCGAACCCGCACGTGTACCCGAACTTCACGGCGCGCCGGTGGCTGAGGATGATGGCTGACATCTACGGGCTGCCGGAAGAGACTCGCGACCAGCGCGTTGACCGCTTGCTGCGGATGTTCGACCTGGCCGAGGTTGCCGACAAGCGCGTCGCCTTCTACTCCACCGGGCAGTACCAGAAGACGACGCTCTGTGGCGTGCTGGTGACGGGCGTTCGCCTCTACATTCTCGACGAGCCGTTCAGCGGCAACATCGACCCCTCGGCATACGCGGTGCTGAAGGAGGTCCTTCCCGGACTGGTTCGCGAAGGCGACGTCACCATCGTCTTCGCCACGCAGATCCTGGAGCTGGCGGAGCAGTTGTGCCACCGGATCGCGATTGTGAACCACGGCAAGCGGATCGGCGTCGGCACACTGGAGGACCTGCGGCGCCAGGCGGACGCCTCGGCGCCGTCGCTCAGTGAGATCTACGCCAACCTCGTCGGGCGGGACTTCACCGAGGTGGCGCGGGAGTTCGTGGAGGGTAGCTGATGGACCGGGCACCGACTTCCTTCTCCACTCTGTTCATCTACCCATTCGAACGCGACCAGCACTGGGTGGTTCGGATTCTCGCAGGGCTGGGCTGCCTGGCCTTCGTCGCGTACGTGCTGGGGCTTCCGGCCTCGATGGGAGCCGCATTCGGGGAGGGGCTGAGGCACGTCCAGAGCCCCGCGGCACAGCAGCGGCTCCTCGCTGTCGCTTGCGGAGTGGTCTGGTTGGGTGGCTTCCTCGTCCTGAGCGTCGGCTACGCATTGGTGCTGTTCAAGGATCGCGCCTTGCCACAGCTCTGGACGATGCCGTTGTCGGATCGACAGGTGTATGTGCGGCAGTTGAGGGCTGTCGCGACGCCCGCTCTTCTGTCTCTTGCGCCCACGGCCGCACTGCATATCGCCTTCGTGGTCGGCTACGCGGGTTGGGACCCGCACCTGCTGGCCGGGGCCCTGCTTCTGACCGCGCTGCAGGGGATGCTGAACCTGCTCGTGCCGGTGGCGATCTCCCTGTTCGCGCTGCCGGTCTACTTCCGATTGTCGCTTGCTCTGCTGATGGCCACGGGCGCCTTCTTCATGTGGCTCCTGCACTACACCAGTAGCCCGGCGGAGGCCCTGACACGCTTCGACGCGTACCTGAATGCGGCCGGAGTCGGGGAACTGCTGAGCGCATTCCCGGGGACGTGGACCGGCCACCTGTTCTACACAGCCTTCGTGGCACAGGAGCACTGGCTGCCGTGGGCGGTCGCGATCACATTGGGCAGTCTGGCACTGGCTGCGCTCGTCGCCTTCCTCGGCCAAGCCGCTTACACCAAGGACCGGGTGCTGGCGCAGTTCGAGGGGGCCGTCGTTCTCTCGGGCGGACGGCGCACCACACCGCCCGACCAATCCGACATGCCCGTCCTGCCGCTGGGTGCGTCTCTGGTGGACCGTCTCTACGAACGCTTGCTGAACCGACGGGAGCGGGCGATCGCGTCACTCCTCTTCCGTCGGGACTTCACCGGCGGTATTGCTCGGCGACTCCGCAACGTCAGCCTATTGGCCGCAACGACGTGGGGGGTGGTGCTCATGGCTCCCCGTGTCTCTCTTCTATTGGGCATGCCGCCAGCACTTGGGTCGGGGATCGTCGCGATCTTCGCGTTCTACGTGTACTTGGGCGCCTGGGGTCTCTGGTTGGGGGACCCTCGCGCCAGAACTGCGTCGGGCAGCTCAGCGCGAGGCTCTCGTCAGGAGCCGCTCATCGAGGTTGTCCCCGTCTCGCCCAAGGAGTACCACTGGGTCTACGTGCGCGCCTGCGCGTTCGCGATCGTGCTCACCGGGTTGCTGTTCCTGCCAGCGGTCATGAGCCTCCCAGTGCCGCCATCGTTCCACCTTGCCCTCGCTCTGGGCAGTTTCGTGGCTCCCCTGGGCGCGGCGGTGGTGTTGCCGGTGCTGCGATCGCTTGCCTGTATGCGGCATCCGCACCGATCCCCGGGCGGCGCCTTCCGAGTCTGCGCCTATTGGGCCGTGGGGCTGGCTGCGCCCCAAGCAGGCCTTGGCGGCCTCATCGTGGCAGTGGACCCCGTGGGTCGTCGAGGTGACCTCGTCCTGCCCGTGGTGCTCCTCGCGGCATTCGCGGTTGTGTGCACTGTTGTTCTGTACGCCCTGTGGCGAATCATCGTCGCCCGGCACAACTACGACGTTGAGTGCGAGATGGGGAGATAGCCGGTCCCGCCGCCGGCCGGGCGCTACTCCCTGACCCGCTCCACAAAGTGCAACGGGTCTCGCCGCAGCGCCTCCGGCGCCACTTCCCATAGCGCCTTCGCCTCGAGCAGATGCACAGTCGCCTTGAGCACTTTTCCCCGCTTCAGTGCGTCCCCTTCCAGCAACGACTCCGCCCGGTCGTATCGCTGCCGCCAGCCGTCGAAGCCGTGGGGGCGGTAGATCTTTGCCGCGGTACTGCCGTCGGCGAGGAGGAGCCGGTAGACCAGCTCTTGCCCGAACAGGTAGGGCGGCTCCACAAGCTCCTCAATGGCGTGCATCGACGTGTTCGGCCGCAAGCCGCAGCCCAGCATGAGGATCTGGCCGTCGTGGTGCGGGAGCCGGTTGAACGGGGAGTTCGGCCCGCAGGGCGTGTTGTCCGATTCGTGGCCGGTCAGTAGCTCGTCGGCGAGCCGGCCGACGGCGCACACCGAGTGGGTGGGGTGAATGCTGCGGCGCGTGCCCCGGCGCGTGCGGAAGTGCTCCGGGATCGCGCCGACGTTGGAGGGTGTGTTCAGCACGTCGAACACGGGGCGCTCGGGCGTCACGAGCATGTAGCTGAGCGCCGGCAGGAGCAGCGTGCCGTCGGCACCCAAAGCTTCGAGCAGCCCGCGGACGACGGTCTCGGGGCCGCCGGGCACCTGCCCCAGGGAGCTGAGCGAGGAGTGCACCAGCAGCACCCCGCCGGGCCGCACGCCTGCGCGGAGCAGTTCGTCGCCTATCCGCTTGATTGCCTGTCGTGCGAGCACTCCGGTGTCCTCCAGCGAATTCAGGGCGGCAGGGAACGGAGCCGGCGTCGTGCGGGCAGATTCAAGGAGTGCCTCTGTCAGAGGTTCTTGGTCAAACGCGCAGAGAGTTCCTCGACTACCTTCCGGTGACTGGCGGGCGAGCACCGGCCCAGTCTGCGCGCGATCAGCGACCCATGCACAGTGAACAGCTTCTGGACCAGTACTGCTGAATCAACGGCGAGCCCATTCGCCTTTGAATGCCGTAACACCACGTCACCCGGTGTCGCTTGATCCAGCCGTGAGGTGACGAACGCCACCAAGTAGTCCTCGTCGCGAGCCAGCAAGACAAGCGCGGGCCGCTTCTTTACACCCGTGAGGTCGGCAAATGGGATCTCGACGAGGATCAGGTCTCCCGGCTGGTACTCGCTACTCATAGAGGTCGGGCTCTGCCTTGAGAAAGTCGAAGGACGGGTTGCGCGTCAGCAGCGCAGCTCGATCCACTTCGTCAATGAGCAGCGGGCGGATGACCAGTTCATTCTCGCCGATCTCCGCGACAAACGTGTTCGTGCGAAAGCGCTCGCGCCAGCGCTTGGGGAGGGTGACCTGTCCTGAACCGTACATTCTGAGAGTGGCAACCATAGTAGCGGTAGGATAGTCGATTCCAAGAGATTGCGCAAATCCTCCAATTCACGCCTCTCCATGCCAAGAACGCCAGCCGCTGCATCCAGCCGTGCTTGCACCCGGAGAAGTTGCTGCAACCGGTCGAGCGGAGGGGGGTACAATCGGAAGCCGAATGGAGAGAACCCCCCTCGTGAAGTGGCTTGTGTGCTGGTCCTGCGCCGGACTCCTGCCGGTTGTCGCTGGGACGGCGAACGCAGCCGAGGTCGCTCTGGTCGCTGACGGCAGGATTGCGGCGATCGCCTCCGGTCCCGGCGTCGACGAGCGCAAGGCGCCACGACTGCTCCTGCAGGAGCTCCAGCGGCGCGCGCCGGAGGCGAAGCCGACCGAGGCCGGCAGGCCCGTCATCCGGTTCGCGCTCACGGACCTCTTCGACGTCGGTCCCGAGGGCTTCCGGTTGGCGATTCAGGACGGGTCGCTCGAGGTGATCGCCCGGAACGACCTCGGGCTGATCTATGCTGTGGGCGAGATCCTGGTGCGCTCTCACGTCACTCCGCAAAGGGTCGCTCTGGAGCTGTACCTGGATCCGTGGCTGAGCCGGCCCATCTGCCCCGTGCGCGGCGTCTGGGTGGACGCCATCGAGGGGCGCGAGTACGCCGCCTGGGGTCTCGACCGCTGGCAAGCGTTTCTCGAGGAACTGGCTCTGTGGGGGGACAACACCGTTGCCGTCTCTCTGCGGGGCGCGTGGGGCGACCCGGACAGCCCGGCGGACTTGGGCACGAGCGGGACCCTCGAAGAGAAGGCGGCGCGCTGGGAGAAGGCGGGGCGCGTCCTGGAACTGGCGCACTCGCTGGGGCTGCAGACAGGCGCGGTGATCGCGGCCAACTCGGCGTATGCGGGCCGACTCGACAGGCAGCCCGTTCTGCGAGCCACCCCCTCGGCGTCGCCACCGGGCGCCCTAGATTCGTTGGCGTGCCCCTCGACGACGCAGGGACGAATCGCGATCCTCAAGACGGTGTCCGGCATGATCGAGCGGCTGCCGCACCTGGACTACGTGCTCCTCACGCCGTTCGACGACGGCGGGTGCTGGTGCGCGAAATGCCGTGAGCGCGGCTGGGCAGAGGTGTATCTCGACGTGGCAAAGCGGCTGAGGGAAGCAACCAAGCAGAAGCACCCTGACCTCACGCTCGTGCTGACCGACTGGCGGTTCGAGCGACAGGAGGCAGAGTGGCCCAAGCTGCTCGCAGCCGTTCCCGGCGAAGCTGGAAAAGGGCTCGATTTCTTTGCTGCGACGCAACCGGACGAGCACGGGTACGACAACGCCAAGCCGCAGCGGCTGGCGCTGCTGGAGAGCGCGCCTGTCGGCGCCGAGTCCTTCGGCGCCCTGCCGTTGCTCCGTTCCTTGCCCGCGCAATGGCGCGACCAGTTGGACGCGGCGCCCAACTACCACGGCTTCCTCATGCGGTCGGCGGGCATCCATGACCGGCTCAACGTGCTTGCCGCACTCCGCTGGCACTGGAGTCCGCGGCGGACGCCCGAAGACCTGTCGCGCTTCCTGACGGCGTTCTACTTCGGCGAGGAAGCGGTCACCCAGCTCGCACCCGCGGTGCTCGACATGGATCACGGCCTCGAGGAGATTAACGGGAGAACGACGCCCTTCGGACGCAACCAGAAGGCCGTCGAAGCACTGCTCGCAGAAGCCCGCGAGCGAGAACGAACGGTGCGCGACTTCGGGCAATCCCTCCGTCCCGACCTTCGGGACAGCGAGGTGTTCCAGTCGCTGCTTTCCCGCGCGGCGCTCGAAGTCAGGCACTGGGCGGCGGCCAAGTGACGGGGCAAATCGGGAGGTTCACGATGGGCACGGTTTCATTGGCAGAGACCTGCCAGACAGCGGCGGTGACCGCGACGCTCATGGCGCAGCTCTGGTCGGTGACGACCCCCTCGGCCGCGGCGACTTCTGGGCGACATGGGGAGTCAACAACCCGGCGGCGGCGAGCGATACCGGCCGCCCCCCGCAGTTCACCTACCAGTCCCGCCCGCTGGCGCCCGGCACCAACCTCGCCTACGCCCCGCGGGCGATGTGGATCATCGCCCGGGAGAAGGGACTGGCGCTGCCGGAAGTCGACGCGAGGGGCGACGTTGGGTAGAGGGATCAGTCGTCAGCCAGCGCTTCCGCGCACTGCCTGATACGGGACAGCGGGTCCTCTGTGGCCGAAGTGCGCAGAACGACCCCCGTGGGTTTGGGCGATTGTCCCAGCGCCTTGACCTCAGCTTCCACCGCCGCCCCCGCCCGGATGACCGGCGTGAGCGGGACTGTGCGGTCCGCCTTGCCCACCAGCGCCTGCGCCGCTGCCCAGAGGTGCTCGTTCTTGGGATCACTCCAGGTTTCTTCCAGGAGCACCTCGTCCACGTGACCCTCAGCCACCCAATGCAGCCAGTCCTGACAGGTTAGTACTACAA
>PEVN01000251.1:0-1487 GCA_002779825.1 Armatimonadetes bacterium CG06_land_8_20_14_3_00_66_21 | reverse complement strand
TCGAGGAGACCTGTCGGTCCGGGGAGCGGCGGGGTCAGGAGACCCTCGCCGAGCACATTCGCGCTAAGTACGGTTGTAGTATTAGGTTGCGGTTGCCTAACTGCAGCCGGTAGAAGTTGGCCGATCCGAGGGCGAGCACCCGTCCCCGTGGATTCACTCACCCAGCCGCCCCGTGAAGGCCACAACGCGCTCCTTCGGCGATACCGCAAATCGCGAGTCGTGACGGCCCGCCTCCGGGCCTCCGCCCCCGAAGCGCTCGATGTCGACGGCGTTGCCAAGGGCCCGCACGGGCACCCGGATCCCGCACCGCCGGCAAGCGGTGCGCAGGCGAGTGCTGACTGCAATGACCAAGTCAGCCGTCTGCGCCCCAGGTACATCGGTAAGCTGAAGGTTGCCGTGACATTCGCACACGAGGGCGCCCTGGAAGCCGGCGTCTGCCAGCGCCTGGTACGCCAGCGGGTACGAGATGAGGGTGACCACCTCGTAGCGGCGGTCGCGAACCAGCTTCGAGAGCTCGCCGACAGCGAGGGGCCCTTCCGGCTGGGAGAGTACGTGGCAGGGGCACACTCCCGCGAACATCCGCGCGCCGCCCACATCCTGGCCAAAGCACACTTCGCTGTGGATGCCGAGGGACTGCAAGGCGCGGACCCGGTTGAGCAGCACGACTTCGACGCCGCCGTGACAGCAGTGGGGATACACGTACAGCACCCGCAACGCCCCGCCAGCCTGGACTGACTCCGATATCTGCCACGCGGGCCGATGTCGCTTGTCGTACCGGTCCTGCATCCGCTGAACCAGCGGCCGGTAGCCCTCCGCGTGCGCGATCCCCTCTGTGATCTGCAGCGCGTGGTAGCGATAGTCGTACAGCACCTGGGCCACGTGGGCGAACCGCGCGAGGCGCCTCAACTCCAGCGCGAACGCGGTGTCCTCAATGCCCTGCAGCGTCTCGTCGAACGGCGGTTCGGGCAGGTGAGCAAGCAGCGCCGTTCGCAACAGGAAGGCGGGGCCGATGGCGCGTCCGAGGTAGTACATGGACTTGGGCGTCACTTCAGACGTGTCGCCGATGCCCTCTTGCGTCCCGAAGTACCGGTAGTTGCCATGGGCCAACCCGGCTTGAGGATCCTGTCGAAGCGAGCGCAGCAGCTCGGCAATGCAGTGCGGCCGCATGAGGTTGTCGGAGCTCGTCCAGGTGGCGAACCGGCCCCGGATTCGACCAAAGCCCGTGTTGAGCGCCGCCGGCAGACCGCGGTTCCCCCGGTGGCGGACGACTTCCACCCGCGGGTCGCAAATCGCCTTCAGGAGGTGCGCCGTCTCATCCGTCGAGCCATCGTCCACCACGATAACCTGGAGGTTGCGATGGCTTTGCCCGAGCACGCTCGCCAGCGCCTCCGGCAGAAACGGCGCGTGGTTATACGTGGGCATCACCACCGACACGAAACTGTCCGCGAACACCTCCTGGGCCGCGCGCATCAACTGCCTGCTATCCA
>PEVN01000364.1 GCA_002779825.1 Armatimonadetes bacterium CG06_land_8_20_14_3_00_66_21 | reverse complement strand
TGGACGTGCCGCAAGGTGGACGAGAAGGCGCGCTACGTGCGTCTCGTCTTCGGCAAAGACGAGTGGAAGGACGGTCTGGGCATGACGGAGCTATCGGTGCGCCCAACCGGCCCCAATGCCGCCCGAGTCGTCGGGCTGATTCAACGAGACGCTGACGGGGACGGCGTCGCCGACGTGCTGGCGTGGTCTGACCAAGCGGAGCTGGCAGCCGTCCGCCCTGACGGCGCGCTGCTGATGAAGAAGCAATTCCCCGGCTTCATCACCTCAGTCGAGTGCTACCCGGACCTCGCTGCGGACGGTCCGCGAATCCTGGTGACCACGCGCGAAGCCCGCCTCTACTGCCTGAAGCCCGATGGCACGGAGGTCTGGAAGACCGACTTCCTCGAGAGCCAGAAGCTCAACGGCGACCTACCCGTCGCGTACTCGATTGGCTTGCTGAAGAAGCCTGATGGCAGCCCGCTCATTATGACCGGCAACTACAACCTGGCGACGTTCGTCAGCCCTGCCGGCGAAGTCCTGAAGTACGAGCGCCTGCCCGCGGCCTACCAGACCATGACGCTGCCCCGCAGCTTCGACTACAACGGCGACGGCAAGCAGGAGGTCGTCTCCACCGAGGTCTGGGGAACGCTGAGCGTCCTGAGCGCCGACATGGTTCGGTCCGCCGGCGGCCGCCTGCCGCGCGGCACCGGTCTCCTGCTCGACTACTGGCAACCGCCCACGGCTGAGCGGGCGAAGGCGCTCGTCTGCACCGACAACGGCGTCGGGCTGCTCAACCTCAAGACCCTCGCATACGACTGGCTGAAGAGCGTCAACCCCATCAGCGACTGCCTCGCGGCCGATGTCAACGGCGACGGCAAGCAGGAGGTCGTCCTCGCCAAGGAGGACGGCTACCTTCTGGTCTACAGCGAAACCGGGGAGCTGCTCCGGTCAGAGCTGATTGGCGAGCCAGTGCGGGCGGTTGCGGCCGTCAAGACCAGCGAGGGCAAGGCCGCGCTGGTCGCCGCGCTGCCGGGGCGCTTGGTACGTTTCGATCCGGGCTCCGGCAAGCAATCCGTCATCGCCGTTGGCGAGTACACCAAACTGGCAGCCGCGGAGGGCGGCAGCGTCCTGTTGGCAGTCGGTGCGAGAGCCACGATCGAGGCGTTCGGCCCGGTGTAGTGCATCCCGAGCCGCGCGCGTTGGTCTCGTGGCACGGGTCTCCTGACCTGTGGTCCGACACCGCTACAGCTTGGAAAGCTGTGCCACTCTGCTGCTTGATCCCCCGCAAGGACACCTGTATACTGACTGACACTGCCGACCGAGGGTGCGCCAGTGGCAAGACGCGCACCGAGAAGCGATTTCGACACGGCGTGGAAGGAGCTGCTGCAGCGTCACTTCGAGCCGGCGATGGCGTTCTTCTTCCCGGAAGTGCATCGGGAGATCGACTGGACACGCGGCGTCACGTTCGACGACAAGGAACTGCAATACGCCGTGAGACGCGCCGGGCGCGGGAGACGCACCGTCGATGTATTGGCCAGAGTCTGGCTGAAGCCGGGCCGCCACGTGTGGATTCTGCTCCACGTGGAGGTTCAGAACCAAGTGGACCCCGAGTTCGAGCAACGGATGTTCATCTGCAACACCGGCTTGTTCAGCCGCCACAAGCAATGCGTAGTGAGCCTCGGTATCCTTGGCGACATCCAGCGCGACTGGCGGCCCAGCGAGTTCGCATATGGCCTGGCGACATTCTGCGCGCAGGTGCACTTCCCGATTGTGAAGCTGCTCGACTTCGAAGACCGCTGGGAAGAGCTTGAGCAGAGCACGAGCATCTGGGCCAAGATCGTGATGGCCCACCTGAAAACGCAGACCACTCGAGCGGACTCAGAGACGCGCCTGCAGTGGAAGAAACGTCTCTTTCAGGGGCTGCTTCAGCAGGGAGTGTCGGAAGACGAGATCGTCGATGTGTTTCGGTTCCTCGATCTCGTCATGACGCTCCCGCCCGATCTGGAAACCGAGTACCAGGAGTTTGTGGCGGAGACACAGGAGGAACAGAAGATGGCAGCATTCCTGGCCAACTTCGAGAAGAAAGCTTTAGCGAAGGGGCGAAGAGAAGGGAAACGGGAGGGAGTGCGCGAAGGCGCAGTCACCTCTGCCCGGACCGCGATTCTGGACGCACTCGATCTGCGATTCCAACGGATCCCGGCGCCGCTCAAGGAGCGGATCCAGCAGTTCGGCGATGCTGCCCTTCTCAGAGACCTCTATCGTCGGGCGATCACCGTCGGCACCCTCGAAGAGTTCGAGAAAGCGTTGCCGTAGGTACAGGCGTAACCTGTGAACCATTAGCGAGTCAGGGCTGTAGCCGCTCGCCAGATCTACCTGCTCGCCCATCCGGTATGGCGGGGCCTTTGAGAGCCCCTGAAGGAGGTTCACTGTGTCGACTGCACTGCTTCTCGCTTGCACGCTGTCCGCGCCGGCCATCGCCGCCGACTGGTCCCTCGATCACCCCCGCCCCGGCATCACCGTCCTTCGCGACGACACCGGCGCGTGGGGTGGGTTCTCCATGGGCGTCGCGCACATTCGCGACGAGACGTACCAAGTGCGGAAGACGCTCGATCTGAATGCGTTGCCTGAGGGTGCGCTGCGACGGGCGAAGGCGGCCCGGCTGCGGTTCTACTTCGCCATCCAGGACTACAGTTGGAACATGGGCGACAAGACGCCCAACGGGCTGAACGAGGCGTTCGAAGTGGTGGTCAACGGGAACGCCCTGCGGTTTGAGACGAAGGACCCGCGGTTCCCGTCGAAGGCGAACCGCACTGATCCGCTGCGCGCCGACTGGGCGGATGTGGACGTGCCGCTGGCGTGGCTGAAGCCGGGCGAGACGACGGTGCTCCTCCGCAAGCTGCCCGGCGGGAAGGGCGACGACTACGTCTACCCCGGCATCGACAACAGCGTGCAACACGGGCAAAGTGCCACCAGCTTCGATGGCGGGAAGACGTGGCGTGAGGACAAGCTGAACACCATCGACGCCCAGGGCGAGTTCATGGTGCGGCTGGTGCTGTCGGAGGTGGACCTGCACGCCACGGCGACCTGGGAGCTGCCGGACAGGATTGATGACCCGGCGGGGTGGATTGCCTACCATGGCATCGAGGGCGAGGCGCTTCGGCTGGAACCGCAATCGGACGGATCCGGCCGATCGGACCGATTCGACGGATTGCGCCCCCTCCGAGCGGTCGCCTGGTTCGAGGGCACTGCCCCCACCCTCGCCTGGCTTGACCTCGACGAGAAGCCAATACCAACCGGCTCGCTCAAGGCCAACGGCAACACGGTTGCCTCGGAGCTTCCCCCAGGGCAGTGGAGCTTGGGCGCCCTCCAGGTGACGCCGGCTGAGGGCGGCCGGGTGCGGAAGATCACCCTCGACTTCGAACTCCCCACAACCGAGCCGAAGCCCGTCGTCGACCTGCGACCGGATATCAGCCCGCCAAAGGGCAAGCGACGCAACGTCGCTCCGTCGTGCCGAATCGACAGCGACACGGCAACACTGGACAACGGTGCGTTGCGCGCCGTCTTCCAGCTCAGACCGACGCTTGCCCTGCGCAGCCTCCACGTCGGCGAGATCGACCGGAACGTTCTGGCACGGCCCGAGGCGACGCACCTGTTCCGGCTGAAGGTCGGCGACGCCGTGTACGGCTGCCACGAGGCGAAGGTGGTGGCAATCACGCCGGTGACGAACGGGTTCGAGGCGAAGATGGACATCGGCGACACTCGGCTGCTCGGCACCTTCACCGCGCGGGCTGAGCTCGACGAGCTCCGCCTTGGCTTCACCGTGACCCACGCCCCGCGTCCCGCCGCCCGCCCGCCACTCACCACCGACCACTCACCACTCACCTTGGTCCAGTTCCACCTCGCCTTCCCCCACTTGGCTGGACTGAAGCTATCCGGCAACCCAGCCGACGACTACTACCTCTTCCCATGGGGCGGCGGCGTCCTCGCCAACGTGCCCACGACGTTGCGGACCAGCTATGGCGAGGAGACCGCTTGGTGGCAGATGATCGACCTGTTCTCGCCCGCCCGCGGCGGCGGCCTCTACTTGCGTAGCGACGACCCCACGGGGCTCTACAAGTGCCCGAGCTTGCGCAAGGGCGAGTCTGTCCACGGCGACTACGCGCTGGACGAAACCGGCCGCGGCTTCCTCGAGCCCGACATGCTGTGGCGCAATGCGCTGGAGCCGGCTCCTGGCATCGGTGTAGCCTTCGACTACCTGCGCCGCGAGCGCGCCCCCGGCACAAGCTTCAGGGCGCCCGACGCCTGCCTCGGCAGTCACGCCGGCGACTGGCGGGAAGCCATGAAGCGCTATGCCACGTGGTCACACCAGACGTGGCCGCCGCGGCCGTATCCGTCGAAGCTGACCAATTGCTGGCACATCGTCGCGCCGGGATGGGGGCAGGGACCGCTGTTCAAAGACGGCGCCTACCGCACCGACTACCTCCTCCCTGCCAACGACGTAGTGGAGATGATGTCGTGGTGGACCTGGAGCGACAAGGGCCCCTGGGGCGTGCCCATGGACCGGCTGAAGGAGGAACTGGGCGAAGCGCTCTACAGACGGTACGAGGCCTACTGGGTCAAGGAGCCGGTCTCGGGCAAGCTCATGTACCCGCTGAACCGAGGCGACTACGACGGTTACATGCCTGAGTGGGGCGGTCTCCCGGCACTGCGGGCGCATATCGAGGATTGCCGGAAGGCGGGTAACTTGCCGATGTTCTACACCGACCCGATCCTCGCCGACGCCAACACCAAGCTCGGCAGCCAGCATGGTCTCGAGTACGGCATCATGAACCCGCTCTGGAAGGACGACTACAAGACCGGCAAGACACCCGCGGGCTACGTCGGCTCCTACGGCGGCTACTGCATGTGCCTCGACACTGAGTGGTACTCCGGCTGGGTTGCCGACACGCTGGCCCGCGTCTGCCGCGAGACGGGCATCGACGGCGTCCGCGTCGACGAATACGGGCACCGCGGCTACGTCTGCACCAGCGACAAGCACAAGCACCTCTTCGCCGAGCCCGGGCACAACGCCTGGCTGCAGGCGCTGTCCCGCAACTGCCGGCAGATCCATGCGGCGATGGACAAGGTGCGACCCGGTCTGCTACTGACAGCCGAGTTCCCCGGCAACGACGACATGGCAGCCGCCCTCGAAGGCGCTATCGTCTACGATGTGCGCCGCGAAAGCCCGGTGCGCCCCGCGCCTATCAACCTGTTCCGTTTCTACTTCCCCGAGTGCAAGTCGTTCGAGATCGACCGACCGCATCGCCGGAACGCAAGCGCGATGATGCTTTGGAACGCCGTCGGCGCCTTCAGCGCGCGCTACCCCGACGACGTGCATGCGCTGCTGAAAGAGCACACCGGCGTCTTCGAGCGCACCGACAACGAGCCCCTCGTCCCGACGCTCGTCCCGCGGGTGTACGCCAACCGCTTCGGCGCAGCGGACGAGGTGATCTACACGGTGTACAACGCCACCGGTCACACGGTCGACGCGCCCGTTCTCCCGGTGGAGGACGGGGGGAAGTGGCGCTGCGCGAACCTGCTGACGCACCAGGAACTGGCGCCGGTTACGGTTGACGGACAGGGCGCGATTCGGCTGAAGATGAAGCGGGAGGAGACGGTTGTCATCGGCCGCGCCCTGGGGGTCCCATAGGTTCGCCGACGGGAGATCGCGGGCGACGCGCGACCTACGGAAGCTCGCTGACGTGCCGGAAGATGGTGACCCACTCGAACTGGCGGAATTCAACGGCAAACTGGGGGAACACGCCGCGGCGACCCAGGATCAGCAGCGGGCTTCCATCTTGGACCCAGCCCACGGGCGCGCGCATCCAGTGGTCGCCAATGAGCAGGCGGACTCGACGGTACACGACCGGAACGCGCCCGCCCCCTGCTCCGCGCAGGTAGCTAAGCTGTTCGTCGGGGTCTACGCTCCTCCCGAGAGCGGCTCCCACAGCTCTCGGGAGGAGCGACACGTCGGCGCCCGAATCGATGAGCATTCGCTCGATAGTATGGCGGCGCCGGTACCCGATCGTGACCGTGGCGGTCGGCCGCTTCTGCCGTGGACGGCCCGGACTGGCGCGATAGGGAAACACGGTCACAGGACCATGTCCCCCTCCCAGTCGTCCAGATAGGCGAACAGGTGGTGCGGCGACACCTTGTCCGCTTCGGCGATCACCTTCGCGCCGTCCTTCCCGTGGGCGATCACCCGGTGTCCGTAGATGGCCACGTACTCCCCAGCGTACGGTTCGAGGACCTTTGGGTGTCGGGCCATCCATTCCTCTTCCGCCAGGGCGTTACGGTGCGCCGCCTCTATCTGAGCCTTCTTCTCGGAGGGTGAGAGTCTGCCTCTTGGCATCAGCTTGCCTCCTTCCTTGCCCGCCAATTGTATCTGTCGTCAGGCACTGAGGCAACGACCCGCGCAGCCCGGGTGACGCGCACTAAGCACCTCGCGCGCTCCACGCGATCCGGCTACAATCGACGCGAGCATAGTGCCGTTGGAAGTGCTTCCAATGCCCCGCCAGAATGCGTTATTGCCGTTCGCAGCGATCCTCTGTGCTGTTGCCCCGTGGTCTGCTGCCGCCCCGCAACCCGTGCTGGAGTTCGCCAAGCTCGACGACTTCGAGTCCCCCGCCGCCTGGCTGAAGGGCGACCCGAAGACCGACCTGGAACAGAAGGACGCGGCCGTGGCTGCCAGCACCGAGTTCGTGCATGAGGGCAAGCAGTCGCTCGCGTTCCTGATCCGGGTGAACTGGACGCCGCGACCCAACGAGCAATACCCGAAGGGCTGGCCGATGATGTCGCGGAAGTTCGACGCCCCGCGCGACTGGTCGGGGTACGACTACGCCTACTTCTGGCTCTACGCGAAGACGGAAGCGAAGCTCCTGCAGGAACGCGTGCTGCGGATCGGGTTCCCGACGGCCGACGGCAAGGAGACGGAGTGGTACACGATCCCCGGCATCGAGCCGAACCGTTGGCAGGAGGTGGCGGTGCCGTTCACGCTGCCTATCGACTGGACCCGGGTCACCGGCGTCACCTTCTACGTGGCGGAAGCCTGGTACGAAGACGGCGACAAGGTGGACTTCTACGTCGACGACATGCGGCTCGCCAAGCGTACGGCGCCGGCGTTCTCTGCCTGCTCGGTCACGTCCCGAGTCTTCCCCCGCAGGCAGTCGTTCGGGATCTCCCTTCACATCGAGGGTCCTGTCGAGGGCGCGCGCCTTCGGTGTCGGGTGACCGACCGGCGAGGCAATGAACAGGGCAGCTTTGCCGAGGCGCTCACCGCCAAGGAGCAGCAGTTCGTCTTTCCGGCCAAGGCATTGTCGGCCGGTGAGCACTACGCGACGCTCGACTTGCTGGACAAGTCCGGCGAGGTCGTCGACTCTGAGCGCAAGTACTTCCGCAGCCTGCAGCCCGGCAAGCGGAGCTACCTGAAACTGATCACGTTCTACACGCAGCCACTGGGGCAGGCGGACGCAGCCGCCCTTG
>PEVN01000316.1 GCA_002779825.1 Armatimonadetes bacterium CG06_land_8_20_14_3_00_66_21 | reverse complement strand
GGCGTTGAAGGCGAGCTCGACTCGGGACCCTGGCGAGGAGGTCTCCACTCGGTAGGGCACCGGCGCGGCGAACTGCGCGACGACCCGCACCACGTCCGGGTTGAGGGAGAACTGACTTGCCCGCACAGAGAGCAGGTCACCGGCGCCGGTGTACCGTTCCCCACTCCCCCCGATGAGACTGGCGTGCTTGAGGTCCACGTAGACCCGAAACGGATCGTCCAGCCGCTTGACCTCAAACTCCACCGATCCCCCCACGTCGATCACCAGCTTGGTCGGCGCGCCGGCCGCCGAAGCGGCGGCGGGGGCGATGTGCGCCTGCACGACGGCGGGGGCCTTTGCTGCGCTGCGCAGTTTCGCGATACCCGTCTCGCCTGGCGAGGGTGTCGCCTTGGCGCTGCGAGCAACACTCGGTGCCGGCGGCGCAACGGCTCTCGTCACCTCTACGCGCGTCACCGCCGGGTTGACGACAACCAGTCCCGAGCCCTCTTGTCGCACATAGAGACCCAGCAAGCGGGCGAGGCTGTACAGCGGGAAGAACGACTTGCCCTCCTCGACCACTGGTGCTTGGGCCAACACCCGTTTCTCGTCGCCCACGAGTACCTCGGTGCTCCCCGCCTTCGCGCGCACGACAGGGCGGCCGGGCTGCGTGAGGGTAAAGGATTCATCGGCCGGGTCGTACTTGGCGGTAACGCCGAGGTGCGCAAGCAGCGGGGTGAGGTAGACCAGGATCTCTCCGTCACGCCGCATACCCTCTGTGGTTGCGGCGTGACCCGCGACTCGAAGGTTGATCGAGTCGCCCGCGACTGCCCTCACCAGCACGCCCAGGAAGAGAACTGACACCAAGCTTACACGGCGACGAATCATGGCTCTGGTCCTGCAGACGCACGGTGTCCGTGCGCGGCGGCTGCGATTGGGCTGCGGTGGTCAGGCGGGGCCCCTGAACGGGCGCTCAAGAGAACGTCAGCATACCCGATCCCGGCGGCACCCGTCGCAGAGCGCCGCTGGGAAGAGCCATTCTACACCACCCTTCCGGTTCGTCCAACCGTGTGCGCACACTCATTGCACGCGGGCCGAACGGTGTGGAACCGGTACCGGCAGGACTGGCTCGCCCACGAAGCGCCCCTCCCGCTCAGTCGGTCGACGACGCCGATGGCGACTTGCGCAACCCCTTCAGCAGCTTGATCGCAGCCGGTCGCCCCACAGTCCACAGGCAATAGTGCGGACGCGAGAGCGGCAAGTCGAACTCGCCAATGTACTCGACGAAGCGGGCGTTGAAGCCTGCCTTGAAGCGGTTGAGTCCGCGCAGGTGGTCATCTGCCTCGGGGTTGGGCGACACGCCCCGGAAGTCGTACTCGCCGCAGCCCTGGCTCTGCGCCCACTCGATCATCCGCCACTGGACGAGGTAGCTGGGCATGCGCTCCCGCTGCACGTTGGCGGACGCTCCGTAAAGATAGCAGCACGTGGTCCCAAAGCGGGTGACCAGGGCGCCGGCGATGGGTTCTCCTTCGCAGTACGCCAAGAACAAGCGCGCAAGGCCTGCTGGAGCCAGCAGCGCCAGGAGCTTCTCGAAGTACCCGTAGGACCGCACAACGAACCCGTCGCGTTCTGCGGTCACCTGCAGCAAATCGTAGAACGGCCGCAGCCCCTCAGCCTGGCAGTCGTCGCGAACCTCGACGCCTCTGCGGCCGGCCAGGCGGATGTTGTATCGGGTCTTGGGCTTACAGGCGGCCAGCAACGCGTCTGTCCCCGGACCGAGCGCCAGCTTCATCACGCAGCGCGGCTGGGTCCCGCCGAAGCCGGTCTCATCGCCGAGTTCGCGGAACCCGCACGCCTGTAGCGCGCCTACCGTTTGGTCGGCTGTGGTCCGTTCCACTGCCGGGTCGATCTTGAGGAGAAATCCACCACGGCGTCGACAATAGTCACCGAGAAGCGTCATGACCTCCCGAACCAGCCCGCCGTCGCCGTAGTCCAGCAAGGGGCCGCGAGCGCAGTAGAAGAGGGACTTGCCAATCGGCAGGCGCCGCTCCAGCAGGGACGCCTGCGCCACGGGCTTGCCCTCCTGCTCCAGCAGCACGCGATGCGGCACCCAGCCGAAGGCGCGCTTCAACTCACCCCACTCGTAGGACTGCAGGACGTCGGCGACCTCCGTGGAGGCTGCGAGTCGGTTCCAGCGGTCTCTCTCAGAGTCCTCGATCACGCGCAACTGCAAGGCTGGCTTCTCCTCTTCCCGTGGGCTGCCGGACACCGTCAATCTCCTGCCGCAGCCGGAGCGACGGCCGGGCTGCTCTCCGCCTTCCAGAGATACGCGTACAGAGCTTTCGCGATGGGCACCGCGGCCTCCACCCCGTGCCCCCCATGCTCGATGATGACGGCTACGACAACGCGGGGATTCTCGTAGGGCGCAAAGGCCACAACCCAAGAGTGGGGCTTCTCGCCGTGCCGGGTCTCGGCGGAGCCGGTCTTGGCGGCGACTGCCACGGGCAGACCCGCGAGCGCCCCCGCGGTACCCCTCTTGCCGATGACGGCAGACCGCATTCCCTGGCGGACGGCGGCTAGGTAGCGGGGATCGATGGCCGCGGTCCTTGCGTCCAACCGCTTGAGCGGGACTGGCTCGCCCTTGACCGTCATGATTTTGCGGACGAGGTGTGGAGTCACCAGTTTGCCGCCGTTGGCGACCACCGCAGTCAACCGGGCCATCTGCAGCGGGGTAGCCGCGACACACCCCTGGCCGATACTCGAGTTGGCCGTGTCCCCCGGGTACCACTTCCCGTTGAGGGCCCGCTTCCTCCAAGCGGGAGTCGGCACGATGCCCGGCGTCTCCTGCGGGAGGTCGATGCCCGTCAACTCGCCGAGACCGCACCGACGCAACCCCTCAGCCAAGCGGTCGACACCCAAGCGCCGGCCCACCGTGTAGAAGTACACATCACACGACCGGGCGAGTGCTTCGTCGAGGTCGACAGAACCGTGGCCGCTCCGCTGCCAGCAGCGGAACACGCGGTTCCCAATCTTCGTGCCCCCGGAGCAGTGCACGCGCCCCGGGGGCAGCGCCTGGTACTGCAATCCAGCGGCGGCGACAGCGAGCTTGATCGTCGAGCCCGGCGGGTACCGACTCGCGACGGCGCGATCCTGCAGCGGGTCGCGCGGGTCATCCGCGAGCTTGCGCCACTCTTTCGCAGTCAGGGTCGCACTGAAGACATTGGGGTCGAAGTCCGGCTTGCTGGCCAGGGCGAGGAGCTCCCCGCTGCGGGGATCCATCACCACGATGGCGCCGGGATGCGGCTGCTGCTCAAGGCGCCGCTCCGCAACAGTCTGGAGACCGCACTCGAGGGTCAGCACAAGGCTGGCCCCCGGGATGCCACTTCGCCCGCCGAGTTTCTGTTTGACTTGGCCGCGCGCGTCAACCTCCAGTTTCTCGTGTCCCTGGCGTCCCCTCAGGTACGAGTCGTACTGCTTCTCCGTGCCCGTCTTCCCGATGATCATCCCGGAAGTAAGCCGCGGGCCCTCCTTTGCGAGCTTCAGTTCAGCCTCGCTGATCTCCCCCACATGGCCCAACACGTGGGAGGCCAGCCGCCCGTGAGGGTAGAAGCGAATCGGCTCCGAGCGGACGACGACGCCCGGCAAGCGTGTCCGGTTCTCCTCGACCAGACACAGCGCCCGCATGTCCACGCCACGGGCAACGGTCACGGGCACATAGGGCCGGTCCTCCTTCTTGGCGACCACGTCGCGGATTTCGGCAGCCGTCCGGCCCACGATAGGCCCCAAACGAGCCGCGGTATCGGGGTGCTTCCGGAGTTCCTCCGGGATCACCGCGATGCTATGCGCTTGTACGTTGGTAGCAAGGATCTCCACGCCTCGACGGTCATAGATGATACCCCTTGGGGCCGCGGTGTCCGCCACGACACGCAACCGGTTGCGGTCTGCCAGCGACTGATAGAAAGATCCTCGGAGGATCTGCAGGTACCAGAGGCGGACGCCCAGACACGAGAAGAGGACGAGGGCGAGGGTGAGCAGTTGTCGCAGTCGCCGGCCGACGCGCAGAGAGTCTGTGGGCATTACGAGAGGCTTCCTTGGGTTATCAACGGCAGCCAACGGTCACACGGGGCGTAAGCTGTGCCACACCGGCGCAAGCGGTACCCGAACGCCTCGCGGTGGCGCGGAGCTTCTGTGGGTGGGACCACCCGCTCATTCCGGGCGGTTGGCGGCCCCAGGCGTCGCGACGGCAGGCGACCCCTCGTCGCGGGCGGCAGCGGGAGGCTTCGGCTTCGGCGCGGCCGGAGCTATTGGCGAAGTCAGCGGCGCGGTGGTCGGCGAGGGGGCAGGCGGCGAAAGCTGAGGGCTCGGCCTCGTTGTCGTCGCGCCGGAACTCCCGGCGTGCATGCCGCACGTAGCTCTCGGTGCCAGGTCCGCCCGAATAGTGACCACCTTCGTGAGCGGGCAGTACGGCGTGGCAATGCGTCCCGATTGGGTGCAGACCGTGACTGTCACGGTTTCTGCGGACGGCCGGTCTTCGTCCGTACTGCCTCGTTCACCGCCTCCCTCCGGCGCCCCCCGATTTGCGGCGCCCGCCGAAGAGCCGTGGACTGTGCAAGCAGCGGGAATTGCCGCGCCCGGGGGCAGCTCCCGCCGCTGGACGCTCGGGCAGCCCGGGCCGGCGCGCATCCCCGACTCCATGCAAATCTCGACCCACGCCGGCTGCCCTTCGGTCTCGGTCGCCTTCGATTCATCGACTGGGGGGGCCTTGACTGCCTGGATGTCCACTTCGACGAACTTCCCCTTGCCTCCGTACCGCTTGGTCGCGAACTCCGTGAACTCCTTCCAGATCGGCCCACACAGCGTCCCGCCGGCGACTCCCCTGCCGCGCATGGGCGAGTTGTCGTCGTTACCGCACCAGACGCCCGTAACGAGATTAGGGGTGTAGCCCATAAACCAGACATCGCGGCTCTCCGACGTGGTGCCCGTCTTCCCCGCGACCTTCACTCCCGGAATCTTGGCCCGCCCGCCGGTCCCGTGTTCCACGGCGTAGATCAACATATCGGTGATCATCGCGGCGGTGTTGCTCTTGAGGACGACTGACCGCTGGGGCACGTGCTGATCAAGGGTGATGCCGTTGGCGTCCCGCACCGCAAGGATCGTGGTCGGCTCCGCTCTGATGCCTCCCGCGGCAAAGGCGCCGTAGGCGGAGGTGTGCTCGAGCAGAGTGACCACTGCGGACCCCAGAGCCAGGGACTTCACGGCGGCCAGCTCGGAGTGGATCCCGAGCCGGTGGGCGTAGGCGACCACCTTCTTGGGTCCGACCGCCACGTTCAGCTTCACCGCGGGGATGTTGATGGACCATGCCAGCGCAGTCCGCAGGGTCACGGTCCCCCGGAACCGGCCGTCGTAGTTCCTGGGTCGCCATATCTTGTCGCCATCGGGGTAGCTGACTGGCCCATCCACGATCGCGCTGTTGGGTCCGTACCCGGATTCGAGGGCAGTGGCGTAGACGTACGGCTTGAAGGAGGAACCTGGCTGTCGGTGGGCCTGCGTGGCCCGGTTGAACTCTCCCGCATCGCGATCGTTCCAGTCGCGCCCACCGAGGAGTGTCAGGATCTCGCCGGTGTTCGGGTCCAAACAGACCAAGGCACACTGCGACACATGCATGCTGCGGTAGCTCGCCAGCGCCTTCCTGGTGATCGCGTAAGCCTTCTGGGCCATCGGCAAGCTGAGCGTCGTCGTCACGCGGAGGCCGCCCTTGTAGACCAGGTCGACGCCGTACCGGTCGACTAACTCCTTGAGGGCATAGGAGGTGAAATAGGGAGCCCGAAACCGCGCTTTGCTTCGGTGGCGCTTTGGATCGACCAACTGCGGCTCCTCACGCTTCCCGCGCTCCCCCTCGTCCCACGTGATCAGCCCCTGTTCGACCATCTTGCTGAGCACCAGGTTGCGGCGGCGGCTCGCCGCCTTGGGGTTGTCATAGGGCGAGTAGTAGGTCGGCATCCGGGGGATCCCGGCGAGTAGAGCCGCCTCCGCGAGGGTCAAGTCCTCCACCGGTTTGCCGAAGTAGTACTTGGCAGCCGCCTGCACGCCAAAGCAGTTGTGCCCGTAGCAGACCTCGTTGAGATAGAACTCAAGGATCTCGTCTTTGGAGTACTGCCGCTCAATCTGCAGCGCCAACAGCATCTGCTGGAGGCGACGATGCACCGTCTTCTGCCGGGTAAGGTAGATGTTCTTGGCCAACTGCTCAGTGATGGTACTGCCGCCCTGGGACAAGTCGTGGGAGCGGTAGTTCGCGTAGACCGCCCGAAGGATGCCCTTGGGGTCGGCGCCAATGTGCTTGTGGAACCGTTCATCCTCGATGGCGATGGTGGCGTCGCGCATGTTCTTGGGGACCCGACTGAGCGGCACAATCTCGCGGTTTTCCGCGTAGATCTCGCCCAGCAGTTCGCCGTCGCGGGCGTAGAGCTTGGTCGTTTGGTGCGGTCGGTAGTCGCCCAGGTGCCTGGTGTCGGGCAGGACTTTGGACATACTCACCCACGCGCCGATCCCACAGCCGACGACCACGATGACGGCCACCACGATCACCATTCGCAGGACCTTGAGCGTCACCACCAAGAGCGTAACCAGCATGCGGATGATGCTGGGGGGGGCCGGTGGTGCTACATGCGTGCGTGCCATGGTTCTGCGGCGGAGAATGCGGAGGGAGCCCGAGTCCAATGTTCGGGCCATTATACTTCAGCGGCAGTCCAAGGTCCACGCCCGCCCGCCGAACAGACGCGGGGCGGATTTGCCCTTCGCCTCCCCGGCGGCTACAATCCGCCGCAGCCTTCTCGGCTGCAACCTGCGGCAAGCAGCCTGACACCGGAGACAGAAAACATGGTCCTCGACCACCTCCAGAACGCAGACCGATACGTTGCCCTGCATCCCATGTTCGCCGAGGCGTTCCGTTTTTTGACGGAGGCTCGCCTACCGGAACTGGCGCCCGGTCGCCACGACGTTGACGGAGACCGCCTGTACGCGATGGTCATCCGCGCCCAGGGAACGGGCTGCGAGGACGCTCGGCTCGAAGCGCACCGGCGGTACATCGACATCCAGTACTCTGTCGACACGACAGACGTCATTGGCTGGAGACACGCCCCGACGTGTGGGCGAATGCCGATTGACGAAGAAAAGGACGTCGGCTTTTCCGACGCCGAGCCCAACGCGTGGATCGCAGTAGCACCGGGGACGTTTGCCGTCTTCTTCCCGGAGGACGCCCACGCCCCCATGGGCGGCGAAGGCGAGCTACACAAGGTGGTCATGAAGGTCGCGGTGGCGCCCTAACTTGCCGGGAACACCTTAGCTCGGGGCAGGTCTCCGACCGCCCCGAAACGCTTGACCGGAAGGTCTCAAAGGGCTGCGAATCCACGGGATTCGAGGAGACCTGTCGGTCC
>PEVN01000042.1 GCA_002779825.1 Armatimonadetes bacterium CG06_land_8_20_14_3_00_66_21 | reverse complement strand
GTCCACGAGGCGGAGATCCCCAGCCCGTTCTCACACTCGCTGCTGACCATGGGCACGTACTTCGACATGGGGCGCGTCCCGGCGCGCGAGCGGCAGTCGCGCCTGATGCACCTGCACAAAGAGATCCTGCGCAAAGTGCTCAGCGAGGAGGAGCTGCGCGACCTGCTGGACCCGGAAGTGGTCGAGCGCGTGGACCGGCGGCTGCAACACCTGCTCCCCGAGCGCCACAGCCGCGACGCCGACGAGATGGCGCGGATGCTGAAGGACCTCGGCGATCTGTCTGACGAGTCTGACCTGTCCGACGGGTCTGACGCCGGCCTCTCCCTCGCCGCCCGCACCCAGGGCGACTGGCACGCACTGCTCTGGGAGTTGGTTGACCGCCGCCGGGCGCTGTGCGTGCCACTCAATACCCTTGAACGGGACCAGTGGCGCTGGATCGCCGCGGAGAACTTCGGACTCTACCGGCAGGCGTTCGCCAACAACTGGAAGCTCACACAATGGGAGGAGCAGCTCCTGGGCTTCATGGCGACCAGTCGCCCGCTGACGATGCTGGAGGTCGCCAAGAAGGCCGCGCGCGACGGGGACGTGCGCCTGACCGTGGACCGGTTGGTGGAGGCGTATTGGCTGGTTAGGCTTCCGGGGGAGGCGTCAGGTCGATCCGACCGATCCGACGGATCAGACCGATATGTCCTCTCTGACCTGTGGGTGCCACAGGAGTTCGCCAGCAGCACCCTCTCCCGCCAGCAAGCCCGCCGCGCGCTCCTCGAGAACCACCTCCGCACCCATGGTCCCGTCACCAAGTACGAGAGCATGGATCGCTACGCCTTTCCCATGGTCGAGGTGGAAGACGGATTGGACGCGCTCATCGAAGCCGGTCTCGCCGTCCGCGGCGAGTATGTCAACACCAAGCCGCTTCCGCAATGGTGCTGGCGCAGCAACCTGGAGGAGATTCACCGCCTCACCCTCGCCCGGCTGCGACGCGAGATGGAGCCAGCCACCGCGACGGAGTTCTCCGACTACATGCTCCGTTGGCAGCACTGCCACCCCGACACTCGCGTCGAGGGAATCGACGGGCTGCGCCAGGTGTTGCGCCAGCTCCAGGGCGTGGACAACCACGTCGCCGTCTGGGAACGCGACCTGCTCAGCGGCCGCGTCGTCGACTACGCCCCCGCCCTGCTCGACCGCCTCTGCTACAGCGGCGAGGTCACGTGGCGGCGGTTCGGCTGGCAGGATGTCAAGCGCGGCCAGATAGGCTTCTGCTTCCGCGACTCAGCAAAGTGGCTGCCCACGCACCCCGCCGACATCGACGCTGACCTCGGTCAGTGGGACGGCAAGCTTGCAGACGTGTGTACCGCCGTTCGCCAGTTCCTCAGCGGGTATGGCGCGCAGTTCAGCGAGGCGCTCGTCGCCGGCACCGGCGCCGACGAGAAGCTGGTGCTGCAAGCGCTCTGGCACCTCGTGTGGACCGGTGAGGCAACCAACGACAGCTACGAGTGCCTCCGCACAGAGGCGCGAGGCGAGGGCGACCCTCGGTCCCGTAGGTCCAGCGCGTCTCAAGCCGAACTCCCCACCCTCGGTCGCTGGGTCGCCACCGAACGCCTCGTGCCACCGCCGCCACCCAAACTCGACGCCGTCCAGCGCAACCTCGACCTCGCCCGACAGCTCCTTCGCCGCTACGGTCTCCTCTGCCGCGACATGCTCAAGCGCGAGGTTGCCATGCCGAGGTGGGCGGACCTCTACAAGGCGCTCAAGGAGTTGGAGATGCGCGGCGAAGTGCGGCGCGGGTACTTCGTCGAAGACCTGCCTGGCGAGCAGTACGCACTGCCCGAAGCCGTCGAGCTGCTACGCGCGGTCAAGCGGACCCACGCCGAGGCGTCTCCGGCGGAAGCGCAGCCGATGGTCCTCCTCAACGCTTGCGACCCCGCCAACGTCTTCGGCACGATTCTGCCGCTGACCGACGAAGTCGGCCAACCGGTCAAGTGGTCACGGCGCCCGCAGGCATACGTCCTGTTCCGCGCGGGCATGCCGCTGCTCGTGTACCACGACACCGTCAAGCAACTCGCCGACCTGTCCGGCGCCGAGGCAGAACGCGCCGTGCAGCGGCTCATGGAACTGGTGGAGGCGCCGACCGCGGCGTGCCGGCACAAAGAGGTCGCGATCAAGTCGTGGAACAGCCACCCCATCGACGTGTCGCCGGCCCGATTCCTGCTGCAGGAGTTGGGCTGGCTCCCGCTCAAGAAGCGCGCCCTCATCTACGACGGCCGCCAGCGCGCGCCACACCGCAGCTACCTGCCAGAAGCCGGGAGCATCCCCGCCGTGTTCGAGCGCCTGGGCAAGGAGGACGCTCCCGTCAAGTACGACGAGCGTTGGATCGTCTCCCGCGCCCCCCAGTCGACCCGCGGGCTGTTCCGTCAGCTCCTCTACCTTCTCGAAGAGGTCCTGCCCGAGGAGTGCACTTTCCACTACCTCGCCACCCACTGCGAAGTCCGCTACCGCGACGTGAAGTGCCTCCGGCCGTGGCCCAAGCAGAGATCCCTCGACCTCATCATCACTCAGCGCGCGTGGACGCCGCCCCTCAAGATCGAGTTAGGCGCGGACCTTGACGACCCCGCCTTGCGCAAGAAGATCGTGGGCCGCTTCGACGCGGTGAAGGCCGAGGTTGACGCCCAGTTGGGCGAGATCACCGATACCCCAGCTCCGCCGACAACTCGAAGTACCGTTTGAGTGCCTCACTCGGCACGTTGAACGGGATGTGGTTCCCGATGCACATCATGTAGCCGCCCGACCTCTTTGCCGTCTCGACCATTGAGAGCACCATCCGCCGGATCTCGTCCGGGTCGTTTCGCATCAGGATGCGGCAGTCGCCTTCGCCGGCGAGGAATGGGTTGTCGTAGCGTTCCGCCAGTGCTTTGTAGTTGGTCGTCGGCTCACTGATGATGCCCCGGGCACCGCACGCCATCACGTCGTCAGCGAACGCGTCGACGCTTCCATCGACCATGAAGAGGACTGCTTTGCCAGCAGCCTTCAGGATCGCCCAGAACTCCTCGTAGCGCGGGAAGATGAACTTGCGCATCCATTGCGGCGAGCAGATCGGTCCCTGGCTGGTGACGATGTCATCGTGGCAGATGACGAAGTTGATCGGCAGGCGGGCAAAGGCCCGGAACGCGCGCCGGTTGATCTCGCCGAACTCCTCCATAATCCGCTCGAACTCCGGCTCCAGACAGATCCCCAGGAAGTTCTCGTAGCCGAACACCAACAGCGGCCACATGAACATGGTGTTGTAGAAGCCAACGCTGGCGTCGCTCCCTTCCGGGGCGCAGTCGCCCCACTCCTGGCGATAGCCCGCCCGATGGCGCTGGTAGATGATCTCCTCGCTGCTGTAGTCCCCATCCACGACGACCCCCCACCCGGTGAAGTCGCCCTGCGCCAGCGGGCTGAACTCCAGCATTTCCTGCCGACTGCCAAACCGGACCCGGGCTCGGTCCTGCTGCCAGGAGTCTCGCCGCACCTCCCCCCACCGGTCGCGTCCCGTCTGCTCCTCGATGCGCTTCAGCGGGTCATCGCTGGCGGGCACGGGGAAGCCGACGTGTGGGTACAGCTCGTTGAGCCGCAGCATGCAGCTCCGTGGCTGCGCGTAGAAGTCGATGCCAGTGAGGGACGTCGCGGCGTCGGGGTTGGACCAATGCTCCCAGTGAGGAATGCGTTTGGGGCCTCGGCCCATGTACGAGAGGTAGCGGTCGGTTGGGGTCATATTCGGAGTTCTCCTTGAGTCAACAGCGTACAGCGGGGCAGCCGGCCCGCCGACATTCCACCTCGGTTGCCGACCCTGCGGGGGAAGGAGCGGGCAAGCTGCCCCACTGTATGGTTCGCCGGGTCCGGCTCTCACTCACCCGTTCCCGGGCACCGTCGTGAGCACCACTTCGCGGAGTTGCTCCATGAAGTACCGGTAGTTGGCGAACGTGACGTCGGACAGGACGAAGTGATCCGGGCCGGGGATGAAGCGGCCTTTCTCGATGAAGGTGCGCGCCCGAGCTACCTCCCGGTCGATTGCCTCTTTGCCTTCGGCCATCGCCTGCTTGTTCAGCCCGCCCACACAGCCCACCGTCGGGAAGCGGTCCCGGACGCGAGCCACGTCATTGAGCGACTGGACCTCGTAGGGGTACAGCGTCGTGACGCCGCCTTCGCGCATCAGTTCGGTGAGGTCCTCGATGTAGCCATCCGAATCGACAAGGATGATCTCGATGCCGTGCTGCTGGGCAAAGTCGGCGATCCTGCGGTAGTTCGGCGTCATGAACTCGCGGAAGGTCTTGGGCGAGATCATCGACCCGGTTCGGCTCGCCATATCCTCCCAGCACTCGATGAGGTCGAAGTCCGCGTCTTCAACCTGCTTCTCCCAGAGCGCGATCGCCATGTCGGTGTAGTAGTCCATCATGTCGTGGACCAATTCAGGCGCGTCGTAGAACGCATACGCCAGATTCTCATCGCCCATTCGGTTCCGGCAGAAGCCGTAGACGCCGCGGTGGGTGAGCTGCAAGGGGTAGTCGCGATGGCGATACTCTTCGACCAGCTCCGCCCAATTGCCTGGGAATCGCGACGGGTCGTCGGCCTGCATGTGCTCCCGTTTGTAGCGGTCCCAGTCGGCCATGGACTTGATGGGCCAATCGAGGTCGTGCCGGTTGTAGTCGCCGGTCTTCTGAATCATCTCGACCGTGCCATCACCGCGCCGACGAACGACCCGGGTCTCGGTGTCCTCGAGCACTTCCACCGGAACGGGCTGCGAGGGGTCCATGTTGACTGGCGTGCACTGCCACCCACGGTGCTGCCCCTCGAACTGCAGCAACTCATCGATGCACTCCCGGATCCCCGGGTACTCATTCTCCCAGTGTCCCAGGACGGCGTTGGCACCGCCGAACACCTTCATGAAAGGGACGCGATCAACCGGCTTGCCGGTCAGCGTCCTGACGAACCGTTCGCGGGTATTCATGGGAAGCTCCAATCCTCGTCGTCTGTTGCCGGGCTGCCCTGCTGAGTTCGACGTTCGCGCTGCCAGCCCTGCTGCCTGCCTCTGCGAGGCGCCGCGGGCGCCGCTCCGGCCGATACGCGTCGGTCGAAGCGATTCACGTAGGGCGAGAAGGAACCGCGCTGCAATGGCCGAATACTCATCGCGTTGACCATTGACCTGCCACTGGCTGACCAGCTATACTCGCGAAGGTTAGGAATACACCGAAGTGGAAGTTCGCAGAACTTCACCCGGGGGCGTGTGGTGAGCACCCAACACACTGCTGTGCACGCAGAGGCGTCGAACTTGTGCAATAGCTTCGGTGTATTCCTAACCTTCGCGAGTATAACATTATCCCGGCCCGTGTCCTTCGCAGACTTGGGCGCGCGGTTCGCGAGGGGCTGACAGCCCGTCCCCGGAAAGGCGGTACATGAGAATGTACAGAGAGTTCGAGTACCTGACACCCACAAGCTGGGAAGAGGCAGCGGCCTCGCTCGAAGACGGAACCAGTGCCGTGTTGGCGGGTGGGACCGATCTTCTCACGCGGGTGAATGCTCGGCTGAGGCCCCAGCCAGATCGGCTCGTCTCGCTGCGCGGGCTTCCTGCCGTTGCCGCCGTTTCGCACGCCGGGGCTGAGTTGGTGGTGGAGGCGAGGGCCTTGCTTGACCAAGTCGTCTTGGCCGAGGCGGTGAAGACGAACTTCGCCGCGTTGGCCGAGGCCTGCGCGCACATCGGCTCGCCGCAGACCCGGAACCGGGCGACGCTTGTCGGCAACCTGTGCAGCGCCTCCTCGGCTGCGGACGCCTGCCCCGCTTCCCTCTGCTTCTCGCCGCTGGTCCGCGTCCAGACCGAGAGCGGGCTACGCGAGCTGCCGCTCAGCGAGCTGTTCGCCGGCCCCCGGCAGACTTCGCTCGGCCCAAAGGAACTGGTACGAGAGGTCGTCTTCCCACAGCCGCCGCCCAGGACGGGCTCAGCGTACCGGCGGGTGGGCTCGCGGGAGGTGTGCGACTGCGCCACGGTTGTCGTGGCCGTAGCGCTCTCGTTGGACGAAGCCGGCGGCATCGCTCAGGCAGCCATCGGCCTCGGCTCAGTCGCCCCAACGCCCATTCGAGCCACGGAGGCCGAAGAGCTTCTCCTTGGCAAGGTGCTTGACGCCGACCTCGCCGCCCAGGCCGCCGAAGTCGCCGCTCGGGCCACAGCGCCAATCACGGACATCAGAGGGTCAGCGGACTACCGGCGAGAGGTCGTGCAGTCCGTTCTGCCAGCCGTTCTCCGAACGGCTCATTGCCGGGCCCGAGGAGCCTGCTCGTAAAGGAGCCTGACCAATGCAGAAGACAATCACCCTTACCGTGAATGGCGTGGAACGAGAAGCCCACGTGGATGTTCGGGACAAGCTGCTCAAGACCCTCCGAGACGAGTTGGGCCTGACCGGAACCAAAGAGGGCTGCGGCGAAGGGGAGTGCGGAAGCTGCACCGTCCTCCTGGATGGTCGCCCCGTGAACTCCTGCCTGGTACTGACAGTCGAGGCCACCGGCGCAGCGATCACCACGATTGAAGGACTGGAGCAGGACGGGCAACTGCATCCCCTTCAGCAGGCGTTCGTCGACGAGGGCGCCATTCAGTGCGGGTTCTGCACCCCGGGCATGGTCCTGTCGGCGAAGGCCCTACTCGACCGGAATCCGGATCCCACCGAGGAAGACGTTCGGCTCGGACTGAGCGGCAACCTGTGCCGCTGCACGGGGTACACGCAGATCGTCCGCGCGGTGCTCAACGTTGCCGGCGAATGCACGGCGACGGCAGCCCAACCATGTTGCGAACAAGCGTAGCTCCCCCAAGGAGGCCAGATCCAATGAAAGAGTTCCGAGTTGTCGGCAAGCCCGTTGAGCGCCTTGGAGCAAGAGACAAAGCCATCGGCACGGCTCTGTACGCTGGCGATCTCGCTCTGCCCGGCACGCTGTATGCGAAGATCCTCCGAAGCCCGCACCCCAAAGCGAGGATCCTGTCCCTCGACAAGTCAGCGGCCGAGGCAATGCCGGGAGTTGTCGCGGTGATGTGCGCCGACGACGTGCCCGACAAGCGCTTTGGTCTGCTTCACTCCGACGAGCCGATATTCGCGGCTGGAGAGGTCCGCTACGTCGGCGAACGGGTAGCTGCAGTGGCTGCCGAGGACGCCTACACAGCAAACGCTGCACTCAAGCTCATCAAGGTTGAGTACGAGGTGCTCGACCCCGTGTTCGACATGGAGGAAGCGCTCAAGCCAGGCGCTCCGCTGGTCCACCCTGAAGGCGCCGAGTTTGGCCCGGGGTTCTTCTTCCCGACTTCGCTGCAGCCGGAAGGCAATGTGAGCTTCCGCGACGAGATCGTTGACGGCGACGTCGAGCAGGGATTCCGCGACGCCGATGTCATCGTCGAGGAGCGCTACGAGACCGCCGCCGCGCATCAGGCCTCCATCGAGCCGCACGTCTGCGTCGCCAGGTTCGAGCTGGATGCCCTCACAGTCTGGACCTCGACGCAAGCCCCCTTCAACGTGCAGTGGTCCGTCGCAGCCGCGCTCGATATCCCCATGGGCTCGGTACGAGTTGTCACCATGGAAACTGGCGGGGGGTTCGGCGGCAAGGTCAGCGTGATGATCGAACCCGTGGCCGCCGCGCTGGCGAAACGCTGCCGCCGCCCGGTGCAACTGACCTACACCCGTCAGGAGGAACTCGAGGACACCCGGCCCCGCGCGCAGACGATCACCGAGCTCAAGACCGGCGCGAAGAGCGACGGCACCCTATTGGCCCGACAGCTCCGGTTTCTGCTGGACAACGGCGCCTACACGGACTTCGGTCCCGGCACTGTGGGCGGAGCCCTCGCCGCGGCCCGTGGTCCCTATCGCCTCCCCAACGTGAAGTTTGAGGGGCTCGCAATCTACACCAACAAGTTCAACACCGGGGCCTTCCGAGCGCCCGGCTTCGTGCAACTCACCTTCGCCCTGGAGTCACACCTCGACAGCCTCGCCGCCCGATTGGGCATGAGCCCGGTGGAACTTCGCCGCAAGAACGCGCTGCGAGCTGGCGATGCCACGTTCGCCGGCACCAAGCTCAAGAGCGACGTTCTCCTTCACGGACTCGACCTCGCCGCAAACGCGATTGCGGAGGCCGGCCCCCCCGCGCCGAACACCGGCTGGGGCGTTGCCTGCGGCGAGTGGAAGACTGGCGGTCATCCGGGCGGCGCCTACCTCACCGTCAAACTGGACGGCACTGTGACACTGGTCTCCGGCGCGACCGATCTCTCTGGCTCGCGAACCAGCCTTGCGCAGATTGTGGCAGAGGAGTTGGCTCTCGATATCTCCCAGGTGAACGCCGTCACCGGCGACACGCTGTCGGTACCACTCGCGCCGCTGAGCGGCGGAAGCATGGTCACGTACAACATGGCCAACCTGCTGAAGAAGCTCTGCCACCGACTGCGTGAGAAGCTCCTCGACCGCGCGTCTGCGGCTCTGGGAGTGGACATGGACGCTTTGGAGATCGAGGGAGGCTCCGTCCGCGTTCGTGAGGCGCCAGACAAGTCAATCTCGTTCGCCGCACTCGGGGGCAGTGAACCACTGACTGCCGACAGCTCTCAAGACACCCTCGCGCCGACCCATGCCTTCGCGATCAATGCCGTCAAGGTGTCCGTCGATCCAGATACCGGAGAACTCCGGATTCTGCGGGCCATCGGCATCCAGGACTGCGGCACTGCGGTCAACCCGCAGTCGGTGGAAGGGCAGATCACCGGCGGCATGGTGCAGGCCCTGGGCCAAGCCGTGTCCGAAGAGATCATCTTCGACCACGGCAGAGTGGCCAACCGCGGCCTTGCAGACTACCGCCTCCTGACCGCAGCCGACCTACCTTCCATCGAGACGCACCTGCTGGAAGAGGAACCGGGCCCGGACCAAGCGCTGGGCGTCAAGGGAATTGGCGAGCCAGTCCACATCCCCGGTGTCGCCGCCGTGGCCAACGCCGTGTTCGCCGCTACCGGCAAACGCGTCCGGCGAACCCCGCTGACACCCGAGCGGGTGCTTCGCGCTGCGAAGGAAGTTACTGGCGATTAGCTTCCGGCGTCACTCCCCGCCTGTCCGGACCTCGTATAGCTTCAGCTCACTGGGCGGCGGAATGTCCTTCCGTGGTCGGTCGCGGTTTGGCCCAAGTGTCTCCCAGCGAAGCACGTACTTGACGCCGAACGCGTTGCCCTCGCCCCTGCCCGTCTGCAGCCGCACGCTCATTCCCGGGAAGCCGGAGGTCGGCTTGCGCAGTTCTCCCGGAAGGAGGGCTGGCGGAGGCGGATAGGTGCCGATGGGCTTGAGGGTTGCCTCGTCGAGCTTCCAGATGCCGGAGCCGTGTTTGATGTGGCGGTACGTCTGACTGAGCCCGCCGTCCGGCTCGACGCGAACCCCGCCCAGCCGGATCTCGGCGCCGACTGACCCGCCGCCGCTGAAGTTCCAACGGTAGTTCCAGTCGGAGGTCTGGTAGAGGCGCCACTCGCCGTCCTCCAGGCGAGCGCTGTACGCCTGCGTGCTCCCGTCGGCATCGAACTTGTGGTAGCTCACCAGGGGGCGATTCTTCGCGTCGAAGCCCAGAGACTGGGTCATGTTGATCATCCCGCCGTCGGAGGGCACCGGATCGACAATGGTGTCGGACGCCAGCGTGATCGGCAGTGTCAGCGGCTCGCCTCGACAGTTCTCCCAGTGGACGAGGTCAGGGCTGCGGGCATACGAAATGTCGTGGTTCGTCGCGCAGTCGGGCGTGTCACGCCACATCCAGATCAGGTGGTAGCGGCCGTCCGGTCCTAAGACGGGCACCCTCGAGTACGCATTCCTCTTCCCTTGCCCGTCGAGCAGTGGCTTGTCGAGAAGCCGCGTCCATGTCTGTGTCGCCGGGTTGTAGCGGTTGTAGAAGTCGACACCGTTCCCGCTTGAGCCATCGCGATAGCGGAAGAGCAACTCGCCCTTTGGGCCGGCCATGAATACCGGGTAGGTGCACCGGTCCTCATTCTCCCCCACCATCCGGTCGATCCGCGTCAGCGTGGTCACATCGAGCGGCTTCGTCGTGCGGAAGTAGACCAGCGGATCGACGTGCATGTTGCCGGCGAGGTGCAGGTGTTCGTCGCTGTCGACGGCGAGTGTCAGGTAGTTATGGCTATCCCAGTCAACAACCGTTGACGGCCGCTTGCGCCGCTCAAGCAGTCGCCCCTCGGGCCGCACGAACGTCCACTGGGCCGAGCCCAGGGTCCGCTGCCCGACGGTCATCCGCCGCTGGGCGTCGTAGAATGCCACGAACTGGTAGGCGCCGTGCGTCAGCAGGTCGAAGCCGACGGGGTGTCCCGACCAAACGGTGGCGAGGAAGAGGGTGTTGATCACGTTCATGAGGGCAGCACTCCGAGGTCTGGAAGACTGGGCGTGACGGCATCAGTGTAGCGGATCCACGCGAGGCAGGCTCTGCGTGCGGTCCTCTGTGGTGCAGGACACCTTGCGGCGGAGCAGTGCCGCCGCGCCAGTCCCGGCAAGTGCCAGGAAGTCGTGACGACGGACTGTCGAGGCTCTGGGACCCCCGGTGACGTTCCCGTCCTCTGCTTGCTGTTGGCGCCAGCTCCTGAGAGCAACGACTTCGCCGCCGTTGTCGGAGAAGAAGATGACCAATGTGTCGTCCGTCAGGTCGAGTCTCGCTAACGTGTCCAACATTCGGCCGACGCTCTGATCGACGCTCTCCACCATTGCCGCGTAGACCGGGTAGCCTTTGGCGCCGCCGGTGGTCTTCATCTCGTACTTGGCAAGCAGATCGGGTTTGGGGTCGTGCGGCGTGTGGACAGCGTGGTGGGCGAGGTCCAGGAAGAAGGGCTCGTCACCCTTCGCTTTGATGAACGCAACCGCCTCGTCGGTCAGGCGGTCGGTCAGGTACTGCCCTGCCGGTGCTGCCTCCCCTTTCTGCCGGCCATCGCGCCCGACGAGGGCCGCGGGGAAGTAGCTCTTCGGATCTCCGAAACCGAGATCGGCCGGCGCCTTGTAGACATCGAACCCCTCCGCTGCCGGACTGTGCTTCGGATCACGCAACAGGCCGAGGTTCCACATGCCAAAGCAGGCCGTGGCGTACCCGGCCGACTTCAGCGCTTCGGCAATCGTGATCGAGTCGTCGGGGAGGCAGTCGCTGCTGGGCCTGGGAATCAGCTGCTGCCGCTTGGTGGCCTGGTTCGACTCGTCGCTCACGGTGTAGATGCCGTGCCGCGGCGTGTACTGCCCCGTCATCAGCGACGCCCGGGTCGGCGCACAGTTGGGTGCGTTGGCGTAGGCGGCGGTGAGCACCACTCCGTCCTTCGCCAACCTGTCCAGTTGAGGCGTTTCGACGAACTCGTTCCCCATGAAGCCAACATCGTGCCAGCCCAGGTCATCGACTAGGATGAAGACGAAGTTGGGCCGCTTCGCCGGCGGGTCTCCGTCGGCACCAGCCCACCTGCCGCCGACCGTGGCGGCAATGAAGAACCCCCTCTCTCTGAGGAACTGACGGCGGTCAGTGGTCATCATTGCTGTTGTCCTCGGCCTTCGGGTGTATCCGTGCCCGACTCACTGGTCCTGCTTGGCTCTGCGGCCGCCGCCGCCCCTCCCGCTTCCGCCTTTGCCGCCTCCCCGACGCGACTCGGGTGCCGGCGCTCGGTCTGGGCCGTACCGCGAGTTCGGACGCGGCATCTCCGCGTGCACAGCAGTCAGGTAGGCGTCAAGGCGCTTCTGCAGTTCGGCCGCCTTCTCCGGCAGTTCCTCTGCCAAGTCATGCTGTTCACCGAGGTCCTTGGAGAGGTCGAAGAGGTGCAGGGCACCGGTCTCATAGAACCGGATCAGCTTGAGGTCGCCCAGCAGGATTGCCGAAGCGGGGCCGTCTTCGTCCTTGTCGTAGTGCGGATAGTGAACCACGAACTCTTCACGAGGGCGCTTGACTGTGCCGCTGCCGCCGTTCGTCAGCAGCGGCCAAAAACTGCCGCCCTCGATCCCGGCGGGAAGCGGTTCGGTAACACTTGCCAAGTCGCATACCGTCGGAACCAGGTCGTAGTTGGTCACCCGGGTGTGACAGCAGACGCCCGCCTTGATCCCGGGGCCGCGCATGATAAACGGCACCCGGATCCCGCCTTCCCACACGGTGCCCTGACCCATCCGCAGCGGAGGGTTTCGGCCCGGCGTGCCGTGGTCGGCGGTGTAGATCACATACGTGTTGCCGGCGACACCGAGTTCCGTGAGTCTGTCGAGGACCATGCCGATGGTGGCTTCGGTCTCTTCCTGAAACGCCGCGACACCAACCTCTTTGCTGTCGGTGCCGCCGGGCTCTTCCCGGTGAAGAGGCTGGCTCTGGACGGCGTGCAGCGTGGCGACGAGGCATACGCGTTCGAGAATCGAATCCCCTCTCCTGCCAGCTTCTCCAGGTTGGGAGTCCAGGCCTTCACCGACTACAAGGCGCAAGCCGAAGTCGAGCGGCGCTTCGCCAATGTCAAGGGACCCCTGCGCGTCCAGCCGCTGTTCCTCAAGAACAACGACCGCATCCTGGCACTGGTCACCGTCATCCTGCTGGCGTTGACGGTGTTCTGTCTAATGGAACGGGAAGCGCGGCGAAACCTCCCCGCCGGCGACGGCAAGCTGGGCGGACTCCTTCCCGAGAACCGGGCGCGCCGGCGACGGCAAGCTGGGCGGACTCCTTCCCGAGAACCGGGCG
>PEVN01000073.1 GCA_002779825.1 Armatimonadetes bacterium CG06_land_8_20_14_3_00_66_21 | reverse complement strand
GGATTCGAGGAGACCTGTCGGTCCGGGGAGCGGCGGGGTCAGGAGACCCTCGCCGAGCACATTCGCGCTAAGTACGGTTGTAGTATTAGCTCGGCGGCTTCGTCGCGAGTCAGCCGGCCGGCATCGAGGTCGGCGGCGTAGAACGGGAACAGGTACTGGTCGAACCGGCCGAAGGAGTGCCCGACTCCGCCATCGTCCAGCTTGATGCCGAGATGGGCAAACCAAAGGAGCTGCAGCGCCTCGCGCAGCGTTCCGGGCGCTCGATGGGCAACCCATTCGCACACACGGCCAACCTCCTTCAGTTCGGCGGCGCGGCTGGCTCGGGTCTCCGCGCACGGACGCCGTGCGTCCGCGGCGGCAAGCTCGCGCGCCAACCGCGCGTGGCGGAGGGCGTATGCAGAGACGGCCTCAAGCGCCACGGCCATCGCCTGGCACTGCGTCACCCGGTCAACGTCTGTGTGAGCGGCGGCAGCAGCCAGCGCGCGGCCACGCAGGGCGCCTATCCCTTCGGTCAGCAGGAGGTCGAAGGCGGGAAGGGTGTGGCCGTTCCGCCCGGACCCACCGTTCAACAGGCCGTGCGCCGTCGCCTGCCAGGCGAAGGACGAGTCAACCTCGGCAGCGAGTTCCCCCGCCCGCTCCGCCCAGTGGTGGGTCGATGGCGAGTGTTTGTAGGCGAAGTGCTGTCATGTCTTCTGCCGCGCCTACGGAGCCTCCATGGCTTTTCACCCGGTCTCCACCACCGCATGCCAGAGGTACTTCACCCCGCCCGCTTTCACCGGCAACGGTGGATGCGTGTAGACATACTCCATGGCGGCGACGGCAACAGGCACCGCAACTTCCGGATTCGGGTTGAAGCCGCCGATACGCCACAACCAGCCCCAGCCGTTGAGCCGGTAGGCGCCGATAAAGTGTCGGGCGCCGACCAAGTCCTGCTTCTGTCCGGTGACCAGTGTCACGTGACCGGGATCGTCGACGCCGCGCGACAGACCGCGGTTGACCGGGCTCATGGAAGCCGCCACTTTGGCGCTCAGCTCAGCGCCGAGCACCGCCTGACCGACCGGTGTCACCAACAACGGCTCGGCCGGCTGGTCCACCTCGCCGCCACCGACGGGGAGACCGAAGAAGCTCATTCCGCTTGAGCCAATCGGCTCGCCCTGCCAGCGCCCGTCCACGCGAGAGACGGCGCTGTAGAGCGAGTAGCCTGCCGTCTCCCACCACGAGCCGCCGTTCTCGACGTAGCCGCGAACTGCCTCCAGTGTCTCGCGCCACTTGCCGGGCGCGGCTGCCGGGAAGTTCTCCCCGTAGGGGTTGAGGATCGCGAGCCAGGCTGTGGGGCCGGCTCTGAGCGCCGCGGCGAGGTCGGCGTAGTTGGCAATCGCCACTGCGGACACGCCAAGCTCCGTCGCCAGCCGTGAGCCGGCGAAGGCCTTCAGCCAGTCTGCCGGCTGGATGGTAGTCCACGTCGGCGCCATGCCCGGACCGAAGTCCAGCACCCCGATCTTCGGCCTTGCGCCGGGCCAGTCGCTGGGCGCCTTGCCGGCAAGCGCCGCCGGCGGCTCGAGGCGCGGCACGCCGGGGCGGGACGGCAGACGAAGGGTGAGCACGCCCTTCTCCGCCGCGGTCTTGACCTTCGGCCCGTCGTCGAAGGCAACGGTGAACGGACCCGAGACAGCAGCGGGCAGCTCGACGGCAGCCTCGTCTCCGGCGGGAGCGTAGACCCACACTTCGGCTTTGCGGGCGTCGCCTTGGGTCACGAACGAGACGCCCTCGTCGCCGAAGTCCCGGCCGCCCACGTTTGCCACGTTGGCGGCGACGACTCCCGGCGCGCTGGCGTGGAAGCCGAAGGGAGGCAGCTTGTGGGGTCCTTCGGTCACCGGGGCGGGGTCGAGGTTCGACACGACGGCCACCGGACCGAACGTCGCTCGAAGCACGCCGTCGCCTTCGTAGCCGCGCGCGCCAGCACGTGGATCCACCGGCTCCGCGCCGGCAGCTACGACGGACGGGCGAACCTGCGCAAAGGCGCGAACCGGTTCGCCTACATACTGGGCGCACACGGATTTCTGCAGCCGGTCGAGCCACCGCAGCCACTCGCGCGGGGCGTCCTTCTCCAGCGCGGTCGCGCCGACTCGGTAGCTCATGGAGAACCCGAGCCCCAGCGTCCACGCCAGCACCTCCCGGGTCGTCACGAACTGCCCGAGGTCATGGTAGAGCATCGCGCACTTGTCGTGGGCGAGGTACTGTGCCAGCGGGAAGACCGTCCACAGGTCGGGCGGGATCTCCGTCTTCATCAGCCGTCGCCAGGACGGGCCGCCTTCCGTCGGTACGATCTGCCAGCTCATGCCGCAGAGCTGGGACTCGTAGTTGACGACGCGATCCCAGCCGCTCTCGGTGGACAGCGGCTTCGTCCGGCAGTCTTCGGCGACCATGGAGATTAGCCCGTCGGAGTAGGCGTACGGCGTCGGCGACGCCGGGTTCGTGTCGTACTGCCAGCCGCGGGCGCCGCACTGGTCCTGGAACAGGATGTCCACCGGGTACTCGTCGGTGAACTGCCGTACGGTATGGCGATTCGCGGCCTGCACGGCTGGGTGCCAGTGGCAGACCGTCCACCCATCGTTGGCGGCGTAGCGCTCGTAGGTGGGCTTGCCATCCAATCGCTTCAGCAGCGGCGCCTCGCCCTCGCGCTCGAAGGTCGGCCCCTTCGGGTGGTCACACCACCACGTGGGGTTCGTGTAGGGCATCACCAAGTGACCGAGCTGGTGACAGCGGTCGAACAAGGCGCGGAACTCCTCCGGCGTCCCGAAGTTGGGGTGCGGCGGCAGGTGGTCGGGGTACTGCTTGTCGAAGCCGCCCTTCAGGTAGTCGGCGAAGTGCACCTGCGTGGGCACAGGGAGCTTGTCCAGCCCGGTCAGCTTCTCCCGGCAGTTGCCGCCGTAGTAGACCAGCACCGACTCCTTGAACTTCCGCAGCACCTCCGGCGGCATCTTCTCCTCCAGACGCCGCTTGATCTCATTTGCCTCGGCATAGGCGACCAAGCTCTCGCCCGCCGACCGACCCACCGTCAGCCGCACCGCTGGCGCGTGCCAGGTCTCGCCGGGCATGACGTAGGTGCAGAACGGCCGGTCACAGTAGCCACCCTGCTCGTCGCCGCCGCA
>PEVN01000561.1 GCA_002779825.1 Armatimonadetes bacterium CG06_land_8_20_14_3_00_66_21 | reverse complement strand
GTGTGTGCGAGAGCCAAAGCCAAGCCGGCCGACGGCGGGCACCCAGGGAGTCGCGACTAACATCAAACTCCTGGCTGTGCTCGGCGAGGGTCTCCTCACCCCGCCGCTCCCCGGACCGACAGGTCTCCAGAGCCCTTTGAGACCTTCCGGTCAAGCGTTTCGGGGCGGTCGGAGACCTGCCCCGAGCTAAGTGCGGTTGTAGTATTAAGTGTGTGCGAGAGCCAAAGCCAGGCCGGCCGACGGCGGGCACCCAGGGAGTCGCGACTAACATCAAACTCCTGGCGGGCGCCTACGACGCCTTCCGCTCTCGCAGGTCTTCTTCGCCCTGCTGCTCTTCCGGCGCCGGCTTGACCCGTCTCAGCCGCACTTTGGGGTGGCGTTTGCGGCGGCCGGCTTTGTCCAGCCGCGTTACTTCGTCGAAGTCGAGCCCGGCGGCCTCGATGGCGCCGCGCCAGCTACCGAAGTGGCCTTGGCGGCGGGCGGCGTATTCCATGGTACGGTAGCCGAGTTTGCGGATATTGGTGGTGATGAGGTCTTCGCCACGCGCGTGCAGCTCGCGGATGGTGGCGATGATCCGCTCGCGGTCCCACGGCTCTCGGTGCCGGCGGACCTCGTCGTACTTGATCCCGGCGGCCTCGATGGCCTCGCCCCAACTCCCGAAATGCCGCCGGTTGCCGGCAGCGGCGGCAAGGGGGCTGTGGTTCTGCGTGATGGCTCCGTAGCTCAGGTCTTCGCCGGCCGCAGCCAACTCGCGGATGCGGCGGAGGATTTTGGCCTTGGTCCAGGTCTCTTGCTTGCGGATTTCGTCGTAGTCGAGCCCGGCGGCGCGGAGCGCGTCTTCCCAGCTCCCGAAGAACTCTACGGCGGCCACCACCAAATACTGCCGCTCTTGCCGGACTGCGCGATGGCTGAGGTCTTTTCCGCCCTGGTGTCGTTTGTGGATCTCGTCGAGCACGCGAGTGGGAGTCCACTTGCGCCGCCTGCCACCGATGGTGTTCAGGTCGATACCGGCTGCCTCGAGGACCTCTTTCCAGCTACCGAGGGCCGGGTCTTTGTAGACAGCCCCTACCATGCCACCGAGACCCAGCCGTTGCACGTTCTGAACGGTCAGGTCCTCGCCGGCCTCGTGGAGCTTGCGTATTGTCAGCAGAATCCGCTTGCGGGTCCATTTCTTGCGCCGCGCCATTCATTTCTCCCGCTTCAAGCGTGCAACCTTCGGGCTGCCTTTGGTACTCCACAGCGCAGGCGTCGTTGGCACGGCCGCGCGCGCTGGCTTCAAAACCCCGTTCTCCCGAAGGCGGATGCAATGGCGCTACAGTGTCGGGTTCGGGCCGTCCACAAGTATTCGCGGTCCGGGGGTGCTCCTCCTTCTCCCCGGCAGGAGATTCTGAGGATTTCTCTCGCCGGTGGAGCGTGCCGGGGCACGCACGCACTACCCGGAGGGACCTTTCGGCTAATGGTCCCCGGCGGCGGCTGTATTGGCCTTGGCCGGGAACTCATGGTCCAGTTTCTTGGTGGTCAGGTTACCCGCTTCGTCTCGGACGCGCAACTCGACAGGGCGCTTGCCGCTCGGCGCGCCGATCTCGAACTCGAGCTCTTCCGCGCCGGAGTCGAAGATTCCGTCGGTGGCTTTGGTCGCCTGCCAGTCGCCGCCGTCCACGCGGAACTCGGCGCCGGTTACCCGACTCAGGTCGTCCACGGCGTTGGCGTGGAAGACAACCTTGCCGTCGTCGCCGGCTTGCGTCTGCTTGGACAGCACCACGAACGGCGCAGTATTGTCGACCACGAACGGATCGCTGACAGCCTCGGCCGCCAGCCCGGCGCCGGGGTTGGCCAGCTCGTCGGTGGCCACCACCTTCACGCGGTACGTCCCGTCTTTGAGCGTCTTCGTGTCCAGTTCGTGCGACGCGTTCTTCGCGTCCTTGAGCTTGAGGGGCTTCCAGGTCCCGCCGCCGTCAGCGGAGGTGAACAACTCGTACCGCAGCGGGTCGTCGTCGGGGTCGGCCCCGGTCCAAGTCACCTGCTGCGTGCCCGACCAGCGCGCCCCGGCTGCGGGTTGCTTGAAGTCTGCCTTGGGCGGCTGGTTGCCCGGGAGATACACCACCTCCACCGCCTGCACCCGCGGGCTAGACTTGCCCGAACTCGAGCGCAGGTGGACGCGGAACTGGAGGAACTGCGAAGCCGGTGAGGGTACCGACCAGACGGCACCGGAGGCAACGGGGCGCTGCCAATCGCTCCACGTGTCGTCCGGTTCCTCGGTATTGCCCGACCGGAGTTCCAGCTCGACTGAGCAGCCTTCCGGCGTCTGGGCAGTCCAGTTCAGCGTTCCCCAGCGGGCAGCTCGTTCGGCGTCGTGCACTTCGGACTCGTAGGTGGCTTCGACGGTACCGGCCAAGGACAACTCGTGCACGGCGGCGTCATTCGCGAGGCCGACCAGCAGCTTGTCCCGCGGGGTAAGCGCCAAGCACAGTGCCTGGGCTGCCTCCGGTTCCAGAATGCGCCTCCCGGCGCCTTCGTGGTCCACCGCGTAGACGATTCCTGTCCCGGTAGGCCCGGTGGTGGCGAGGTACAGGCTGCCCTCCCTGTCTCGCACGAGGTCGAACGTCCCCGTTTGGGCGGACTCGAAGAAGGTGTCCACTTGTCCGGAGGGGGACCACTTGTACACGTTTCCCTTGTTGGCGACGGAGAAGTACAGCGCCCCGTCGTCTCCCGGCGCCAGCCCGAGGATTTCGCCGTCGCCGGACTGGTAGACCGTGCTGAAGGTCCCGTTCTCGCCGAGCTTGCAGAGGACATCCAGGTCGCCGGTACTTGCGTACAGGACGCCGTCGCTGGCGCGCACGAGGCGGCGGACGTGCCGCTGCGGCAGATCATACGCCACTTCCGGCTTCCCGCCGAGCTTCAGTCGGTAGATCCGCCCTTCGGTTCCGGTGGCGATCAGCAGGGCGTCTTTCGACTCCCAGAAGAGACCCCAGATGTACTCCTCGTCCAGGTCGCACAGCACTTGCTGTGTGCCGGCGCTGTCGAACTCCACCAGCTTCCCGCCCGGGGAGAGCCCGGCGAGGAGCGTGCCCGATTCGGTCACCGTCATGGCGTAGAGGCCGGCGGAGGCGGTTTCTGCAAACAGGTGCGCGTGCCCCTCGGGGTCGAAGCGGTAGACGCGCCCGCTGTTGCCGACTCCGGCGTACGCCCCCCCGGCCAGCGCCGCGGCCAGGCTCCACACGTAGAGGTCATCCACCGACACCAGTTCCCGATGGCTGGGTGCAATGCACAGATCGCCGGCGGAGGTCACGCACGAGTTGTGGTGCTCGCCCTGGAGGAATCCCGCCACTCCGGTGGCGCGCCAAGTCTCGAGGGGGCGGGCGACGCCCTCTCGCTTGGGCTTTGCCGATGGTTTGCCAGCGGGCTTGGTTGGCTGAGCGGGTCCCGACGGCCGAGAAGCCGCCGGAGGGGGCGAGGCGGGTTGCTCGGGCTTCGGCCCCCCCGCTTCAGGTTCGTCCGGCTGGTCCTGCACTGGGTCTCCCGCCGAAGCGTGATCCCAGAGCGACAGCTCGTCGAGCAGCGCCCACAAGCGGGGCCGGGGCGCCACCGGACTGTCGAAGAGTGACGTGTAGGCAGCCTGGTCGTCGCGCGGGGAGCTTGGGCGCCCCCCGGACGGCGGCGGCGAGGGCGGCCGGGAAGTCGTCCGTTGCGGCCGCTTCCCAAGGACCTGCACCGTCACCAAGTGGACCCGCCCGGCAATGTCCCAAGGCGTCTCGGCAGCCTTCGAGAGGCCCTGTAGCGGAAACATCATGCCAGTGCTGCGCGTGGTCTGCATGATCTGCAGCACGCTGTCGGGCAAGGCGGTCAAGTGCTGCCCTTGGACCGCGGCCCCTCGGCTGGGCAGGGCCACCTCCACGCGAAGCGCGGCGTTGCTCCCTTCCCGGTCCAGCATCCACAGCAACTCGCTGACGTTGGTCACCCGGGGCAGGTAGAGCCCCAGCCGCGACCGCAGGTACAGGTCGAGGGCGTCGCTGGCAACACCCACGAGCAGGTTGCCGCCGGGAGTGTCCTTCGGCACGGTGAAGGTGAACTGCCGAGTCTCCGGCTTGCCTTCCTTTGGGGCGAGCGCCACCGACACGTGGATGTCGTCACCCGGCTTCACTTTGCTGGGACTCACCGTCACTCGCTCGATCTCCGCCGCGCTGCGCTTGCGTTGGACTTCGGCAACCAACTCCAGCCGGGTCAGCTCCACCCGCTCGAACGGGTTGTCCATAAGGTTCTGGACGACCTCGTCCAGCGCGAGCACGGGGGGAGCCAGTAGCGAACCGCGGGTGTAGACCCGGTTTCGCCGCACCAGGGGCTGGATGCCCTTGCCTTCGGCGCGCAGTTCCAGCTCTACCGTGCCGTCGTTCTGGGAGCCCAGCCCGGCGTAGCAGACCTCAAGCGTTGCGTTGAACATCAGCTCCGAGGTGAGGTCTTTGTGGTTGACAACCGAGAAGTGGAAGGTGCGCTCCACACCCCGCTCGGGATCACGGGTGGTGACGGTCACGGGGATCATGGGCACTTCCCGGCCCAGCACGCCCCCCACCGCTGCCAGCCAGTCGCGGGTCACGGCACCGACAGGCTCCAGCCCCGACATCAGCTTGTACGAGCGGTCTCGGTGGGGCAGGATCTCATGCACGTAGGCCGTCGTGAGCGGCGCGGAGCCCACGCCCCGGCCGTTGAGAAAGGGGTGCCCAAAGGCGAGCACGCGGTTTCCGTCACGGTACGTCAGCGTCCCGTAGGAACCCATCGACAGGTCGCCGGAGACCAGCTCGACGCCGACACCACAGCCCGGCTCAACGGGTGCCTTGATCCCGCTCAGGCGCTTCCCGATTCCCTGCATGGGCTCCAAGCCGTAGGGCTTCAGCAGCTTCCCGAGAACGGGCAAGCGGTCCGAGCGGAAGCCGCTGACGAAGAGGGGTGTGGCGACGGGGCGCAGTTCGAGCGTGTTGGCAGGGACCACGCGCGGGGACTCGTCGGCGAACCCGCGCACGACAGCCTGTGTGCACGTCCGGTCTGCCAGGCGAACGGGCGGACGGAGCCGTGCCGCTTTGCCCGGCGGCGCAGAGGGCGCCTCCTTGGGCTCCAGCGAGTTCAGCATCTCCTCGATGGGGCTGATGCCGCCAATGGGCTCGAGCCCGCCGGAGAAGCTGTAGGCAATGGCGCCAATAAGCTTGCCGTCGACGTAGACGGGGCTGCCGCTCATCCCGGCGATGATCCCGCTCTTCCGCTCGACGACCGGGCCGTTGAGCACCCGGAACAGGATCATCTCGCCGCCCGCGTAGGCCCCTTCCATCACGCTGAGGATCTCGACGTCGAAGGAGTCGATCTGCGTGCCTTTGAAGACCGTCTTGGCGACTCCCCGCATCCCGTCCTTGACGTCTCGCGTCCGCAGGATGACGCCGCGGGCCGCCAACTCGTCCGCTTCGTCAGCCCGGGCAGGCGGCGCCCAGCCGAACTGCGAGAACACCATCGCGAGGACGAGCCAACGGAGCAGGTTCTTCATGCTTGAGGTTCCTTGGTGTACAGCCGGCCGGTCAGACTTCCATCACGACAGGCAGGATCATAGGGCGGCGCTTGATCTGCGCGTAGATGAACTGCCGGAGTGTATCGCGGATGCTGGAGCGAATCACTTGCGGCTCCGGGAACGTCATCTCGCTGAGTGACTCCAGAGCGTCCCGGACTTCGTCGTGGGCGGCTTGCAGCAAGTCCTCCGCTTCTTTCACGTACACGAACCCGCGCGACAGGATGTCGGGCCCCGCCAGCAACTCACCGGAATCCCGGTCGACGGAAACGACGCAGATCAGCACGCCATCTTCGGCCAGGTGTTTGCGGTCGCGCAGCACGGCCGAACCAACGTCACCAATGCCGAGGCCATCGATCATCACACTGCCGCTGGGGACTTTGCCCGTGGTCTCGATGCCCTCGGGTGACACGCTGATAACCTCGCCCAGATGGGCCGAAAGCACCTCGGACTCGTCGTAGCCGACGGACCGGGCAAGCTTGTGGTACTGGGCGAGGTGCCGGTGCTCCCCGTGATACGGGACGATGAAGCGCGGCCGCAGGAGGTGCACCATCAGCTTCAGGTCTTCCTGGTTGCCATGCCCCGACACGTGCACCGGTGCGATGTCGTCATACAGGAGCTCGGCACCCAGGCGAACGAGCTGATTCAGGGTCCGGTAGATCGCGGCTTCGTTCCCGGGGATGGGCGTCGCGGAAACGATCACCGTGTCGCCCGGCTCAATGTGCAGCTTCCTATGATCTTGACGCGCCATCAGCGAAAGCGCCGCGAGCGGCTCGCCCTGGCTGCCGGTGGTGAGGATGGTGGCACACTCGGGCGGGTAGTGCCCCAGCTCATCCAACTCGACAAGGCAGTCTTCCGGGATGTCGAGGTAGCCCAGCCGCGAGGCGATGCCAATGTTCGCGACCATGCTTCGCCCGGTCGCCGCCACCTTGCGGCCGTGTGCGTAGGAAACGTCGATGACCTGCTGGATGCGGTGGATGTTGGAGGCAAAGGAGGCGACTATGACTCGGGCCGGCGCCTCGGCAACCACCCGCTCCAGCGTCTCCCCGACCATCCGCTCAGAAGGCGTGAAGCCGGGCCTCTCCACGTTGGTGCAGTCAGTTAGCAGCGCCAGTACACCCTCGTCGCCCAGCGTTGCTAAGCGGCCCACATCTGTGGGTTGACCATCGACCGGCGTCTGGTCGAACTTGAAGTCAGCAGTCTGGACGATGGCCCCCTCCGGCGTGTGAAGCACCACCGCCACGCAGTCCGGGATGCTGTGGCAGACGTGGATCAACTCGACGTCGAAGGGCCCGACGTCGAAGCGGTCCCCGGGCTGGGTCTCCTCGAGCTGCAAGTCGTCTTGGTCCAGGTGGTGCTCAACCAGCTTCCCTTCGAGCAACCCCAGGGTGAGCCGCGTCCCCCACACCGGCACATTCAACCGCTTCAGCAGGTACGGCACGGCGCCGAGGTGGTCTTCGTGACCGTGGGTGAGGACGAGACCGACGACGCGGTCCGCGTTCTCGATGATCCAGGTCATGTCGGGGATGACGATATCGACCCCCAACATCTCCTCATCCGGGAACATGATGCCGCAATCCACGATGAGGATCGCGCCGGCCTGCGCATAGGCGATCATGTTCTTGCCGATCTCGCCGGCGCCGCCAAGCGGGATAATGTCGATTACAGACAAAGGGCACTCCTATGTGAATGCAGATTTGGGATTGCGGATTGCAGATTGCGAAGACCGGCAGCGCACCGACCGTGGCATTCTCATCCGGTGTGGCGCCCAACCAACGGGCGGGCATGGGTGATTCCTTCGAGAATGCACTCCGGACGCCCCAACTTGTTGGGGTACTGCCCGCACTCAGCCCCCGAACAAGTTCGGGCGTCCAGTGGTAGCGTCTCCATCCGCCGACTTGTTCAAGCGAACCGCGAACATGAGTGATTCCGTTCAGAATACAGAGCGGGCTGAGCCGTGGACCAGCTCAGCCAGATTCACGAAACAGACTTGGTTGTGCGGCCGACTCGCCGGTCTCTCGCGCCCACGGCGCCACCCCGTACGCGTCCAGGCGCTGGAGCGCCGCCCCGAGCCGCTGCATGTCGGTCCGGAGCGTCTCCAAACGGCTTCCGTCGTGCAGCGCCGCCGCGGGGTGGAACATCGCGTAGTGCAAGATCCCGTGGAGCTTGAAGAGCCTCCCGTGCGCTCGGGTGACGGAGTAGCGCGGGTCCACTAGCGCCTTGAGCGCAGAACTCCCCAGCGTGCAAATCACCTGGGGCTGAATCATGGCGATCTGCGCCACGAGGAACGGCCGGCAGGCGGTCGCCTCCTCCGGCAACGGGACGCGGTTCCCCGGCGGCCGGCACTTCACCAGATTGGCGATGAAGACCTGTTCGCGGCGCAGGCCGGCCAACGGCAGCAGGCTGTTGAGCAGTTGACCCGCCGCGCCCACAAACGGCCGCCCGCTGGCGTCTTCCTCAGCCCCTGGGCCTTCGCCCACAAACATCACCACGGCAGTGGCCGGCCCCTCTCCCGGCACTGCGCGCCGCCGCGTGCGTGACAGGCCGCAACGCGTGCAGGACTCGATCTCCTGCTCAAGCTCGCTCAGAACGGCCTGTGGGGTACCGTCGAGGGGCACCGGGGGTTTGTCTCTCTGCACGGCAGGCCCGAATCCGGAAGCAGTTGGGAACGGCAAACGCGTCTACGCCAACTCGAGCCGCTCGAGCACCGTCCGGATCTTCTCTCGCTCCGCCTCCGTGACGGGCACCAACGGCAGGCGGAGTCCGCCCACTTCGAACCCGGTCAGCGACAAAGCCGCCTTCACCGGCGCGGGGTTGACACTGGTCGGAAGGAAGAGAACGTCGAACAGCGGAAGCAGTCGCAGATGCAGCTCGCGCGCCTTGGTCAAGTCGCCGACGGCCAATGCCGTGCACAGCTCCCGGAGCGGGAGCCCGGCAACGTGGGAGGCCACGCTGATGACACCGCAGCCGCCCAACGCGACCACGTGAAAGGCCATGGAATCGTCGCCGCTGTAGACCATGAAGTCGGGCGGGGTGCCGGCACAGATCCTGGCGAACTGGTTGACGTCCCCGCTGGCCTCTTTGACGGCCACGATGTTGGGGATCTCCGCCAGCCGGAGAATGGTCGCCGGCTCGATGTTCCGCCCCGTCCGGCCGGGAATGTTGTAGATCACAACCGGCAACGACGTGGTCGCGGCGACACTCGCGAAGTGCTGATAGAGCCCTTCCTGAGGCGGCTTGTTGTAGTACGGGCAGACCAGCATTACTGCGTCCATGCCGAGGGACTCTGCCTTGCGGGTGAGCGCGATGCTCTCGGCCGTGCAGTAGCTGCCGGTGCCCGCGATGACCGGGCCGCGGCCGGCGGCTGCTTCCTTGGTCACCTTGAACAACTGGCACTTCTCGTCGGTGGTCAGCGTCGGCGACTCGCCGGTGGTGCCGCCCACCAGCACGGCCTCACTGCCTGTGTTGAGCAGGCGGTCTGTCAGTTCCGCCGCGCGGTCGTAGTCGACGTTCAGGTCGGCCTCGAACGGCGTCACGACCGCGGTGACTACACTGCCAAACGAGTTCATCGCTTCACCTCTGCCCGGTCGTTTTCAGAGATAACCGTTCTGCTGCAGCAGCTCGGCCACCAGGACGGCGCCTTTGGCCGCGCCCATCTTGGTGTTGTGGGAAAGCAGGACGTACTTGACTCCGCCGAGTGCCGAGTCCGGTCGCAGGCGACCGACGGTGGTCGTCATGCCGTCGCCTGCCTCGCGGTCTACTCGCGGCTGGGGGTGGAACGGGTCCTCGTGCACGTGGATCAGGTGCTCCGGACCGGAGGGCAGTTTGGCGATCTCTTTGCCGAATGCACGCATAGCTGCCGCGGCTTGCTCGACGTTGCACGGTTCTTTGGTGGATACGACGACAGTCTCGGTGTGACCGTCCAGCACGGCGACGCGGGTGCAGGTGCAGCTCACAGCGAAGTCCGCCGGCACAACGGAGCCGTTGCCCAAAGTGCCCAGGAGCTTCTGCGTTTCCCGCTGGACCTTCTCCTCTTCACCGGAGATGAACGGGATCACGTTGTCGATGATGTCCAGCGCCAAGACGCCCGGGCTGCGGCCGGCGCCCGAGATGGCCTGCATCGAGGTCATGATGACCTTGTCCAGCCCGAACGCTCTGTGAAGGGGCGCCAAGGTAATCGCCAGCCCGCAAGTCGTGCAGTTGGGGATGGGGGTGACGAAGCCCTTCCAGCCACGGTTGGCGCGCTGCGCGTCGAGCAACTTCAGATGGTCTGAGTTGACGCCGGGAATGAGCATGGGCACATCGGGCTCCATCCGGAACGCCGAAACCGTGCTGATCACGGGGGTGGTCTGCGCGTACTTCGGCTCCAGCTCCCGGGCCGGCTCTGTGTCGATGGCAGTGAAGACTACGTCGTACTGGCTGGCGTCGAGATCGTCTGCCAGTTGAACGGTCATCCCCTGAAGCTCTGTCGAGGGAAACCCTTCGCACCACCACCGCAGGGCACCGGTCTTTTCGTCTCGCAGCGCCTTGGCGTAGGTCTTGCCCGCGTTCCGCGCGGACGCCGCGAGCCCGGTGATCTCGTACCAGGGGTGATCCTGCAACGCGGGGATGAACTGCTGACCGGCGATGCCGGTTGCGCCAACAATGGCAACCTTCTTCTTCAACTTCGCTGTCTCCTTTCCGGCGACGCCGGGAGAGCTCTCAGACTAACAGGGCGTCTAACCCGCTCACAAAGCCCTCGAGCGAGCGGACCCGCCGGAGGGCCAGCAGCACCCCAGGCATGAAGCACTCACGCCCGGTGGTGTCGTGCCGCAGGGTGAGCGTTTGGCCGGTGCTGCCGAAGATGACTTCCTGGTTGGCGACGACGCCGGGAACGCGGACGCTGTGAATGCGCACGTCACCAAGCTCGCCGCCGCGGACCCCCGCAAGCTTCACCTCGGGGTCGCCTGCTTTCGGGGGAGAAAAGGGTCGGCCGCGTGAGCGGAGCATCCGCTCCGCCGTTGTAAAGGCTGTACCCGACGGGGCGTCCTTCTTCTCGTCGTGGTGCAGCTCGATGATCTCTGCGTGGTCGAAGTAGCGCGCCGCCTGCTCCGCAAACCGCATCATGAGCACCGCACCCAAGGCGAAGTTCGAGGCGAACAGACAGGGCGTGCCGTACTGCTGGCACAGCGAGGAGATCTCCTCGAGGTTCTCTTGGGACAGCCCGGTGGTGCCACCGACCACAGCCACGCCGCGGGTGAGACACGTGCGCACATTCCCCATGACTGCTTCGGGCGCAGTGAAATCGACGGCAACGGCTGGCGCACTCCTGGAGATCGCTGCCGCTAAGTCCGTATCGATCTGGAGACCGCGCTGCGGCAATCCCGCCGCCTCAAGCCCATCCTCGCCATTGGCCGCCGTGTCCACGGCAGCGGCGAGCTGCAGGTCGGGCGCCTCGAAGACGGCCCGGACTACCTGCCGCCCCATCTTGCCGAGGGCTCCACACACAAGGACATCGAGGGGACGTGTCAAGGCCGCTTCTCCCGCTTGGTATGCGCTCAGCCGCAGTCTACTCAGCCGCGGTCTGCCACTCCCTTAGAGCCGAGTGACCGGCTGGTCTACCCGCCTGAGTCGGGGCAAGAATTGCAATGGAACCGCCACCCGTTTACGCCGTTGACAACAGGCTCCTGCGCCCACCAGCCACGGCGCCCATAGGAGCGTCTCCCGACGGCGAAGGGGGTCAGCCGTTCCTGGTGTTGCGGGAGCGGAGATGGGGCGTGCGAGCACCACTGCCGGACCACGGCCGAATGGCCGGTTCCCTCGACACCAAGTGGTCGCCCGGTCGGACAGCCTGCTTCGTGTGGTCGATGACCAGCTTCTGCTGCTCAGACTGCTGCGGCTGGCTGCTTTGCTTGGGGGGCAGCTTCTGCCCGCCGCCTCTTGAGGTCGCCTTACGGGCGATGGCAGAACGAGGGCTCTGCGGGCGGTCGGGTCTCGGGCCTCGCTCTCGGTGCGGCCGCTCGCTTCTGGAGTTGGCTTCGGAGGCGCGGTCGCCGCCCCGGTCCCGCTCCGGCCGGTTGTTCCCGCGGTCGCCGCCCCGGGACTCGGCGCGCTCCCGCGGCCGGGAGTCTCGGTTGGAGTCACGAGCGGGCCCCCGCTCGCGATCCCGACCATACGAACGGCCTTCCGGCCGTCGAGAGCGGTCTCGGTCGCCTCCGCGACCACGGTCGCGGTCTCGACCCCCTCCGCCGCCGGACCGAGGGCCTTCGTCACCGCCGTCGCCCGGGCCACCCTCGCCGCCTTCCGGACGAGGCAGGCATTGCTTGCGGGACAGGTTGATCCGCCCTTGGGAGTCGACCTCGATCACCTTGACCTTGATCTCGTCACCAACGTTGACCACGTCTTCGACACGGTCAACATGCGTCCAATCCAGCTCGGAGATGTGGACCAGACCGTCTTTGCCCGGGATGATCTCGCAGAACGCGCCGATCCCGAGAATACGGACGACCTTGCCCTGGTACTCCTCGCCCACGATGGGCTCGCGAGTCATGTTGCGGATGATGTTCAGGGCGATATTGCCGCGCTCTTCGTCGGGCGTGGCGATGTAGACGGTGCCATCCTCTTCGACGTCGATCTTCGTGCCTGTATCCTGCTGCAGGCCGCGAATCACTTTGCCGCCGGGGCCGATGAGCGCACCGATCTTGTCGACCGGAATCTGCACTGAGAAAATCTTCGGTGCGTGCGGCGAAAGCTTGCCGCGCGGCTCCTCGAGGGTCTCTTCCATCACGTCCAGAATCTGGAACCGGGCCTCTCGCGCCTGCTCCAGCGCCTCCGCCAGGACCTTCACGGGGACACCGTGGAGTTTCTGGTCGAGTTGGATCGCGGTGACGCCCTGGCGAGTGCCTGCCACCTTGAAGTCCATGTCGCCGCAGAAGTCCTCAATGCCCTGGATGTCCGTGAGCAGCACGTGCTTCTCGGGGTCCTTGTCGCTGGTTACCAACCCCACCGAGATCCCGGCGACGGGAGCCTCGATGGGCACGCCCGCGTCCATCAGCGCCAGCGTGCTGCCGCAGCACGAGGCCATGGAGGTGGAACCATTGGAGGACATAATCTCGGAAACGACGCGAATGCAGTAGGGGAAGTCTTCCTCGGACGGCAACACCGGCCGGAGCGCCTTCTCAGCCAGGGCGCCATGCCCGATCTCGCGGCGACCGGGGGTGCGCATGGGCTTGGTCTCCCCCGTGGAGTAGGGCGGGAAGTTGTAGTGGTGCAGGTAGCGCTTCGATTCCTGCGGGTGAAGACCATTGAGGATCTTGCTCTCCCCCAGCGTTGCCAGCGTGGCAACACACAGGGCCTGCGTCTCGCCGCGCTGGAACAGCGCCGAACCGTGCACGCGCGGGAGCACGCCGACTTCGGAACTCAACGGCCGGACCTCGGTGACCTTGCGGCCATCAGGGCGTTGCCCCTTCTCCAGAATCAGTTCGCGGGTCACCTTCGCAGACAGCTTGTCAAACGCCTGCCGGATCGCCCACTGCTGATCGGCCGCGTCCGGCTCAGCGGCGAGGGACTCCTCTACCGAGCCGCGGAGCGTGTTGAGCGCTTCGTCGCGCTCGTCTTTGTCTTTGGCGATCAGCGCCTTTTTCATCTTGGTGGAGGCGGCTCGCGCGACCGCGGCGGTCACGTCCTCGGGCACTTCCTTCACCGTCATCTGGAACTTCGGTTTGCCGGCCTTCTTGCGGAGTTCTTCCTGCGCCTCGCAGACCACTTCGCCGGCCTTGAGACCCAACTCCATGGCTTCGACCAGGATGTCCTCCGGTACTTCGCGCCCTTCGCACTCGATCATGAGGACGCGGTCGCCAACGCCGGCCACGACCAACTCCAACTCGCTCTCTTCCGCCTGCTCGTAGGTGGGATTCACGATGAGGTCGCCCTCAAGCCAAGCGACCTTGGTGGCCGAGATGGGGCCGGCGAATGGGAGGTCGGAGAGGTGCAGCGCCGCAGACGCTCCGATGATGCCGAGGAAATCCGGGTAGAAGTCCGGGTCCGCTGCCAGCGTCGTGATCACGACCTGCACGTCGTCGAGCGCGCCCTTGGGGAACAGCGGCCGAATTGCGTGGTCGATCAGCCGCGCCGTCAGCGTCGCCAGTTCGGCGGGGCGGCCCTCGCGGCGCACGAACCGGCTGCCCGGCATTTTGCCGGCGGCGTACATCCTCTCTTCGAGGTCGACCAGAAGCGGAAAGAAGTCCAAGCCGGCCCTCGGCTTGTCGGCCACGGCAGTGGCCAGCACGACTGTGTCCCCGTATTGGACGGTGAGGGCCCCGTTGGCCTGACCCGCCAGCTTGCCCGTTTCCAGCGCAAGTGTGCGCCCGCCGAACTCAACCTCGACTCTGTGTATCTGCGAACTCATTCCGTCGGATCCTTTCGTGGGGGGAACAATTGGCGGGAGCGCGCACGCTCTCGCCTCCCCGCTCGGCGTCACGCCACGGCCGAGCCGGTCTCGGGGGTTGGAGCCACCGAGACACCTTCATCTCTTCTTCTTCGCCCGGAGTTTGGCTGGCGCCCGGCCCGCGGTGGCGGAGAGGGGACGCTGACGGCAGCGGACGCGTCTGCTACGCCTTGTGTCGTGCAGCTGTGCGATGCGTATGCGGAGGAGTAGCCCACTCTAAGATCCGCTGTCCGTCGGGGGAGGGGTGCGTGGTCCGGCTGCGTACTTGCTGCTCCACCGGCCGAGACCCCACCGGGCCGCGGCCGACGCGCTATCTGCGAAGTCCCAGCGTGGAGACAATCGACCGGTAGCGTTCCATCTCGGTGTTACTCAGATAGGTGAGTAACCGACGCCGGTGCCCGACCATCTTCAGGAGCCCGCGCCGCGAATGGTGATCTTTGCGGTGCGTCTTCAGGTGTTCCGTCAACTGATTGATACGCGTAGTGAGAAGCGCGATCTGCACTTCGGGGGAGCCGGTATCGCCTTCGTGTCGCTTATGTTCTTCGATAATCGTGGTTTTCTCAGTTTTTTCCAAGGACATTGTCCATCCTCCAGAACCGCGCGCCATTTCGCAACGGCAATGGGAGCGAAACGGCATTCACCCGCGAACGCCCGTCCAGCAGGGAGGTGCGGAGAGCGTGATCGCAAACCCCAGGCCGACCAACCATCGTTTCGCTTCGCTCTTTGGTCAGAGGTAGCTTACCACAGGTCGCGGCCGATGTAAAGGTCAACTGAGGCGCTCCTGCTCGTCGACCGGTGGCCGAGACTCCCGCAACCGCCGCCGCACCTCGGCCACATCGGCGTCAATCTGGCGGGCCAACTCCGCGGCAGAAGCGAAGCGCGCGTCGTCGCGCACCCGCGAGACGAACTCGACGGTGACGGGCCCTGGGTCGGCCTCGCCGGAAAAGCCCAGCAGATGCACCTCCAAGCTCAGGGCGCCTCCGCCGAAGGTGGCCCGCTCGCCCAAGTACACCGCCGCTTCAAACGCCTGCCCGGCCAGGCGCGCGCGGGCGGCGTAGATGCCGGTCGCAGGCAGGAGCAACTCCTCCGCCACGCGCAGGTTCAGGGTGGGGAAGCCCAACTTTCGGCCGAGCTGGTTGCCGCCGAGCTGGTTCCCCGTCACCGAGAACGGTCTGCCCAGAAACGCGGCGGCACGCTCCACGCGGCCGGCGGCGATCTGCGCCCGAATCTCACTGCTGGAGACGGCCAGCCCGTCGCGCTCCACCGGTCCAAACGGCACGACATCGAAGCCCAGTTCGGCGCCGAGGGACTCCAGCACCGGAACCGTACCACTGCGGTCTCTGCCGAGCACGAAGTTGCAGCCAACCATCAGCGTCCTGGTGGCAGCGGTGTCCCGCAGCACCTCCGCGCAGAACCGGCGCGGCTCCCACTGCGACAGGGCATTGTCGAATGGAGCGACGCACAGCACGTCCGGGTCCAGCCGCCGGAGTAACTCGAGGCGGCGCGCGCAGGAAGTGATCAGCTTCGGGACGGCCTGCGGTCGCACAACGGTGGCCGGGTGATTGGCGAACGTCAGCACGACCGACCGCAAACCTCGCGCCCGCGCCGCCTCGAGGGTGGCACGGACGAGCTCCTGGTGCCCCACATGCACCCCATCGAAGAAGCCGATGGCGACAGCGGCCGAACGCCGTTGGTCCCCAGGGCCTCCGCTGAGATTCAGTTGCGCAAGAGAGTCGATCATCTGCGTTGGCAATGTCAGTCTTCGCCTTCCGTTCGAAGCACCTTCTGCGGGCGGAATGTCTCGCTGCGGGCGTCCCACGTGCCGAGCGCAATGGCGGCGCCGGTCCCATCCAGCGCCACGCAGGTCTCCCCTACTGCCGACGCAGCGCCGGGCTGGCCTGCAATCTTCACCGGGAGGCCGTGGGCCAGCCGTTCCGCAGCTCCCGAGTCCAGCTTCAGTGAGGGCAGGTGCGCCAGCCCGTCGGTCAGCGGCCGGGAGCACTCGATGAGAGTTCCTTGAGCTTGGGCAACCGCGAGCGCCTCCAGTGTAAACGCGTCCGCCAATGCAAACGGGCCGACGGCCGTGCGCACGAGGAACCCCAGATGCGCCGGCAGACCGAGGCGGCGGCCGAGGTCTTCGCAGAGGGTGCGCACGTACGTTCCGGACGAGCAGACCACCGCGAACCGAGCTACGCCCGGGGGCCCTGCTTCGTAGTCGAGCAGCTCACACCGAAAGAGGGTGACCGGCCGCGGCTGCCGCTCGACTTCCTTGCCTTCTCGGGCATAGCGATAGAGCGGCCGGCCCTGGTGCTTCAGAGCTGAGTGCATCGGCGGCATCTGCACCGACTCACCCAGGAACGAAGCGAGCGCTTCGCGCACGGCTGACTCGTCCAGCCGAACGGTGTCCCCGCGAACCGTCACCTCTCCTTCGGAGTCCTGAGAGTCTGTCTCGCAGCCGAAGTTGAGCTCGGCCCAGTACTCCTTGTCGAACAACTGGATGTACTCGAGCACCCGAGTCGCCCGCCCCAGCCCAACAACCAGCACCCCGGCTGCGCCGGGGTCCAGCGTGCCGGCGTGGCCCACGCGCTTCACTCCGGTGAGTCTCCGCACGGAGGCGACCACGTCATGCGAGGTCATGCCGGGCGGCTTGAGAACGTTGAGCAATCCGACCATCGCGGCTTCGCCGGCGCCGAGGACTGTCCTTCAGCAGCGCGTTCGTGGTTCCTTGTCTGCAGGCGGGCCGAGCGCCTCTCGGCGCTGTCGCCCACAGGCGGAACTACGAGCAGGGCGGCCTCCGTTCCGGGCTCTCGCGGTTGGGGAGCCCTTCTCGAATGGCGCTCAGGACTCGCTCCCGAACGGCGGCAAGCGGGCCGGGCTGGCGGCAGCCGGCAGCCAGCGCGTGCCCGCCCCCCCCGAACCGCTGCGCCAGCGTAGAGACGTCAACCGGGGGGGTGGCCCGTAAGCTGACGCGGATCTCGCCGTCAGCCGACTCGCGGAACAGGACGCCCAGTCTCGCCCCCTCAATGCCGTGGATGAAGTTCACGATCCCCTCGGTGTCTTCGTCAGTCGCGTGACTGCGCTCGAAGTCCTCCCGGGTGAGGGCACACCACGACAGGCCGGTAGATTCCTCCCACTCCATCTTCTGCAGGGCGAGACCCAGCAGCTTCCGCGACGAGAGCGAGCGTTCGTCGAACAGGTGTCTCGCGGTGGCGCTGGGGTCTGCCCCTAGCGCCACCAGCTCGGCTGCCACCCGCAGAGCGTCGGCGGAGGTGTTGCGGTACCGGAACGCGCCCGTGTCGGTGGCGATGGCCGCGTAGAGACAGCGAGCGGCGTCGGCCGTGAGACTCCCCGGGAGCCGTTCGAGCACTCGGTACACCAACTCCCCAGCGGCACACGCCGTCGGGACGATCCAGTTGATCGAAGCCGAGGGGCGGCTGCTGGCATGGTGGTCAATCACCACCGTCACCGGACACCGGTCGATGGACTCCGGCGGCGCAGCGACCCGGGCGGGGTTTGCGTTGTCTACGTCCACGATCACCGCAACCTCGTGGTCGTCCCGCTTGGGCGCCGTCAGCACAGAATCGACGCACGGCAGGAACCGGCACATCGCGGGAACACCATCAGTGTTGACGGTCTCGCAGAGCTTGCCTGCCGCCCGCAGCCCCAGTGCCAAACCGAGACTCGCGCCGATCGCGTCCCCTTCCGGCGACCGATGCGCGGTGATCAGGAAGCGCTCGTAGGTCTGGAGGCAGGCGAGCAGTTCGTCAGGCGGTGCTATCATCGTCTGAGGGGGCGTTGTCCTCGTCTAAGGCAGCGCTCTCATCGTTTGAGGCAGCGCTCTCATCGTCTGCGGAGAAGTCGAGATCGTGGAAGACGCGCTCCAGTCGCTGCGCCCGTTCGGCGCTGTCGTCAACCACAAATGCCAGTTCAGGGACGTTGCGTAGAGAGACCCGCCGCCCCAGCTCTCCACGGATGAAGGCGGCGGCACTTCTCAGTCCCTCCAAACAGGACTCACGTTCCTCGTCGCCACCGTAGGCGGAGACAAACACTCGGGCGTGCCGCAGGTCGGGCGAAGTCTTGGCGTCAGTAACTGTTGCGAACCCGACGCGCGGGTCGCGCAGCATGGTGGTGATGATCTCGCCGACCTGCTGCCGAACCAGTTCGTCGACCCGTTCCAGTCGGGAGTGTGAGGGAGGCATGGTCGATTCCCCTTCGCTGCCGGGGCGCTTGAAGAGTCGCTGCTACAGCAGCTCCAGTTCGCTCCCCAGCACAATCACGCGGGTCTCCTGCTCGATCGTGTCGAGCACCTTGTTCAGCACTCGGTCAGTGTACTGTGCGTCGTTGCTGACATGGGCAATGCCCAGGGTGGCATTCCGCCACGAGCCGTGGGTGTCGAGTTGGGCCAGCGACAAGTTGAACTTGCTCCGAAGACGCGTCAGCAGGCTTTGGAGCACCTGCCGCTTGTCCTTCAGCGAGTTGCTGTCGCTGACCTCAAGCTCAACCGTGCAGACGCCGACAGTCATCACACATGCCTGGCCTCGAGCGCTTGCTTACTCCAGGCGGCGGGCAACCGACACCAACTCGATGCACTCGATGATATCGCCCTCAGTGAAGTCGTTGAACCCGCTCACGGAGATGCCGCACTCCATGCCGCTGGGGATCTCTTGGCGCGCCTCTTCGAGGTGGCGGAGCGAAACCAAGTCGCACCGGTGCAACTGCTCGCCCTTGCGCAGTATCCGGATGATACAGCCGCGCTGCAGCCGGCCGTCGGTGACCATACAACCGGCGATTGTTCCCGCTCGCGACGAGCGGAACAGGGCGCGAACCTCGGCGTGGCCGATGACGTGCTCTTCGATGACCGGCTCCAGCAGCCCTGCCATCGCGGCCTTGATGTCGGCAAGCACCTCGTAGATGATCTCGTAGACGCGGATTTCCACGTGCTCGCGTTCGGCGACCGCTCGCGCCGACGCGTCGGCACTCACATGGAAGCCGAGAACGATGGCGCTGGAAGCCGCCGCCAAGGCGATGTCGGACTCGCTGACGGGGCCGACGCCACCATGGATAACTTTGGTGCGGACTTCGGAGAAGGCGAGCATGGCCAGTGCCTGGGTGAGCGCTTCCAGCGACCCCTGCACGTCTGCCTTCACCACCAGATTGAGTTCCCGCACCGCGCCGTCCTGAATCTGCTGGAACAAGTCTTCCAGGCTGACTCGCTGATGGCGGCCGAACACGTCGGCCCGGGTCTCGTCGCGGTATTTCTGAGCAAGCTGTTTCGCCGCCCGGCTGTCCACTGCGGTCCGGACCGGGTCGCTGGCCAACGGCACATCTGTCAAGCCGGTCACATTGATGGGCGTCGAGGGACCAGTCTCCTTCAGCTCCTCCCCCAGCCAGTTCCGCATGGCGCGCACGCGCCCGTGGACATCTCCGGCGACAATGTAGTCGCCCAGCTTGAGCGTGCCCTGCTGGACCAGAATGGTCGCGGTGGGTCCCTGCTGCGCGTCGAGGTGCGCCTCAACGACTACCCCTTGAACAGGAGCGGTCGGGTCGGCCTTGGCCTCCTGCATCTCGTTGATGAGGAGGATCATCTCCAGGAGTTCATCGACGCCGCGACCTTCGACCGCAGCGACCTGCACGCAGATGGTGTCCCCACCCCAGTCTTCCGGCACCAACTCGTACTCGGCCAACTGCTGGAGAATCCGGTCCGGGTTGGCGTCCGGCCGGTCCATTTTGTTGATGGCGACGAGGATCGGTACGTTGGCGGCTTTGGCGTGGTCGATGGCCTCGATGGTCTGCGGCATCACGCCGTCGTCGGCCGCCACGACCAGAATGGCCAGATCGGTAAGGTGGGCGCCTCGAGCGCGCATTGAGGTGAACGCCTCGTGACCGGGTGTATCAAGGAACACGATGCGCTTGCCGTTGTGCACGATCTCGGAGGCACCGATATGCTGGGTGATGTGCCCGGCCTCAAGTTCTGTGAAGCGCGTGTGGCGAATGGCATCCAAGAGGGTGGTCTTGCCGTGGTCCACATGCCCCATTACCGTCACGACCGGGGCCGTCGGCACCAGCGTCCCGAGGTCGGCGTCGGCCTCGTCTCGGCTCTCGGCCGTTGGTCGGGAGACCTCGACGGCATAGCCCATCTTTCCCAGCAACGCCGTCGCCACGTCCGACGTGATGGGCTGGTTCGCGCTCTTCATGACGCCCAGCTCCATGAGTCGGGAGATGAGTTCCGCCGGCTGGACGTGGATCAGCGCCGCCAGATCCTTGAGAACAACGAGGGGTGGGATCGAGATGACTTCGCGGCCCTTGGCGCTGAGTCGCGGCTGGGGGGCAGCCGGCGCTTCTGGCGCCACGACTGGAGGGGCAACAGGCGCCGAGGGTGGGGGCGGGACGGGTGGCGCAGTCGGTGCCGCAGCGGGAGCGGCCGCCGGTTGGGCCGCGGGAGCCGGAAGCTGTTGCGTGGGGGCGGCGGCGGGAGCTTGCGTGGCCGCAGGAGCGGGTGCCGGTTCCGAGGCCGGTGCAGCTTCGGGCACCGGCGGAGGGGTCACTTCCTGGGGCGGCTCCGGTTCCGGTTCGGGTTTGTCCGGGATTCCAAGCCGCTGCTTGACCATGTAGGCAACGGAGTCGTCGATCGTGCTGGAATGCGACTTCACCGGGACGCCGAACTGATTCAGGATGTCTACGACCTCGCCCGCCTTTCGGTCGATGTCCTGGGCAAGTTGGTAGACACGGATCTTCGCCATACACACACCTCTTCCGGCGACCAGCGCCGACGAAACCTCTTCGACTTGTCTCTACATCATCGCGCCGACCTCTCGGTCACCGGATCTGGAGCACGAAGGACTCGGCAGGGGGTCTGTTCCACGTCAGCCGGGTCCATTTGTTCAACGTCGCTATGCACCGGTCTCTCGGCCAACGTCCCCCAGAACTCCGCGGGGACGTTGCACTTCAGCGAACGGTTCAGCGACTTCGCCTTCCGGGCAAGAGCCGCACACTGGGCATCGGCGCACAGATAGGCGCCGCGGCCGGCGGCCTTTCCGCTCAGGTCGAGCCGAACCTCGCCTTCCGGCGCGCGCACGACTCGGATCAGCTCTCGTTTCGACTTCTGCTGGCGACACCCAACACAGGTGCGCTGCGGAACGTGCTTTGTCAGGGACATGACAGACCACCCTCGCAAGGCGGAGAGCGCAAGCCCCGGGGCAGCAGTCCCGAGCGCGCCGGGCCTTCTCGGCAGCCGAGTCCCCGCCGGGGCGGATCTCCGGGGGATGCTCAACTCGCGGCTTGGGCGATCTCCTCGACGGCGGCCGGTGCCGGCGGCTCCTCGGGGGAGGCAACCACAGACTCGGCCGGTCCCTCCACTCCAGCGGCTTCGGGCGCGAGGACAATGACTTGGGAGGCGGGGTCCGGCAACTCCGTAGGGGTTCCCGGCGGCGCTGGCTCCAGTGCCCGCTCCACGACCGGCACAGCCGCTTCCGCTTCTTCAACGATCGCGGCAGGCGGCACAGACGCCGCCTCGGCAGGAGGCGCAGGCTCGGCAGTCGGTTCGAGCAGCGTGGGGTCGAGTTCCGGTTCCGCAGCGGGCGGAGCTGCTTCCGTCGCCGCTATGGCCGGCTCCACCGGCTCGGGCTCGCCGCCAGCGGCAGGGCTCTCTCCCACCACTTCGGCACTCGCCTCCGCAACTACCTCGGTGATTTCAGCGGCGACCGGCGACTCGGCGACAGCCTCTGCGGCCTCAACGGCTGCAGGCTCCACGACAGGGCTCTCGGGGCCGCTCTCAGCCGCAGTCTCGGCTGCGCTCTGCTCAGCCGCTGCCAGAGCGACTGCCTCCGCGGCCTCGGTCGCTACCCGTGCGGCCTCAACGGCGGCGGCCCTCCCCGCAGCAGCAACAGTTGCTTGCTCGTCGGCATGCTGCTGCTGGCTCTTGATGTCAATCCGCAAGCCGGTCAGCTTGGCTGCGAGGCGAACATTCTGTCCGGCCTTGCCGATGGCCAGGCTGAGCTGGTCCTCGGGCACCACCACCGTGCAGGCGCTGTTCGTGGTGGAAAGGAGGACCGTGGGCACTTTCGCCGGGCTCAGTGCCGCGGCGATGTACTCCTCCAGCACCGCGCTCCAGCGGATGATGTCGATCTTCTCGCCGCCCAACTCCTCGACAACCGCCTGCACCCGACTCCCGCGGTGGC
>PEVN01000575.1 GCA_002779825.1 Armatimonadetes bacterium CG06_land_8_20_14_3_00_66_21 | reverse complement strand
CGGCTACTCCGACTTCGCCCGGGTGCTGAGCGGGCCGCACTCGTACGGGGGCATCTTCGCCGCGCCGGAGGACCAGGACGTGGAGCGGTTCATCCAGGCGGCGGTCGCCAAGCATTACGACACGGTGTTCTTCGACCACTTCAAGAACTACTATCACGACTGGGACATCCGGGTGCCGGGCTTTGCCTTCCTGCCCGAGCCGGCGCACTTCGACCGGTTCTGGACCGGCGCGTTGATGCGGTACTCCGAAGCCCTGCTGCACCTGTCCTGGAACGAGTGGTGGGAAGGCTCGAACCTGGAGCCGTGCCAGGAGTGGGGGAAGACGTACTGCGAGAAGAACCTGCTCTACGCGACCTTGATGAAGCACTGCTTCGACTCCATTCACCAGTGGAATCGCGGCGCGAAGGTGGCGGTGCTGCTGAACGACTGGCACTGGCTTGCCGGCGGGCACGACCAGCAGGAGATCTACCAGACCATTCAGGCTCTGCGCCGGGCGAATGTGCCCTTCGACCTGCTGCCGGATGACTTCGTCACGGGCGAGGCACTAAGCAAGTTCCACGCCGTGATCGCTCCCGCGGCTCGGACGGGCTTCGGCTACAACCAGGCGGGCGCGCGAATCTCAGCCGTGTTGGCCCGGTGGGTCGGCTCCGCCGCAGACCGGAGGCTTGTGTTCTCCGAAGGCAAGCAGCTCGCCGACGCTGTCGGTATCGAGCGGCTTCCCGCGGGGCCGTGCGCCGCGCCAAGCTCGGTCAAGGACATGAACGTGTTCGTCGACGTCGGCGCCGAGGGCGACGACAAGTTCCTGGTCAACGGCTCCAGCCCTCGGGAGAACTGGGGCAAGCTGCCTCCCGGCAGCTTCGGCGCGGGCACCGGGCTGACCTGCCGCTGGACGCCGGCCGCGGGAAGCGCCACCACCTTCCTGCTTCCCACCTCGCCGCAACGCGACCACGTGCTCCGGCTGCAGGGGAGCGCCCTGTGGGCCAATGTCATCGAGGTGCGGCTGAACGGCGAACGGGTAGGCGAGATCGCGGTCAAGCCCGGCGTCAATGAGTACGCGTTAGCGATTCCCGCGGCCGCCATCGGCGACTCGGTGTTGGCTGAGGTGCAGCTCCGGTACCAGAAGAAGAACGTCCCCCACGAGATCGACCCGGAGCGGTTCCCCTCCGAAGATCGCGTCTGCAATCTGGCGCTCGACTGGCTGCAGCTCAGTACCGACAACATCCCTGCGCGCACGACCAAGCAGCAGTACACCATGCCGAAGTCGCGGGTCGACTTCGTGGCTGGCCCGTTGGCGAAGCTGGAGAGCGTGACGACCGGCGGCATGTCGCGCGTGCCGTTCCCCGTCACCGGCGAAGGGATTCAGCTCCTCTCCAGCTACTCGCTCAACGGGAGTCCGCGCGATGCCACGCTGCCCGTCGGCAAGGGCAAATGCTGGTACGTCAACGGCTCGTTCGAGGAGATCGTGTACCCGGCGTACTGGAACCGCGTCCTGTCGTGGGCGGGCGCGAAGCCCAGCGGCCGCCTCGCCGGCGATGGCGTGCTGGGAGCGTTCCTCCGTGCCGGCGACACCGTGGTGGCGCTCGCTCGCAACGACAGCCCGGGCGACGTGCGGAGCGTTGAGATCGTGCCCCCGGCGGGGCCGGCGCCGGTCGCTTCCGTCACCGTTCTGTCTCGCGATGGCGCCCGCGGCGGAAAGGTCAACCAAACCCGCGAAGGCGCCCGCGACCAGATGCGCTACTACGGCGTCTACGAGATCGTGCGCTCGCCGTTGCGGGTTGACGTGCCGGAACTGGCGTTGGAGTTGGGGGAGACGCGGACGGTGGCGTTCCGCGTGAAGAACGTGTCCAAGCGATCCGTCACGGGAACGCTCCAGGTGACCTCCGTCATCCCCACCGTCGGCGGCAGCGCGGTGACTCTCTCGAAGCCGCTAACTCCCGGGCAGTCGCGGACGGTTGCCGTTCCCGTCTCGGTGAAAGACACCGCCGACTGGGGTCTCAAGACGGTCGCCATCCGCGTCGAGTGCAATGGCAGAACGGCATGGCTCTTCCGACCGTTGACGGTGCTGCGGCGCCCCGAGTTGGACGTGCGGCCGGTGCCAGGACAAGGCGAGACGCCTTGCGTAGCTGTGTCGAACAACGCGACGCCGCACGGTCGCACCGCCTCCGCCCAAGAGGTGGCGCTCGTCGCCAACGGCGTAAAAGCCGTGGTCGGCACGCTCGCCGAAGGGGAGCGCCGCACGGTGACGTGCCCTGCCGCGTTCGCCAGCGAACTGGGTCAGTCGACAACGCTGCAGGTGCAGTACCGCAGTGCCGCCGGCGCCGAAACGAGTGAGCGACGAGTCTATCTGCGAGGGTGCCCGGGCGCCTTCAAAGCGATGGCCGGCGCGCTGGCGCCACTCACGGTGTGCAACCCGCTGGACCGCGCCGTCGAGAACTGGCCGGTGAGCGTCGCCCTCCACGCGGCGGTGCCGAAAGCACAGGCAATCGGTGTGCGGGACGAGGAAGGCGTGGCCGTGCCGAGCCAGGTGCTCTCGGACGGCCGAGTGTGCTTCGCCGCCTCGCTGCCTCGGTACACGTCGCGGACCTACTACGCGTGCCTGTACGACGACACCAGCCGCACCGACCTGCAAGTCAGCCACAACACCCTCGGCACGGGCCAGGGCACAGTCACTGTGAGCAACTCCGTCTACCGGCTGACGCTCTCGGAGGCGGCGGGCGGCACGGCCATCAGCTTCACCTCGATCCGCACCGGCGACGACTACGGTGATCGCTCGTTTGGCGCGAACTACGGCCGCTTCAGCCAGCACGACCCAAAGCACCCGGTCGCCAACAGCATCGACTTCATCCACGAGCGGAAGGTGAACCAGTTCGACTCCCCGGGCCGGCTACGGGTCATCGACTCGGGCCCCTGCCGCGTGGTCGTGGAGGCAGCCTGGCACGACGCCAACCTCCGCGCCTCGCAACGCTACGAGTTCTACGCCTACCAGCCGTTCCTCCGTGTGCACAGCCGCGCAGTGCCGGCGAGCACCGCAACCATGCGCACCGCGCAGGAACTCGTCGCCCTCGATGCCCGGTTCCGGGTGAACCAGCTCGCGAAGACCTTTCCCAACTTTGTCGGCGAGCGAACGGACAAAGACCAGCCGGTCTTCGGCTGGCGCTACGGCTACTGGATTCCCCCCTACGTCACGCTGATGACGCCCGACGACTACCAGGAAAGCGTTTCGCTCATTCCGCTGGGAGTCACCGGAGTCGACATGATCCGGCAGGGGCTGTGGCCGCGGAAGCGTCCCACGCCGGGGCCGTGTGCGCGCGCGCAGGCTGAGCTTGTCTCGCGGGCGATCCGGCCGGTCGAGGTCCAGACCGTCGTGCTGCTGCACCCCGGCTACCAAGTCGTCGCCAAGCAACTCCGCAATGAGCTGCTGCTGCCGCCCGCAGCCCGAGCGCCAAAGCAGTTCCAGTGGCCGAAGGAACACGTCGGTGCTGCCGGTGTTGGGGCGACCTGGCATCACCCTCTCTGCGCGTGGCGCGTCCCTGTGACCGTGACGGCGTCCGCTCAAGGAGCCGGCGCTGAGACGATTGAGGTCGTCGTCCCTGCCACGAGGGCGCCGCAGGTCAAGTCGGTCGTGGTCACCGAGGTGACCGCCTCCGGCGAGTGCTTGGGCGACCGGCCGTGCCTGTGGGATTCCGGCCGCCGCGCGGTGTCCTGGCAGGTGGCCGCCAAGCCGGGCGAGGTGCGGCGCTACGAGCTCTACCTGGCAGACCACGAAGGCTCCGGCGGCCTGTTCGCGGTCGGCGCCCTGCCGCCAGCGGTGCCGGAGCTGAGGACTCAGACCTTCGAGTCGGAGGCGCAACAACGGTTGTGGCAATTAGGCGGGGTAACGCTTGAGCAGGGGCAGGGGCACTCCGGCGAATGGTGCCTCAAGCTGTCGTGCCAGGCGCAGGGCGGGCCCTCCGTTGCCACCAGTCTGGCGCTGGCCCCGCTGCCCGGCTCGCAGTACCGGGTGACGTTTTGGGCGAAGGCGCTGACTGATCCCTGCACGATCCGCTGGAACTTCTTTCACAGCGCTCCGCTGGACTTCCCCCAGGCCGCGGTACCGCTCACTGCGGACGGTGAGTGGCATCAGTATGAGACGACGCTGCCGGTGGGTGCCTTCCCGGCGCACCAGCAGCCGCGGCTCCGGCTCTGGGTGGTTGGCGGGACGGAGACCGCATTGGTGGACGACGTGTCCGCTACACCTACAGGTCAGAGACCTGTGCCACGGGTTGCCGTGGCGGCCGGCCCGGCGGAGAGCCGGTCCCGCTGACTGCGCTCCCGAGACGCACGACGGGAACCGCAATGGTAACCTGCCGCACAAGCGCCCTTGACAAGTCTCTCGCAGCTTTCTATGATTGCAGCCGTTCGCCCTTGAGCGCCTGCCGTTTCGAGGGGTGAAGTCTCGCCGCCCAACGCCGCCGCCTTCTCCGCCGCAACAGCTCCACTTGCCTTCGCTCCTCTCCGAGACCTGTCCCTGCGCCCAGGGGCGAGTCCGTGATCGCCGCGGCCTGCTTTCGGCAGCCGACAAGTGGACACTGAGGAGGTCAACATGGCGAAGAAGAGCGAAGAGAAGAAAGAGAAGAAGGAAAAGAAGGACAAGGCGGGGGAGGCCGCTGCTTGCGAAGAGGAGAAGGCGGCCAAAGCCGAGAAGCCTAAGAAGCTGAGCAGCAAGTTCTACGAGAAAGAGCTGGCCAAGCTGCAAGTCGAGCTGGTCAAGATGCAGGAGTGGATCAAGCACAAGGGCTTGAAGGTTGTGGTCCTCTTCGAAGGTCGCGACGCGGCAGGCAAGGGCGGCACCATCAAGCGGGTGACCGAGAGCCTGAACCCCCGCGTCTGCCGAGTGGTCGCACTGGGCACGCCCACCGAACGTGAAAAGACCCAGTGGTACTTCCAGCGCTATGTGCCGCACCTTCCGGCAGCTGGCGAGATCGTCCTGTTCGACAGGAGTTGGTACAACCGCGCCGGCGTCGAGCGCGTCATGGGCTTCTGCACTGCAGCCGACGTAGAGGAGTTCTTCCGGGCCTGCCCCGAGTTCGAGCGGATGCTGGTACGCGCCAAGATCATCCTGCTGAAGTACTGGTTCTCCGTGAGCGACGACGAGCAGGAGCGCCGCTTCCAGGACCGCATCAGCGACCCCACCAAACGCTGGAAGATCAGCCCGATGGACGTGCAGTCGCGCTCGAAGTGGGTCGAGTACTCCCGCGCGAAAGACGACATGATGGCCCACACCGACACCAAGCAGGCGTCGTGGTACGTGGTCCATTCAGACGACAAGAAGCGCGCCCGCCTGAACTGCATCAGCCATCTGCTGAGCATGGTCCCCTACGAAGACCTCACCCCCGAGAAGATCGAGCTGCCTCCCAAGCAGGTCGACAACACCTACGTCCGCCCGCCCGAGACCGACCAGACCTTTGTGCCGGAAACGTACTGACGACACTCGTGAACACGCTTCCAGCCGATCCGTTCGGCGCGGCTGCGCGGGTTGCGTCACACTGTTTCTGAGGGCGGAGACAAAGTGGAGGAGTAGGAGTCAATGACCGTTCGAAAAGCAGTGCAGTTCTCAGTCTGTGTGGAGGACAAGCCGGGCAAACTGGCTGAAGTGACAAAGGCCCTGTGCGAAGCTGGGATCAACCTGACCGCGCTGGCCGGGTGGACCGAGGGAGAGGGCAAGGCCGTTATCGCCTGCATTCCCGAAGACCCCGACAAGGTGCGCGCGCTGGGCGTCCCGGACGTGCAGGAGAAGGAAGTCATCGTCGTCGAAGGCGACGACAAGCTCGGCGTCGGGTACGCAATCTCCCAGAAGCTTGCTGCGGCGGACATCAACCTCAAGGTGGTTCTCATGCAGGCCGCCGGTGGCAAGTACCAGGCCGTGCTCAGCACGTGCGGTGGGTGCCTCGACAAGGCCGTCAGCGCCTTGGAGGGCTGCGGCTGTTGCTGCGGCTCGTAGCCGCCGGGAACCGTTGAGCAGACTACTGTGATCGAGCGCAGGCTGGAGTCGTTCCGGCCTGCGCTCGCTGCTTTTTGGGAGCAGCAGCGGCCCGGAGCAACGGGCTCCCTGCCAGCTCGACCGGCAGGTAAGCGCGTTTGGGTCGGGCAAGCGCGTTGGCCGGGGATGACCTGCGTCTCGGCGCCAGACTTCGCGCCCGTGCCAGCCGAGCTGGCACGGGCGCGAACCAGGGCTAATGAATGCCCACCGCTTCGAGCGTTAGCTTGGCGACATAGAACAGCGCCACGCCCACGAAGATCAGTCCCGCGACGCGGACGCCGCGGACTTCGTTGATCTCCGGGATGAGGTCGGTGGCGGCCACATGGACCATTACGCCCGCGCTCATCGGCAGAGCCAACGGCAGCAAGCGGTCACTCGCTCCAGTGAGCAGGGCGCCTGCCAAGGTGGCGAGGGCGATCAGCACCGAGCCGCCCAGCGCCTGCCAGCGGCTGCGGCCGGTGGCCAGGAGGATGGAGGACACGGTGAACCCTTCGGGGATCTTGTGAAGCACGACGGCGGTGAAGATCAGCAACCCGACGACGTTGTTCACGTGGAAGCCCGCGCCGACGGCGGCGCCGTCGAAAAACGTGTGGATGCCGATGCCGATCAGCGTGGAGGCGCCGACGGTGTCGTGCAGCAGCCCTTCGTCGCCGTGGTGCTCGTGGTCGCCCAGGTGGACGTGCTCGCCCAGGAAGTGCTCGAAGAACAGTACCAACAGGTAGCCCGACAGCATCAACGCCGGCGCCCATTTCTCGTTCGTGTGGAGGCTTTCGGGCACCATCTCCAGGAACGCCGCCGCCAGCATGAACCCGCCGCCAAGGGCGACGAAGTACGTCAGCATCTGGTCGCTCCGGCGCGCCTTGGCGGTCACGATGATGCCGCCCAGAAGATTCCCCAGACCAGCCAGCGTTCCGAACACCAATGTTGCGAGAAATGGACTCAATCAGCACCTCAACCGGTTCTGGCGGTCACGCGCCAGTGAACTCGCCAGATTGTACCCGCCACGGCCGGCGGGCGCCGCTCATTGCTCCCGTTGTCGCCCGAAGCTACAATCGCGCGAGCGATCAGCCACCAGCGCTCAGCTCTCAGCCAGCGGCCCTCCGCAGTCGGCGTGCAAGGGACCATTGAGGACCCGCTGCCTGCCGCAGGCTGCCCATCGCTGGAAGTTGAGCGCTGAGCGCTGAGCGCGGATAGCTGAGAGGTGCCCAATGTCCCCCCGAGCCTGGCGAGAGCCACTCCCCCTGAAGACCTATCCCCTCGGCCCGCCCGATCCCAATCCGCCGTTCCAGCGGCAGAACCACACGTGGGCGTGCTACCCCTACCCGTTGCTTGATGACGTGCTTGAGGGCGAGCCGACGGTTCGCGATTGGAACGCGCTCCACCTTGAGAACGAGTACCTGCACTGATCGTCCTGCCCGAGCTGGGCGGGCATCTGTACTCGCTGCTCGACAAGGTAACCGGGCGCGAGGTGTTCTACCGGAACAACGTCGTCAAGTACGGTCTGATCGCCATCCGCGGCGCGTGGATCTCCGGTGGCATCGAGTTCAACTTCCCGACCGGGCACACGTACACCACTGTCTCGCCGGTGAGCTGGGAGCTGGGCGAAGACGAAGGCGGCGCGTGGCTGGCCGTGGGTAACATCTGCCGGGTGAGCCGGATGGAGTGGTGGGTGAAGCTCACGCTCGAACCGGGGCGGCGGCGGCTGAAGGAAGAGGTTTGGCTCCACAACCCGATGCCCTACAGGCAGCGGCACTGGTTCTGGAACAACTCCGCCGTGCCCGCCCGCGACGACCTGCGGCT
>PEVN01000200.1 GCA_002779825.1 Armatimonadetes bacterium CG06_land_8_20_14_3_00_66_21 | reverse complement strand
GATGAAGCGGCCAGGGCCTCCAGTGTGCACGTTCCGCCGTTGGCCGGTTCGCTCCTTCACCCGCTCACCCGCCGCCAGTCGCGCCTCATCCCTTCACGATCTGCACGCACGCCACCGCGCGCGCAGCCGCAGCGCCATCGGGCTGGACGGGGAAGTGCTTCGGCCGTTGTGCCGGGGACTGAACGATCCAGGGCACGTACCCGCACTCGGCGCAGTCTTCAGCTCGGCTCACGATCCAGCCCTCGGCAGTGTAGCGGTAGAACGTCTCCTGGACCTCTGCGGCATCCCCAAAGGCCTGCAGGGCCAGGGAGAGCAGTTCCCGATCGAACACCTGCAAGGCACCGAAGTGCCGGCGCGCGCCGAACGGGACACTCAACCACAGAGACCCGCCAGGCTTGAGCACTCGGGACAACTCGCCCATCGCCACTTTGAAGTCGTCCGGCCTGTCCTCGCGGTCAGTGACGTTGCCCGTGTAGAGCGACACATCGCAGCCGATGAACTCCAAGGTGGAGAGGCAGACGGCAGTGTCGTAGTAGCCGTTACGGACTGGGAAGTCACGCAGGTCCGTGAACAGGTAGCTGATACCGAGTCTCCAGAAGCAGTTCTGTTCGGGCGAAAGCGACACCATATGGATGGTCTTGCCTCGCAAGGACGGACAAGTCAACAGGAACTCCCGGTTCAGCCCGGCGCCTGCGTCCAGCAAGCGTCCGGGGTCAGAGGTCAGGTGGGCGAGTAACCACGGCCATTCAACGCACCCCTCGTCAACCGCATAGCCCCAACCTTTCGGCAAAGGCAGACCATCGCGGAAACGCCGCAGCAAGTCCGGTTGCGCAAGAGCCTCCTGCACAATCCGGGTCCGATGGTCGCCATACCCTCGCGACCAGGGGATCCGCGGGCCACACTTGTAGGCCTTTAGATCGCGCTCGGGATCCCTCATGGCCTGCCACGCCCGCCAGGCACACGGTGGGAGCAACTCCCTCACGATACGCTTGCACACCCGGCGCAGAAAGCGAGTCATTGAGCCTCATGCACGGCTGGAAGCACCGGGCCATGGCTCCGCGCAGCGATTACGAGCATGGGGGTATGCAGTTGACTCTCGTACACCCCATATATGGTGTGTCAGCCCAGCGTCCGGCCGCCCGCGATCTCGCTCTCGGTAATGGGCGAGACAGTGGCCGCCTGCTGTACCAGTCGGTAGAAGAGCTTGCCTCGCGAGCGCGAGGTCCGGCGGTTGAAGCGGAACGTGAACTCGTCCAGGTAGTAGTCCAAGTGCGAGGCCCGCACGGCGCCCTGGTGCGTCCCCAACAGCCAGCGTTTCAGCAACGCCACCACTCGGTGCACTCGGGGCAGGCGACTGTCGCCCACCTCGGCGCCCTTGTGCACGACTTGGTGATGGTATCCCAGTGTCTTCAAGTTGCTCGTGTAGCCGCTCCACTCGTCGGTCCGAATCACACTTCCTGGTTCCACAGTCTCTGTGAGGGCTTGTTCCAAGCTGGCGGCGGAGGCATCCGCGATGCGACGCAGCCGAATACGGCCGATCCGGGTACCCTCTACCTGAGCTGCCACCAACACCAAGGCCTTCCCGGCAGCTCCGCGTCCCGGTTTGCCCGGCTTCACTCCACCGAGGTAGGCTTCGTCCACTTCGATCGTCCCGGCCAGCCGATCTCGGCCGGGTCGGACCATGGCCGTCCGCAGCTTGTGCAGCCACGTCCAAGCAGTATGGTAGCTCCCCAGTCCGAGGGCTCTCTGCAGACCCAGGGCACTCACCCCGTGCTTCTGATTCGTCACGTACCACAGCGCCCGGAACCACACCCGTAGCGGCGTGCGGCTCCGGTGGAAGATGGTTCCCGCCGTCACCGAAGTCTGACGATCGCAATGGCTGCAGCGGTACAGGTCCCGACGCAGCCACCAGGCCTTGCTGCCGCCGCATCGAGGACAACGGAACCCATCCGGCCACCGAAGCTGCCAGAGATACTCGCGACACGATGCCTCCGAGTGGAATCGCTCCTCGAAGTCCAGGATCGTCCGCGGGTAGTCCTCCATGAACCACTACTCTACATATAGCGTGTACGAGAGTCAACTGCATACCCCCATCGTGCGATTGCCCTGGACAGCGGACCCGGCCGCAGGCTGGAGGGGAGCCTGCAACGCCGCCGAGTCAGGCTGTCAAGACCGAAGAAACCGGTTACCCTTCGATTTGAGAAGTTCGCCACCGATTGCAAGGAGATGCCCACATGGAGTCTGTCGCCGGTCACACCATGAGAGGCGCGATTCTGCCCGGCAACAGCACCGTCGAGATTCGCGAGTTCCCTGTGCCGAAGCCCGGTCCCGGGCAGGTGCTGATCAAGGTGCGGGCTTCCAGCATTTGCGGCAGCGACATCCGCTGCATCTACCGCGAGCACCTGGGCAAGGGACCCGAAGGGTACCAACCGGGTACCATCGCCGGTCATGAGCCGGCAGGCGAGATCGTGGAAGTCGGTCCCGGGGTGAAACAACGCAAAGTCGGCGACCGCGTGATTGTCTACCACATCACCGGCTGCGGCAACTGCTGGGACTGCCGGGAGGGCTACCTGATCTCCTGCACCAGCTCGAAGCACCGCGCAGCCCACGGCTGGCAGCGCGCCGGCGGCCACGCCCCCTACCTGGTCACCGAAGAGAATGTCTGTGTCCCGCTGGCAGACAGCTTGACGTTCATCGATGGTGCGTTCTGTGCCTGCGGATTCGGCACGGCGTGGGAAGCCCTCACCCGGATGGGCATCGACGGGAGCACGAACCTGCTGATCACTGGTCTCGGGCCGGTGGGGCTGGCAGCGGCGATGCTGGGAAAAGCCTTGGGGGCGCCGCTGGTCATCGGCACCGACCTGTCGGAAGCCCGACTGCGCCGCGCCCGCGCCAAGGGGCTCGTCGATCACGCTTTCAATGTGAAGAAGCTGCGGGAAGAAGAGATCCTCAGCGCGATCTGCGACCTGACGGGCGGGCACAAATGCGAGCGCTCCATCGACTGCTCGGCGGCGCCCAGCGCGCGGGTGCTGGCACTCAAAGGCACGCGCCGGTGGGGCCGGTGCGCCTTCGTCGGGGAAGGCAACAACGTGGACTTCCAGGTGTCCGAGGTGCTGATCCACAACCAACTGACACTGTACGGCTCGTGGGTGACCAGTACGCGGCATCTCGAAGACTTGGTCGAGTTCCTCGACCGACACCGCCTCCATCCCGAGGCGACCTCCGACCCCGAGTTCTTCTTCCCGCTCGACCAAATTGCCCGCGCCTACGAGTTGGCCGCCGCCGGAGACTGCGGCAAGTGCTGTATTGTCTTCGGAGATTGACCGGCACGGCGGTCCGCTGGGGTGGCGTTCGCGGCTGCGAGAGGCTTCCGTGTCCAAAGGAGCAACGATCGTGAAACACCTCTGGCTCATCCTCGCACTGCTGGTCCCTGCCACCGGCAGCGCGGACCTCGTATCCTCTCTGCGAGACACGGGCGTGCCCGGCGGACTGGTGGTCCACCTCGAGTGCGGCGACGGAACGGACACCGCGAAGCTGCGGTTGAGCGACAGCTTCCTGGCCCAAGGTCTCGCCACGAATGAAGCCGAAGTTCGGAGCGCCCGGGAGAACCTGCGCGCCCGCGGCATCTATGGACCGGTCTCGGTCCGGCAGTTCAACGGACAGAACCTGCCCTACGTTGACAATTTGGTGAACGTGATTGTGTCAGCCGGACCGACGACAGTGCCCGAGCGCGAGCTGATGCGGGTGCTGTGCCCGTTGGGCGTGGCGCTCATCAACGGGCAGACGCTGATCAAGCCGTGGCCGGCAGCGATCGACGAGTGGCGACACTTCCTGCACGGCCCCGACAACAACGCGGTCGCGCGGGACGCAGTGATCGACCAGCCGCGCTCGATTCAGTGGATCGCCGAGCCGCGGTGGGGGCGCAGCCATGAAGAGCTGGCCAGCATGAGCGCCTGCGTGACGGCCAAAGGCAAGCTGTTCTACATTGTTGACGAGGCGCCGCTGGTCTCCATCCGGTTTCTCGGTCAATGGAAGCTCCGCGCCCAGGACGCCTTCAACGGCATGCCGCTCTGGGAGCGAAGCATCCCGCTGTGGAGCGACCATCTCCGGCACTTTCGAGCTGGGCCGGTCCATCTGCCGCGCCGGTTGGCGACGGACGGGGACCGCGTGTACGTCACGCTTGGGTTGGACGCGCCGGTAACGGCGCTGTCAGCAACGACGGGGGAAACGATTCACACCTATGCCGGCACGAAACGAACAGAGGAGATCCTGGTCGATAACGGCCGGCTCTACCTCGCTATCGGCACCTCCGAAGCCAACCGCCTCGGCGGCGGTCTGTCGGCACGCAACGAGCCGGCGCCGACCGACTTCCAGGCGATTGCCGTGCTTGACGCTGCGACCGGCCGCGAACTGTGGAGCCAGCGCTTCCCCAAAGCCGAGTTTCTCCTCCCGCTGACGTTGGCGGCGAAGGGCGACAACCTCTTCTGCCAGACGACGGTCGGCGTGCACTGCTTCGACGCCCGGACCGGTCGAGAGCGTTGGCGGACGCCCCGTCCCACGCCGGCCAAGCGCATGTCGTTCTCGGCCCCGACCCTGGTGGCGACCGACGAGGTGGTGCTCTGTGCCGACCGCGTCGTCGACGAACGGGACCCTGCCCAAGGCAGCGCCCGGGACGGTTCCGTGACTTGGGCGGTCCATGGCTGGGAGGAACCGGGCTTCGCGCGGAAGCCGAAGAACGAACTGGTTGCCTATTCCGCGCAAACCGGCAGGCCGCTCTGGACCGTGCCGTGCAGCGAAGGCTACAACTCGCCGGTGGATGTGTTCGTGGTGGGCGACACGGTATGGGTCGGCAGCGACTTCACGGGCTACGACCTCCAGACCGGTGCGTTGCGGACGGCACTCGTCTGGAAGGGCGCCCCGGTAGCCATGGCCCACCATCGCTGCTACCGTGACAAAGCCACCGAGAAGTTCCTGCTGACCGGCCGGTCAGGGATCGAGCTCGTGAGCTTCCAGGACGGTTGGCTGGGCAACAACAGTTGGGTGCGAGGTACGTGCCAGTACGGGATCATGCCGAGCAATGGGTTGCTGTACGCGCCGCCCAACGCGTGTGCCTGCTTCAACAAGGTGAAGCTACAGGGATTCCTGGCGCTGGCGCCGCAGCGGGGGAGCAAGCCGCAGATGACCTTCGCGCCTGCGCCCGCTCTGACTCGCGGCCCGGCGTGGGGGACAGCCGACTTGTCGCAAGCCGCAGCGCCAACTCCGGCCGACTGGCCCGCCTACCGCCACGACGCCGCCCGCAGTGGAACGGCGGCCACGAACCTGCCGACCTCGCTGAGGCGGAGTTGGACGGCGACCCTCGGCGGGAAGCTGACCCAGCCGGTGGTCAGCGGCGAAACCACCGTGGTTGCCGCAACAGACACCCACACCGTCTACGCCCTGGAGACCGCCACAGGCAAGGAACGCTGGCACTACACGGCTTCGGGCCGCATCGACAGCGCGCCGACGATCTACCAGGGGCGGGTACTCTTCGGTACCGGCGACGGCTTTGTGTACTGCCTCCGCGCCACAGACGGCGCTCTGGTCTGGCGCTTCCGGGCGGCGCCACAGGAGCAGTTGGCGAACGTCTACGGTCAACTGGAGTCGCTGTGGCCGGTGTCTGGCGCAGTCCTGGTTCAGAACGACGTCCTCTACGTCCTCGCCGGCCGCTCCAGCTACGTCGATGGCGGTCTCGTTCTCTATCGCCTGAACCCGCTCACCGGCGCGGAGCTTGGGCGAACCTCCCTCTATCACCTCGACCCGGAAACCGGGAAGCAGCTCGGCAAGGAAGGGCCGAAAGGCTTCGACATGGAGGGTACACTTGCCGACGTTCTCTCCGGTGACGGCGAGTCGGTGTTCCTGAAGCATGTCCGTTTCGATGCTTCCGGTCAGCAGGCGGCGCCCACCGTGCCACACCTTTTCTCCATCGGCGGGTTCCTTGGGGAAGAGTGGTTCGTTCGCTCCTACTGGTTGATCGGCACGGACGTCGCCACCGGCTGGGGTGGCTGGGCGAATGCTGCGGCAAACGCGCCGTTCGGCCGCATTCTCAGCTTCGACGACAGCCGCGTCTGCGGCTACGGCCGGATCACCATCAGCAGTGGCGCCACCGGGCACAAAGCCGACGCCTATCACCTCTTTGCGAGGAACCGAGACAGCGCCGGCCCAACCCCCGCGGAGCAACGGCGCGGACAACCCGGCAAGCAGCCGGGGAAGGCGTTCCTCTGGTCGAACCCCGATTCCCTGATCGTCCGCGCACTGGTCCTGACACCCGATCAGCTCGCAGTGGCCGGACCGCCCGACCTCGGCAAAAAGGACACGGCGAGGCTCAGCTTCACCAATGAGAGCGAAGCGCTCGCCGGCTTCACCGGCGCAGCCGGCTGTTTCCTGCGGCTGGTGTCGGCCGCCTCGGGCACGACGCTGAGCGAGTACCCGCTGTCTGCACGACCGGTCTTCGACGGCATGTCCGTTGCCGAGAGTCGGCTCTTCATCGCGCTTCAGGACGGAACCGTCGAGTGCTGGGGAGGCGGCTGAGCGATTGCCGGGCGCTGGCTCCCAACCGCACGCCCGCGCCAGGCGCCGCGATCCAGAGCCAAGCATCCTCGATGCCCCCGGGAGTTTCCATGTCCACCCACCTCGACCTGAAGACGCTCTGCCTCCACGTCCTCGACCCGCAGCAACAAGCGCCCACGCTGTCCGAGGCGCCGCTGCCGCTGGCGGAGCTGCGGGGCGAGCTGATTGACTTCGTGAAGCGGCACGTCGGTCAGCTGTTGCGGCCGACGGAAACCCGGCGCACGCGGGCGGCAAATCTGTTGGCGGATTCGCCCCTGCCGAAGTGGCGGGAACGCGCTCTGGGTGACGACGCCTCGTGTTTCGCAGTATCGTGTGAAATGGCCACAGCCCTCCACGCCGAGTCGCCGGTCATTGCGTCGACGGGGGTGTTCGCTGTCACGGTGTTCCGCGACCGGGAGAGCGAGCGGCAGTATTTCGCAGCGTTCAAATTCCGGCCGGCAGAAGCGTACAAGGTTCAGCTCACCACCTCCCGCGCAAGCTTCGGCATCGACATTCGGGCGTTGGACAACTGCCTCCCGGAGCCCGGGGAAGAGCGCCTCTACAAGTCCGCTCTGATGCCGCACCCCGACCGGCCCGATGTGGCGCTCAAGGTTCACGATGATCAAACCCGGCCGGAGCCGGCACAGTACTTCACCCGGTTCCTGGGCTGCGCGCGCTTGGAAACCGAGACGGCCCAAGTACGGGGCGTGTTCGAAGCCTTGGGACGCTACGCCGGCGGCGAGGGCGACACAGTCGACGAGGCGCCGCCCTTCACCTTGAACCAGGACCTGCTTGGCAAGGTACCCGACCTGTTCGACCGGCTCCTGAACGAAGGTCAGCCGGTGACCTATACCCGCGAAGGTTAAGAACACACCGAAGTGGAAGTTCGCGGAACTTCCCCGGCAGGCGTGCAGCAGACGTAGGACAGAGGGTATTCTCCCAGACGGAGCCGAAGTCGCACCGGGACTTCGGTGTGTTCTTAACCTTCGCGGGTATACCTGCTCTTCAGCAATGACGGGGTCGCGCGCTACCGCCTTTCGCGCAACCCATTGGGGCCGTGGCAGCGGCCCGCCGTGGACGTGCTCGATGGGCCGCAGGCGCGAGTGATGAAGACAGCGGCCTTCTCCGGCGGGCGACGCCTCGGGGCGGCATTCCTTGCGGATGGCGGCTACGGGGGCAACGTCGTCTTCCGGGAAGTCACGCAGAACGCCGAGGGATCGCTGGCGACCAAGTTCCCGGCGGAGATGGTCCCCACAGCGGGGGCGCCTGCACGGCTTCAGTCGCGAGCGCTCACGCCGGGCGCCGAGGTGGCCGGTGACGGCATTCGCCTGACCGCCCCGGGAGGGCTGGCCGTGGCGGTCCTCGACGGCGTGCCGACCGACTACCGGCTTTCCTTCCGCGCCGTTCCCGACCTGGGCGCGTCGTTCTTCAGCGTCTGCGTGCGCGGCTCCAGCGCCGGTACGACCGGTCAGGAGCTACGCTTCGAGCCGTTGCGCCAGCAGGTCTGCTGGCGCCGGCCAGACAGCAACTCCGTGGAACAGAACGAAGGCGCGTCCCTCTACAACGTCGAAGGCCTGGATCGCCCCTTCGACGTGGAGCTGATTGCGAAGGGCGACATCCTGGACGTGTGCATAGACAACCGGCGAACCCTCGTCATGCGGGCGCCGCGGGACCTCGACGGTGACCGGCTGTTCTTCTCGGCTCAGAACGCCAGCGTCCGGTTCGAGGGCCTCGCTGTGCGCCCGTTGCTGCAACTCGAGAGAAAGGAACAACACCGATGACGCCTCGCGAGATCATCCTCCACCAGATCCACCACCGCGAAACGCCGGTCGTCCCCTACACCTTGCCCATCGAGCCGGAGGTGGCGACGCGCCTTGATGACCACTACGGCGGGACCGACTGGCGCCAGCGGCTGACAGCATACATGGCCGGCGTGGCCCCCGTTGAGACGAGGCGTCGGGAGGCACTCGACGGCGGACTCGCTCGTGATCCGTACGGGGCGGTGCGGCGAGAGGATCGGCGGCCGTTCCATCTGGAAGAGCCACCGCTGCGGGGACCGACGCTCGATGGCTACGCGTTTCCCGAGCCCGCGGTGTTCTTCCGGCCGGATGCCAAAGAGCAGGCGCGACAGACTTGCAGAGAGCACAGCGACAAGTTCCTCATTGGTCACCTCGGCTGGGGGCTGTTTGAGTTGAGCTGGAACCTGCGTGGCTTTCAGAACGTGCTGACTGACGCCATGCGGGTATCATCCCCGACGTTATCGAGATTGGGCTGGACGTGCTCGAGAGCGTGCAACCGGAAGCCGCCGGCATGAACCCCTACGAACTGAAACGCCTGTGGGGCGACAGACTGGCACTCTGGGGCGGGCTCGGCAGCCAGAGCATGATCCCCCACGGCACGCCCGAGCAGATCCGCGACGAGGTCCGCCGCCTCCGCACCGAGATGGCGGCGGGCGGAGGCTACATTCTCGCACCCGCGAAACCGCTTCAGCCGGAGACGCCGACGGAGAATGCCGTGGCCCTCGTGGAAGCGTTTGCAGAGGAGGCGTCGTCATGAGGAAACTGCTTGCTCCGCTCTGCCTGTGCCTTGTGCTCCTCCCCGGCCTCGCCCGTGCCGAGACGGCGGCGACCATGGATCCGTTCATGGGTGACTGGCAAGGCATGTTGAAGGCCGCCGACGGCGCCGATAGGCCGCTCTGCGCACAGGTGATCTGCTGGGGGAAAGAAGGCTACCAGGCGAACCTGCTCGACGCGTTCGATCGGCGCTTTGAGCCCGTCGCCGTTCTCAAGGGCACCCGCACAGACGGCGGCGTGACCTTCGACGACGCGGCGCGCATTGGGCAGGGCGAGTTCGCCGGCAAGCTGACCGGCAAGCGCGAGGGTGCGTTCTCGCTGAGGCACGTGGTGAGGCTGTCGCCCACTCTTGGCGCCAAGCCGCCTGCCGGCGCGGTTGTGCTGTTCGATAGCACCAGCCTGGATGGGTGGCAGAGCCAGGGCACCGAGCCTTTCCTCCTCAACCTCAGCAGGCTCGTGCGCGGCGAGGACCGCGTGGTCTATCTGCGCAGCCGCGTCTGGTCACCGAGAGCGCAGCCCGCGCGGCTGGAGTTGGGCAGCGACGACGGCGTGAAGGTGCGGCTCAATGGAGCGATCGTGCACGGGGTCAACAGGAATCGTGCGCTCAAGCCCTGGGAAGACCGCGTGGACGTCGAACTCCGCGAAGGCTGGAACGAGTTGACGCTCAAGGTCTGCCAGGGCAACGGTGGATGGGGCGCTTGCTGCCGCGTCCGCGGCCGCGATGGGAAGGACCTCGACGGGCTGAAGTTCGAGCCGCTGCCGGAACCGCAGGAGGGGCATGCCCTCCGCGACTACCAGGGAGACAGCGCCGGGACCATCGTCGCGTGGGAGCTGTCCGGTCCTTACTTCGTGAAGGGGAAGACCGGGGCCACCGCCCTGTTCGACGAGCCTTTCGCGCCGGAGGGCACGGACGCTGCCGCCGCCAAATGGAGGGTGCTCAACGGCAGACCCATCCTCCCCGGAAGCTGGGGTCTGATCGACGGAGCCATGGAGGTTACCCCCGGCGCAGGCTCGATGGTCTCAACCAAGCAGTTCGCCGACCATCGAATCCACCTTGAGTTCCGCTCGCCGTTCATGCCGGACGCCCGCGGGCAGGGGCGCGGCAACAGCGGCGTCTACGTGCAGTCACGCTATGAGGTCCAAGTGCTCGACAGTTATGGGCTCAGCGGCGAGGACAACGAGTGCGGCGGGATCTACAAGGTGGCAAAACCCCTGGTGAACATGTGCGCTCCACCGCTCCAGTGGCAGACCTACGAGATCGAGTTCCGCGCCCCGCGGTACAACGAACAGACAAAGAAGATGAACGACGCCGTGCTGACCGTCCACCACAACGGCGTCCTGATCCACGACCGAGTCCGGCTGCCTGCCCGCGGCACCAGCGGTTCCGGTTCAGTCCAGACAGGCCCAATCCTGTTCCAGGACCACGGCAACCGC
>PEVN01000252.1 GCA_002779825.1 Armatimonadetes bacterium CG06_land_8_20_14_3_00_66_21 | reverse complement strand
CCGGATCTGGTCCGTTGCAGCGAAGACCACCGCTGCGTTCCGAACCGTCTCAACCTGTGGCGCGAGAAAGTCGTCCACGAAGTAGAGCGCGTATGGCAGCCCACGACTGCGAGCAATCCAGCAAGCCAGATCGCCGTTGGCGCGGGGCGGAAGCACAGCCAGCAGGATGCCAGGTGGCTTGGTCAGCGCGGCAGCCCGACCTCTGACAGACCAGTACCACCCAGACTTGGTGCATGGGATGAGTCGCAGCAACCCGAGGAGATCCCCGATAGTCGCAGACACTCGGGAATGCAGCCTGTGGATTCGGACGTTTCCGGGCAGCACTTCCAGGAGGGAGTCGTCATAGGCGGTGTTCGAGAGGAAGCCACCGGGATTGCCACAACTGATCACATCGATATCCCACCCCGCCTCTGCCAGGTACTTCGCCAGGTAGGTCCGGTTGACCCCATCGGCACGGCCGAGTGGCGCGAAGTAGTACGAGACCAGATGCAGTTGGCGTCCGACGCTCATGTCGGGGATACGGATGCCGCGACGTAGACTGATCCCGCTCCGCGGGTCTGAGCAATACGGTCGACGGCGCGACTCGCCGCGCACACTCGCCGCGCCGTACGAGGCGACACCTGGGCGATGCCGGCGAGGGGCGTGAGAAGACACGTAAGAACGGGCATGCCCCAGATCTGGCGGAGCCGGCCGCCAGCGTGACGCACTCCCGCCGCGAACTCCGACAACGAGAAGGCCCGGCCCCCAGTGGGCGACGGGCCGCCTGCTCTGCGCCCGAGGATTCGTGGCAGAATGCCGCCGACGGTGTAGATGAACTCGCCCTGCCATCCCGGCTCGATGATCACCAGTGAGCCGGTCGGCTTGACGGTCTGCAGGATCGCCCTCAGGGCCGTGACCCACCCAGGACTCTCGAAGTACATCAGGCAGGTCACCACAACGGCAGCATCAAACGTGGACTCAGCGAACGGTAGCCATGGTAGCTGCGCACACACCCCCGACGTCGGGGACCCGCCGACATACTGCTGGTACCGTTCCACAAACGGCCGTGCCATGTCGGCGCCCACGAGATGCCACCCGGGTCTCATTCGGCGCAGGGCGGCCGATACGCGTCCATAGCCGCAGCCAACGTCCAGCACAACCGCGTTCTCTGGGAGACCCGCCAACCCCTCAAGTACGGCCGCGACGTGACGGTGGTGGATCTCTTGGTTGAGCACCTCCGGAAGCCCCTTGAACAGCACACTCCGGAGGTCGTCGTGGCACTCGGTAGCGCGCCTTTCCCAGACCCTTCGCGCCTCACTCGCCTGAACTGATGCTCTGTCGGGGTCGCCGGTTGCGGTAATGGCACGGTCCACTGGTTGTGAGCCTCTACTGGTGGCAGCCATATGGTCGCCTACAGAAGGCTTCCGCAACCGAGAACGCGTTGGCGTCAGCCTCGACGCTCTGCGACTCCCAGCCCTCCCCCAGGCAGAAACCGAGCACCGGTCTTCGGTTGGAGACGAGGGACTTCACCAGTCCGTTCGGGAGACGGAGGTGGCCATGGTGCCGTCCCCAGCTTTGGGGACCCGCAAGGAAGCGCTCGTGGCTTTCCATCACCCGTTCTGTTGTCGCGCCTCCCGCACCTCCGCAAGATTCAGCATTCCCATCGCCTCCGACCACATACACGCCGTGTCCCGTCAGATAGGCAACCACGTCGTCGGGGACATAGAGCGACGAGAACACGGGCACAACCGGTCTGTTCGCGTAGCCCGGGAAGTAGAGCGCGAATTCGCCGCTGCGCAGAAACTCGACGAAGTCCTTGGCGTACTCGGGCTTCGCCGTGGACTTGGTTTCGTTGAGCAGGACGGCGTCGCGGCCCCAGGGCAATCGCATGAAATTGTGCCGGGCGGATTCGGGTCCTGAAAGGACCAAATGAGAGTAGCCCCTCGAACCCCGAGGGTTCGAGGCTTCAGCCCTGGGACCTGGGGCGCGCAGACCTCCCGAAGTCCTGAAAGGACGGCTGATTCACCCCTTCAGCCGTCCTTTCAGGACTTGGCGGCACTTCGCGGCGAGTGGTCCCAGGGCTGAAGCCACTGGGCTACTCTCGGGCTGCCCTTTCAGGGCGAAGACCATGCGCTCTTCAGATTTCATGCGATTGCCCTGGTCGCGGCCCACGCACAGGAAGTCGAACTCCCGGCGCTTGTGTGGTCGGTCATCTCCCGAACGATTGCGCTGGGTGCCCACTGCTGCGTGCAGCACCTCGCGCCGGGGTTCGGGTTCCCTGTTCTCCTGCCCTGCTCCACTCTCTCCGCGTTCTCAGTGGCTGTGTGGTGCGTCCCCGTTGTCCTGTCGTCCAGTCGTCCCCATCGCCCCCCAATACTCCGCGCTCACCTCTCTGCCTCACAATACCTCCTGCAGCAGCTCGAAGTACTCCTCCCGAGACATTCCAACTGTCCGCATGTTGCTCTTGATGATATCCACATCGACTTCCTCGTACTCGGGGATCACAATTGCGCGTCTGGCGCCCGGACAGAGCAAGACGTGGTGAGACCCCTTCTTCCGCTTGTATGCGCACCCGTAGCGTTTGAAAACGCGCACAAGCACCTCCCAGTGAACAGGGACGAGTCGAGGCATCACGCAACCTGCAACGCAGCGCGCTCCATACCGACCAGTTCCACACCGGGCTCCCAGGAGGGCGCCTCGCGATGGTAGCCGCACTCAGCCAGAAAGTCATCCAGCGAGCCCAACTCGTTCATCTCCTCAAACTGGATCTCGATCGTCTCCAACAGGTTTCGCTTTGCCTCTTCCGCCGAGGCTCCTTGCGAGACGAGGTCCAGCTCGGGACAGCGGGCGACGAACCGGCGCCCCCGCTGAAGCACCTCCGTCGTGATCTTCAGTTCCACAGCTTCCCCACTTTCTCCGCGTACTCCGCAGTTCGGTTCCTTCAACTCAATCTGCAACCTGCGTTCTGCATTCTCAAACCCGTTGTGTCTCCCGAGCCCGGGTCCCCTTCCTGCCCTTCCCGCACTTCTGCCAGGTTCAGCACTTCCGACGAGAACGCGGGCACAACCGGCCTGTCCGCGTAGGCCGGGAAGTAGCGCGCGAACTCGCCGCTGCGCAGGAACTCGACGAAGTCCTTGGCGCACTCCGGCTTCGCCGCGGACATCATGGATCGACCGTTGTCAGGTTCCTGCCAACGACTCAGCAGGCCAGCTCCTGCTCAATGAGGTCGATGAGCTCGACAATGCTCACGGATCTGCCCGGCTCAGCTAAGGATTCCTCACCTTCGTGGACATGGTGTGGGAAGTTCGGCAGGCCGGGGAAGTGCTCGACGTTGTCCCACCGTTTCTTCAGCACCTGCTTCGACTGATCCATCCATTGATAGCGATACCGTATCGTCTGGCAAAGTCCCTCTTCAACAACAAAGTACTCCGCCACCTCCAGGAAGTCGCTGTTGGCGAGTGTCAGCCGGGCACGAAAGTACCCTCGGTCCGGTAAGGCATGCTCTTGCACGACCTCGACCGAGACCACAGCAGAGCTCGCTACCAATCTCGACTTGATCCCAACGAGGTAGGAGGTGGACTCCGTCAAGCAACTTCAGCTCCGAGGACCTCGAGGCCTTTTCGTACAGACTCGCGCATTTCGTAAAAAGCGCTCCATTCGACGAAGTCTATTGCGTCGCCCAACTCACCTGCACGGAAGCGTCGATAGAAGTCGTTCGACGACATCTGGTACTCAACCTCAAGTTCTCGCAATCGACCTTCCAGCTCACCGAACTGACGCGTGGCTGTTGTTCTCTCCAAAGCGAGAATCTTTCCCAGAGACCGGTCGATGACTTCGCTACGGTATCCGTGGCGATAAAGGGCTTCCAGATGGTGAAGCCTGTCGAGGGTCTTTTCAGTCGTTGCCATCAGCTTTCTCCTCCAATCGTCGCGGAGGCGCGTCTCCAAGTGCCGCGCGGCCGTCCCGTAACGGCAGGAGGCACCCCCAAGGGCTGGTCTTCCAGTCGCCCACGGCAGTCAGTTGCCCACTCCAGGCCGCGTTTCATTGCGGTTCTGTACCGACGGGCTGGTGCGCTCGTCGGTAGCGGGCGCGATCCCTTAGAAGCAGGGAACGCGCGAAGTCCAGCACCTCCGAGCCCGCCGGCTCGGCCAGACTCGCGACCAGTTGTGCAACCTGCTCAGGGAGCGGCACCCACGTTCGCGTCCGGGCCAGCCACACAACGATGAACTGGTCCGGACGCAGCGCCAGGAGATCCACGGTTTCGCCCTTCTCGTTGGCGAACTCAACCTCGTAGGCCTCCTCGGAGTAGCGCTCCACAACCGTGCCTCGCTCTCCCGACCGTAGGCCGCGTTCAGGAACATCGTGAGTGAGTTCAACCACGTCGAACAGATCAGGCATTGCTCTCATCCCTTGACGTATACGGTGACCAAGCGCGCTTCCTCAGCGTTCGGTGCGACGATCCATCCCGTGCGCACGAACTCGACGAAGTTCTTGGCGTACTCGGGCTTCGCCGCGGACTTGGTTTCGTTGAGGAGGACGGCGTCTCGGCCCACGTACAGGAAGTCGAACTCCCGCCGTTGACCTCGGTCTCCGGGCTGCTGCTGACGGCCGCGCCTCTCATAGCAGCCCACGGAATGTGTCTTCATCCATCCCCGACTGGCGCAGCATGCCCTGGAATGGAACGTGCCAGGCGGAATATCGCGGTTGCCTTTGTGACTCATTCGGACCTGCAGAATCGTCCCGTCTGCCAGCTCCTTGCGCCAGGTCTCGTGCTTGGCGCTGCGGACGAGCTCGAAACCCGCGGCACCCAACGCCTTACGGAATTGGCGATAGGTGTAGGTGGCCAAAGCGGACGCTCACCTTCTCCCGCAACTCCCAGAGATCCGCGCATCTCAGGATCTCCTGAATGAACGGATAGTGGTGGGCTCGATTCGGGCTACGACAGAACCGAGCCCTGTCGGCCTGGTACTCCTCTGCGTACTCACGCATCATCGACAGCAGATCGGCAAGGGCCGCGTCAGCCGTATCCATCTCGGTGAGCAGATCCAACTCCGGGCAGCAGGCAGAGAACCGCTGGCCGTCTCTGGCGACGATCACCGTCAATAGCGGTCGGGGGGTCTCCGTGATCCATTCGGCCCTCGTGAGCCCAAACTCCGCATAGGTCGTCTCCGTGCTGCTCATGCTATCCTTCGCTCCCTTCCGTCCAATCGCTTCGCTGACCGGGCGTCCGCGTGTTGCGCGAAGCCACCCACTGCGCCACGGTCGCACAGTCCGAAGGCGTCTTGAGGCTCTGCGCCTCCCACTCCTCCGCCAGGCACAGCCCAAGTACCAGTCTGCCTGCCGCCACGAGCGACTTCACTATCTCGTTGGGGAAGCCGAGCTGACCGAGGCGGTAAGCGCCTGTGCTGCGGTCCAAGGCGCGTTGCCGCGCCGCTTCCAGCGCCGGAAGCAGTTCGCGTCCTTCCATGAAGTACACGCTCACGTTGTCCTCGCCCCGTTCGATCGGCGGCGCGCCTTCGAGGCGGGTTTCGCATGAGTCGCAGACGAAGCCTTGGTCGTCGCGCCGCAGGTATGCGTAGGGACGGTCTTTGGCCGTAGTGGGCATGGTCATGACGGCGCAACCGACGGCTTCGTGGATCAGGAGCGACTTCAGCACGGTATCGCGCTGAAGCACTGCCTGGGTGCCCTCCGTGACCAACGTGATGCCGTCGAAGTCAGCGAGGCGTTCTCTGGCGAGCCAGACCGCGTGGCCGGTTCCGAGCAGGTCATTGTCGACGAGATACCCGACCTCGAAGCGCCCATCCAGTTGCTGGCGGATCTGCTCACAGGTGCTCTTCTCGTTGCTGGTCAACAACAGAGGCGGCAACGAGTTCGGGAGGGACCGAAGGACCTCCAGCACCCACTCCAGAGCCGGCTTGCCGAGGATCTCGGCCAGCACCTTGGGGCGATCGCCACCGAATCGGGTACTCTTCCCTCCACAGAGGACGAGCGGCTTGATCGGTCGAGTCGGCGTGTAGTCAGCCAGCCCCTCGATGCCCAGCATGCCGCTCGCCAGTGACAGGATGTCGGGATCATTCGCCTGCCAGTTCTCCCAGTGGTTCGCCAGCCCGATCAGCGTGGACCGCGCGCCTGCGAAGGGATCAACCGGTCCGAGCCCGGCGCCGGGCGTGTGCACCAGGATGTGGAGGTCCGCCACACCGTCGCGCCCGCGAGGGCGGTAGTACTCGGTCTGCGCCTTCTCGATGACCGAGCCAACAGCCGCACTCTTCACGAGGGCAAGCACATTCCCCCCCAGTCCGAACCCCATGACCCGCGCGCCGAGGACGGCTGGGTGGGATCGCACGCAGCCCACGAGGTTCTCCACCTCGTCGGTGCTCACCCCGTACAGATCGCGGAGCCCCTCATGGGTCTCGTCCAGCAGGCGTCCCAAACGCGAGATGCTCGCCGTCACCTCGCCCTCGTCCGAACCGGACGTGGATTGCTCAAGGGTCCTGGACTCCTCGATCACCCGCTGGACTTCGCCCAAGTGATATCGCGCCTTCGAGCGGATGGGCATCGGCCACTCAGCGCCGCGGATTTGCGCCAGCGACGGGTACAGGCGGCGGACTCGCTCGCGCAGCCCGGGCACTATCTCGGCGAGCTCTTGGAGGCTGAGGGTCTCCGGGAGGCTGTCAAGCAAGGGTTGGCAGTGCAGAACCAGGTCGGCAATCCCATCAGCATCCTCCCGCTCGACACCGCGGAGAAACGCCCGCCACGGGGTCTCCAAGTCCGGCGAGTCCGAGAGGGCGCGCTCGATCAGCAGGGGGAGAATGCTGCAGGAGACGGCGGAGATCTCGTTGTCCTTGGCAAGGATTTCCGGGGTGACGCCGGTGGGGTGGGAGTAGAACGTGACCCACTCGTACCCGTCTGCCGGCGTCGGCACGGCCGCCACTGAGAACGGCTGGAAGGTGATCCGCACGGCGTGATCGGGCTTGCCGAACGCCATAGTCGCATGGTCCATCATGCCGCCACGGGTGCCCACGTACCACTCTGCCTGGGCGCCGGACGTGGCCATTTCCTCAGGGTCGGCGGGCAGCCCGTTCAGGGCGCGGAAAGCATACCCCGAGCACATAACCAACGCCGACGACGAGGACGCGCCGCCGCTGGGCGGAATGGTGGAATTGACCACGAGGTCTATCCCGCGGATCTGCCGCTCCGGATACAGATGCTGGAGGTAGAACCCAGACCCCTTGAGGTAGTTGGACCAGTCGGGCTCTGGCGTGCCCGCGTAGTCCAGATACGAGAGCCATTCGCTGCGCACCAACTCAGCGCTGCCGCCGTGACAGGAGCGCCCGCCTGGGAAGTCGGCAATCGAGAACTCGAACGGCGCGAACCCGGGCTGAAGGCTGATCCCGCGCACGGTCTGATCGGCCCGGGGTCGCGCAACCATCAGCATGTCGTACTCGCGGCTGGCAAAGGTCAGCACCTTGTCCTGGAAGTAGTCGATGTAGTCGAGGTGCCCGCCACACAGCTCGATCCGGGCGGGGGCGGTGACGAGGAGGACAGGGCCGGGTCCGTAGGCATCCGCGAAGGACGCTAAGGTTCGCGAATAGCGTTCGAGTTGGGCTTCGAGGTGCTGCTCGCCGTACTTGGCCGACAACGTGTGCGTGCAGGACCAAGCGCACGGGTCCACGGCGGCGCGGCCCGGCTCGCGCGACCTCGCGCGGCTTATCGCGTGGACTCGCCCGAGGGTGTCAAGCAGCGCCTGCGCCTGTACGAGCACTGGAGCGGTTTGCCAAGTCTGCTGCTTGGATTGCGGTGAGTAGGTCATGCCGAAGGGAACGTCCCGGAACCGTCCACGAACACGTTGATTAACGCGGCACACACGAGAAGAACCCGGCCCCTCCCTGCGCCTTTGCCTCTCTGCGTCTCTGCGTTGAAGAGCATCTCGAAGGTGGGAGGCTGGCAGCCCCTCTTGCCAGAACGGGGTACCCCGCCCATCCGTCCTGCGACTCAGGCCAACGCCATTCGCATTGGCTGGAGCGTCCGATTGAACGGGTTCAGCACGACGCCGAGGATCTCCAGCGTCACCACGCCAAGGAGCGGCTCATCTCCGGGCTCGCCGAGGATCACTGGGGTGTGGGCCTCGCCCTCCGGCAGCGAGATCAGGCACTCAGAGACCTCCCGGTCCACTGTGGTGCCATCGGCAAGGGTGAACGTCATCGTGCGCTTCGGCTGCAGCCCGATGGCCTGCCAGTCCCTGTTGCCGAGAAGTGAGTACTTCGCCCCGCTGTCCACGAGGAACCTGACCGTCGCTTGTCTGCCGGTAGGACCACTCACGAGACCTTCCACGTAGGTGACACCCATGGGGCAGCTCCTTTCTGTCGGCGCTCTCCGCGCCTCTGCGTCTCTGCGTTCCGCCCTTCCCAATCTGCCATCCGAAATCCCAAATCGCCATCCGATCCCCCTTCTCTGCACCTTCGCGTCTCTGCGTTGAACAACGCGAAGTCCCTGACCTCGGAGTCCGCCGTGCTGGGCCCCTGGGCGCTGTCGATCGTCATCCCTGCTCCAGCACCAGACCGTGGACTGCCTGCAAGCGATCCGGGTCCACTCGCTCGGAGTACCTGAGCGACGGTCCGAAGGCCGCTTGAACCCGGGCACCCAGGTTGAGAACCTCGACAGTCACTACGTGCCGGGTCAGGGGGTCATAGCGCACCCAAACCTCATCGCCAGCTTCCTCAGCGACTGCTGGTTGCGGCTTGGGGGTGAATGCGAAGGTAAGGATGTCTGAACTCTGGTCGTAGCTCACGGACACGACGGGCCCAGTCTGTGACTGAGCGGCCATAGCTGGTCTCCTCTCGAATGAACGCTGCGGCTGAGATAGGCCTACTGACGTACCCACAACGTCCGGTGGCTTCCTCGACGTACTTCACCACCACGACGAGGTGCTTGCCCTCGAAGTCACCGCGGCCGACTCGCAGCCCGTAGTTCAGGGATCAGCTCTCGCCCTTCTCTACGTCTCTGCGTCTCTGCGTCTCTGCGTTGAACAGCATCTCAGGGATGATGACAGGCTGGAAGCCTATCCTACGAGGCGCGCTCGCAGTCGCTCCACCACCCGCTCTACCTGCTCCTCCGTCATCGTCGGGAACAGCGGCAGGGTCAGTTCACGGGCAGCCACCGCCTCAGTCACCGGCAGGCTGACGAGGGCCGTAAGCACGGACTCTCGATAGAACGAGAACTGGTGAATCGGCGGGTAGTGAATGCTCGTTTGGATGCCGTCCTCGCGAAGCCCCGCCATCACCTTGGCTCGGTCGGCGCTCTCGGGCAGCAGCACGGGCAGAATGTGGCAGGCCGACTCCGCCTCCCGCCCGACGAACGGGAGGGTTACACCAGGGACTTCGGCAAGCCGCTGATGGTACACCCGCGTGAGCCGCCGGCGGGAAGCGTTGAACCCCTCCAGCTTCCGCAACTGGGCGAGCCCGAGC
>PEVN01000159.1 GCA_002779825.1 Armatimonadetes bacterium CG06_land_8_20_14_3_00_66_21 | reverse complement strand
CCTCCGAACAAGGAAAGGAGTTCGCACTATGGTGCACTATCTCGTGCACGGCAAGGAAGACACCGTCGGCGTGATGGCGGTGGACGTCAAGAAGGGCCAGTCTCTCACCGGCTGGAACATGGACCTCGACTCCACCCTTCACCTGAAGGCCCAGCAGGACATCCCGTTGGGACACAAGATCGCTCTTGGCGACATTGCCAAGGGCGACCCGGTGAGGAAATACGACGAGGCCATCGGCAACGCCTCCAAGGACATCAAGCAGGGGCAGCAGGTCCACACTCATAACCTGAAGACGGCGAGGTGGTAGACAATGGCTGCGAGAACCAAGACCAAACTTCCCAGAACGTTCCAGGGCTACCGCCGCGAGAACGGCCGCGTCGGCATCCGCAATCACGTCGTGATTATGCCGTTGGACGACATCTCCAACGCCGCCGCTGAGGCCGTGGCGGCGCACATCCAGGGCACCATGGCGATTCCGCACCACTACGGGCGGCTGCAGTTCGGGGAAGACCTGGAGCTGTTCTTCCGGACGATCATCGGCACGTGCGCCAACCCCAACGTCGCCGCGTGCGTCGTCATCGGCATTGAAGACGAGTGGACTGACCGCATCGTCCAAGGCGTCAAGGCGCTCGGCCGCGAGAAGATTGCCGGCTTCTCCATCGAGCTGAAAGGCCAGATGGAGTGCGTCCGGCAGGCGTCCTGGAAAGCCTGGGAATACAAGCTCTGGGCCAGCGAGCAGAAGCGCGAAAAGTGCGACATTACCGACCTCTGGGTATCGACCAAGTGCGGCGAGTCGGACACGACTTCCGGGCTGGCCTCCAACCCGACGGTCGGCAACGTGTTCGACCGCTTGGACAAGCTGGGCTGCACGATCAGCTTCGGCGAGACGACCGAGATCACCGGTGGTGAGCACATTTGCGCCAAGCGTGCCGCCACGCCGGAAGCCGCCGCCGAGTTCATGCGGATGTTCGACCGCTACCAAGACTTGGTCAAGGCGCAGGGCGCCGACCTCTTCGGTTCGCAGCCGACCAAGGGCAATATCCGTGGCGGGCTGACGACTATCGAGGAGAAGGCCCTCGGCAACCTGCAGAAGATCGGCAAGAAGTGCAAGTACGTCGGCTGCCTGGAGCCGGCAGAGAGCCCCAAAGGCCCCGGTCTCTGGTTCATGGACACCTCGTCGGCAGCGGCGGAAGCCGTCACGCTCTGGGCTGCCGCCGGCTTCGCCTGCCACCTCTTCCCGACGGGGCAGGGCAACGTCATCGGCAACCCGATCGAGCCGGTGATCAAGCTCACGGCGAACCCCAAGACCGCGCAACTGATGAAAGAGCACATCGATGTCGATGTCTCGGGCATCCTGCAACGCGAGTTGACCCTCGATCAGGCCGGCGACAAGCTGTGGGACATGATGCTCCGCGTCGCCAACGGCCGGTGGGCCTGCGCCGAGGTCATGAACCACAACGAGTTCGTGCTGACCAAGCTGTATCCGAGCGCGTGAGACCGACTGAACCGCGAAGGGCGCGCCCGGCCGCCATGCAGGGCAATCGCATGAACGGCGCAGGAGCGGCGGAACGTGCTTCGCACGCAGCTTCGGCACACGGACGCCGTGCGTCCGCTCCGGTTGTAGCTGCCGGCGCGTAGCCGGTGGGTCCACGCGCTGGCGCGCGCAGCCACGGCTCGGTGCGCGCCAGTATCACGTCACGGTCACGTGCGTCCACGCGCTGGCGCGCGCAGCCACGGCTCGGGCGCGCCAGTATCACGTCACGGTCACGTGGGTCCACGCGCTGGTGCGCGCAGCCACGGCTCGGTGCGCGCCAGTATCACGTCACGGTCACGTGGGTCCATGCGCTGGTGCGCGCAGCCACGGGGCGAACCGCCGGCTCGCGCCAGCACGCCCGCAACCGCCCGTGATTGCGGGCGTGCGATTGCCCCGGGTCGCCATGGAGTGGCTGGCAGGCCACGCAGGGCCGCCGGGTAGGAGCCACGGCGACCCTGCGTTCGGTCTCTCTCATTTACGGTGTCGACGGGCTTTCCGTGGGCTTGCGGGTGCCCTTGGCAGACTCCGGAATGGTCTTGTACTCCGACGAGCCGGTGCCTTTGTTGATCGCGACCTGGCGCCGGTAGTTGGCGCGGGTCGTTTCAGCGTTCTTGAGGAGCGCGTCTCGGGTGGCCTTCTTCTCGTTGGCCACTTGCAGGGCCGCGTCGTACTCCTGGATCGCTGTCGCGAGCTGGTCTCGAAGCGCCACAAGGTCGGTCAGCTCTTGGCTACCCACGGCGAACGCGTCGCCCATCCGCTGGCGCCAATGGGCGACCAGTCGGCCCAGCAGATCCGTGGCCTCACTGATGCTCATCCTGGCCATGTTGTCACCTCCTTCCGTCCCGAGGATTTGCAGTAAACTCGCGTTTGGCAGTGTGCGCGTCGCATCTGGCAACGCGCACGTCGGTTGCTGAGTGTACACGCTGTGTGCGCGACATACAAGCATGCTTGTGGCTCTGAAAGACTGTGCATAGCCACGCACATCGTGTTGGCAGCCATATACGTCTTGTTGACCACATGCGCGTCGCGCGCCTGCCACACAATGTCTGATTGGACGCAGACACGACTTGCTTGGTTTCAGGCGAAGTGCGCGTACCCCTCGAAGGCTTTCCCGTTGGCGTTGCGCACGCTGCGCTATCCAAACACGGCGTGCCACGATGCCTCGGCCGGCTGCCTGATGTCGGCACTGCGTGCAGCCGCCTCGCGAGCGTGGGAGCAGCGCATCGTAGCCCTGAGCGCCAACGAAGGGATCCGCAGCCGCCTCGCGAGCGTGGGAGCGGCTGGAGTTCGGCATGAAGGTGTACGAAGCAGAAGTCGTGGGAGGCGTCGGAGAGGATGAGGCGAGGGGAATGAACCGAGGCGAAACCGGCTCTTACCACGGCGCGCCTCGTTTGGTGGCGCCGGGAACGGGGCCGTGGTACCATCGGCGAATGTCTGCGCCGATTCATAATGAGGTGCCATCGTGACTCCTTTCTCCGTCCGCCTTCACAAGGCGATGGACTTGGCCGCGCTCGCGCACCGCGACCAGTTCCGCAAAGATCCCGACATACAGCTCCCGTATGTCGCCCACGCCTACGCCGTCGCCTACCTGCTCGCGGAGCACGACTGCTCGGAAGAGGCCGTGGTTGCAGGTTTGCTGCACGATGTCCTCGAAGATCGACCCAGCATGGCGGACGCTGTTGCCGAGTTCGGCGAGACCGTGCTAAGCTTGGTGCGCCAGGTGTCGGAGCGCGAGAAGTACCGGCAGGGCGAGAAGCTCCCCTGGAGGGACCGCAAGGCCGCCTACATTGAGCATATCCGGGCTGCCTCGCCCGAAGCCAAGGCGATCTCATGCGCCGACAAGATCCACAACATGCAGTCCATGCTGCTCGCCCTGTCGCGTGGCGCCGACATCTTCGCCCAGCTTGCCGCGCCGTGGGCAGAGCAGGTAGCCCGGTTCGAGGTGTTGCGGGAAGCACTGGCCGATGGCTGGGTGCATCCGCTGTTGGCGCGCTACGATACCGTCCTCGACGCACTTCGGCAAGAGGTTGCCAAGCACGATGACTCGGAGAACGGGAGCGCGCCCTGAGAACTGAACCCCGCTCATTCGGAGGACCCCATGGGAGAATTCAAGATTGACATGGACGCATTCAAGCGGCAGGCTGAGGCATACGCCGCCGTCCGTCCGCAGTATCAGGTCTTCGCTGACGTGCTGCAGGAGATCCTCTCGCAAGCGACAAGGGACCTCGGTCTGATGGCCATCGTGCAGTCGCGGGCGAAGGCGGTTCACAGCTTCGCCGAGAAGACCATCCGCAGGCGCGACAAGTACCCGGACCCAGTCAACCAGATGAAGGACCTGTGCGCCGCCCGGGTGATCGTCGAGACGTTAGACGATCTTCAACCGGTCCGCGAGTTCCTGGAGGAACACTTCGACATTGACGAGGCCGAAGATGCGGGGGAGCGATTGGGCGTCGCCGAGTTTGGCTATCAGTCGGTCCACTTCACCGTGTCGCTGAAGCGTGACGAGTTCACCGAGGTCATCAACCGGATGGCGCTCCGCCGTGGCAGTGAGGGCGACAAGTTCCGCGAGGCGGTGGAAGAGTTGTACGCCCGCCGCTCCCACGAAGACCCGGCGAAACCCAGTCTGCAACCGGGGCCGAAGTACCTGGCCGAGATCCAGGTTCGTACCCTCCTCCAACATGCCTGGTCGGCAGTCGGGCACGACCGGATCTACAAGAGCAACTTCGAGGTCCCGGACGCCTACGAGCGAGACGCCAACCGCGTCGCCGCCGCCTTGGAGGAAGCGGACCAGTCCCTGGCTCGCGCGGCGCGAGGAGTCGACAGCTTGCGGACGGAGTATGGCGCCTATATGTCGGCGGAACAGCAACGCGAGGAACTCGAAAAGCTCGAAGCCGTGGCCCGCTACGATGCCGACAACCTCAACTTGGCTCTGCAAATCGGGCGTCTGGCAGCGACACTCGATGACTGCGGCAAGGTCGTGGAGCGCTTGGAGCCGTTCGCGTCCCAATGGGCAGCCTCCGCCGAAGCTGCCAGAACGAGGGAGTGCTGGAAGGTCCTCCAGAATGCCGGCGCAGGACAGGCCGACCGGGAAGAAGCTCGACGTGCGCTGCACCGGCTGCGCGACCCGCAGATGTCCGCCGTCCTGCGGCAATACGGGCAGGCATTGCTGCGCACCGGCAGCAGGGATGGCCGCGACTACATCGAGTCTGCTCTCGCGCTCGACCGGGGCAATGTCGAGGCCCATGTTGCCTTGGCACGGGCTTGCGAACACGCGGGC
>PEVN01000367.1 GCA_002779825.1 Armatimonadetes bacterium CG06_land_8_20_14_3_00_66_21 | reverse complement strand
CGAGCCGCCAAACCGTATAAAATCGGCTCAGCGGGAGCTTCGCCCTCCCAGTCTTCGCCCTGAAGAGGCGCTTTCCAAACACGCTCTAAGTACGGTTGTAGTATTAACGCGATTGGCGAACTCCGCGTCGTCGACCCGACCGTCACCGTTACGGTCGTTGCGCGGATCCCAGCCGGGACACAGGCGATCCTCGATCGGGTTGCTCGCCCGTTCCGCGCCCACATGCAGCCGCACGTGGGTGTCTTCCGCGAAGTGGCAGAACATGCGCTCCGGGATACCCACCTTCGTCAGCCCGCGCCGGACGCAGAAGCCCTCCAGCTCCTTGGCCTTGCCTTCCAGCGCCCTTCCCGTAGACGGGTGCGGCAGCACCATCGTACAGACCAGGGCGTAGGTCACCACGAGCACGTCGTCGCGCTCCTGCTTGGCGTCACGCTGGAAGCACAGATCGAGCCAGTCCCGCGCGAAGTCCGGCGTGCCCGCGAAGTTGATGAACGTGCGGATCGTCGGCAGATGATGAGCCGCCGGCCCGAGTCGGGTTGTGAACCGCTGCGCCGCGGACGGAGGAAGCTCCTTCCCGTCGCTGTCCCACACCGTCACCTGCCACCAGTACGTCTTGCCGTCGTCAAGTGGCGGTCCAGCGTACTCGACGATAGGCAGCCGGCCCTCCACCTTCCCGCTGTCCCACCCGAACTGCCCGCCGCCCAAGGCTTCCGCCGACTCAGCGACGGCGACGCGGAACGCGCTCTGCGTCGATGCCTTCCAGCAGAACTCGGGGCAGGGATCGGTCACAGAGTCGGGGGCGACACGCCACTCGCAGCGGAGGTCGGTGGGAGCGGCGGCGGCAACCAAGGAAGACCCGAGGACGGCAATGGCCGCCATCCACACGCAGGAGGCACTCGTGACCATGGGCATCGGTCTCCAGGTTAGGAAGGTGGGGACTCAGTTGGCCAAGGCGCCGCCATCTCCTGCCGAGGTGGCGGGTCCACCCGCGCGGTACCCACGGCTTGGCCGTTCCCGCGGTTGCCGCGGGCAGGGGGGGGCAGTGCGGCGGCCTTTCGCCAATGGCCGCCGAGAAGAAGCTCGGCAAGAGCGGCCTGTCTCCGTGAGTCACTGCGCCCCTCCTACCGTGCCTCCCCATCAAAGGCGAACTGGCTGACGGTCTTCCCGTCGCCTCCGCGGCTCACCACCGTCATTTCGGTCTTTGCCGTCACTCCCTCAATGGTCACCGGCTCGCCGGGCTTGTCGCGCTGCACGATCAGCCGCGTGCTGCCATCGGTCAGCGTCAGGCGCAGGGCGACGCCGGCCGCGATGCCCGGCAGCACTTCGACGCGGCTCACCTTCGCCGGCGCGCCTTTGACCACCGGTTCCAGTACGAACGCCAGCCGCGTCGGCCCGCTGCCTTTGGTTGAGTAGATCGCCGTAGGAATTGCGCGCCACGGCCCGTTGGACCAGCCTTGGACGGGCTCTTCAGTCTTGCCCTTGACGATCTCCACGTCGAGGTTGCCCGCGGGTGTGATCGTGAGGTTGCTCTGGTCGGGGTTCTGCGTGGTGACGGCGGTGCCGGGGCCGGCTGTGGCTTCTTCGGTGTCGAGGTGGAAGAGGGCTTGATAGGTGTGGTCATTCGGGTCGGCTGGGACCAATTGGTCGAACAGGACGAACAGGTTGTCGGCTTTGAGATAGAGCACTCGGCGGGTGTGCGCCACCTGGATCTCGTTCTTGGGGCCGTAGCCGTCGCTGTAGACGCCGGAGGCGAAGTCGTAATCGGGAGTGCTGGTCCAGCGGGCGTCGTTGTCGGGCGGGGCGGCGCCTTGCCACGGGCGCGGCCAGAAGTAGGTCTCACGCTTACCGTTGCGGTGCTGGCCCTGGCCGTCGACCAGCACGGTGTTGTGCCCGTAGGTGGCCAGCACGTACCGACGCCAGCGCGACTGGTCGTAGGAGAAGTTGCCGGGGTCCAAGAGCTGCTGCCGGCCGTGCGCCCAGACGACGAAGCTGAGCTTGTCTTCGTGCTGGTGGCCGTAGCCGTAGGGACCGGCGTCGAAGGCAAGGAACGTGGCGTCCTCGTCCCAGCCCGAGCGCATGACGTAGTGCCCGGTCCAGGGGAAGGCGTGAGAGGTGTGGTCGGGTTGCTTCCCCTGAGCGCGCGCGGTGGCGACGAACTGGAAGTCCTCCCGGTTGGGGAACAGCTTAAACCCGGTAGCCAGTGCGCCGCGGACGTTGGCGTTGCCGGAGTCGTTGAACCCGGGAATGGCGCCGTTGGGCATCGAGGCGAAGAGTTGGTAGTTGTACATCTTCTCGATCTTCGCCTGATAGTCGGCGGGCAACTCGGGGCGGAGGTCGTTGAGGTCAGCCAGCTCGAGGATGTGCGAGAACTCACTGACGACCCAGTTGTTGTAGCCGGCGGCCACTTCGTATTCCATGCCGTCGGGATACACTTCGTCGTCGAGCTGCTTGTAGAGCCGCTCGACGGCGGTTTGGCGCCAGCCCTTCGCCTCCTTGAACTCGGGGAACAACATGCCGGCGGTGAAGAGCCCGTTGGATTCGGCAGTGAGCCAGTTGCCGCTGCTGGGCCACTTGACCAGATGGCGCGCCTGCTCGCCAGCCGACTTCATCATGGCGGTGAGGACCTCGGGCGTGAGCGACTCCGACCCGAGGCAGCGGTAGAGCGCCTCCGGCCAGGTGTCGGCCAGGCGGATGCCGGTGGTCAGCGTTTGCCAGGCGTAGTGGCCGACGTTGTTGCCGCTGGACAGCAGCGGGCGCGGCCTGGCGTCAGTCCAGGCCAGAATCTCCTCGGCGATCTCTTTGGCGTACTTGTCCTGCCCCGTGTTCCAGTACGCTTGCGCCAACGTGCGGAAGTGGAAGTGCCGGTTGATCGACTCGTTCCACAGGTGCGTACGCGCTTCACCGGAAGTGGGGTTGGCCGTCCAGTCGATCTTCGGGCCGAAGTCCAGCGTGCCGGTCTTGCCGGGGCCCTGGGTGTAGTCGAACTGGTGCTTGAGGATCTTCTCGGCCGCGGCGACCTCTTTCGGCACGTCGGAGTCGAGCACCATGACGACCTTGGAGCCGGTTGCCTTGGCGGAGTAGAGCCAGAAGTCCAGCGTGTCGTAGTCGGTCCAGTCGTGCGGGAGGTCGGTGCACTTGATCCCCGTTGTGCGCACCTGATTGCCCCACTTGCCGGAGGCTTTGCCTTCCTTCGCCTGCTCGGGGGACTGGTCGAGCCCCGACCAGTTGGACTCCGTCTCGAAGTCGCCGATCACCTTCGACTTGCCCTTCCCCACCAGCCGGAGGTCGTCGAAGTAGAGCACCGCGTTCGGGTCGGGCGTCAGCCCCCAGCCGCTGGCGTAGAGCGCAATGTACTGAATCCAGTTCCAGCCGATGGGCCGCTTGCCTTTCCAGCCTGCGCCCTCGACGAACGCCTCGCCGGCGAAGTCGGCCTTCTTCAGACTGAAGTGCTTCCAGCCTTCCCAGTCGAGCGTGAGGAAGGTGGAGTAGTAGTCCCACTGGTCGGGCGCCTTGTCGGCTTCGGGACCTGGCACGCGCACACCACGTAGCGGGGCGTCGTGCCAGTCGAACAGCCACTTGGGCGAAGTCCGGTCGCGCAAGTGCTTGGCCAGCGCCTCGCGCGCCCGCGCCATGTCCCGTGCTGCCACCGCCTGCTTCACCTCCGCCATGCCCGGCAGGTCGAGATCGAGGCTGGTGAAGAACGCTTCGTCGGAGGGCAAGCCGCCGACTCCGGCCTGTGCTTTGTCGACCGGCTCGAAGCCGTCGAGCGTCACCACCGTTTCCGGATTGACCGTCTGCCCCCAACCCGAGGCGGTGAGGGTAATGCTGTCGACCTTGTTCCAGCCGACCGGTTCGCGCGACCGACCCAACTCGTGGAACGGCAGCACGAACTCCTTCCAGCCCTCGAAGTCGAGCACGACCTTGAAGGAGAAGTAGTCGATGCCCTCGGAGGCGTCGTTCTCCGAGTTGAAGATCACCATGAACGTCGAGCTGGTGGCCGCCTGCGAGTGCACCCAGAACCGCACGCCGGCGTATCGGCTCCAATCCTGCGGCTCAGCGAATGGGAGGCTCAGCGAGGCAGACTGCCCATGCTCCCATCGCAGGGCAAACGGCCAGACCTTCCGGCCTTGGTCCTCGAGCGTGCCGCCCTGCCAGGCGGCCGCAGGGCCCAGCGCGCCCGGCTCGACCAGCTTGAGCTCGACATCGTCCACGAAGCACGTCACCGTTGCCGTAGAGAACGTGTGCAACCAGAGCCCGGCCTGCTCCGCCTCCGCCGGCGGGGCAACGGTGAAGAGGAGCCGCGTCCACTTCCCCTGCTGCATGGTCGGTCGCTGCGACGAGCGCTCGGACGCTTCGTCGAGCCGCTTGCCATCGGCTCCGAGCAGATCGAGGTAGACGCCCAAGCCTTGCGGGTCGCCGCTCTCCAGGAACGTCCAGACCGACACCAGACACTCCTTGCCCGGCTCAACAGCAATCCGCGCCGAACGCGCGTTGGAGCCCGTCTGGTCGTCGGGATCGGCGATCTTCAGGCTGCGCTTGCCGGTGTGGGCTTGCCCGGCGGACGGCGTGGAGACGCCGTTGTCGGCGACGTTCCAGGCGGTAGGCGGGTCGGTGGGCTCGAAGCTGGAGGTGAAACCGGGCGCCGGTGCGCTCCACGCCATCGAGGTCACGAACAGGAGAGAACAGACGGCGGGCGCTATGCAGTTCATGACGGCAGACTCCCTTGGCGCTGGCAGCGCGCTGCGATGGTTGGGCAGACTCCCTCCTCAGCAAGAGAGGGCGAATCAAGGCGGGATCCCAGGGCCGGCCTGCCATGCTCAGCGTCCGCGAGAGAGCGTGCCCGTGATGACATCGTGCGGCGAGAGGCAACGGATGCCGCTGTACCGCGAGAAGTCAGTGGGGTTCAGCGTCAGTACCGAGGGGAGCCGATGTGCCTGCCTGAGCGCGACCAGCCGCGCATCGTGGGCGGGCTTGCCGCTCACAAAATACCGAGTGACCAGCCGGCGCCAGCGCTGGGCGAGGTCAGGTGGCTCGGGGAGCCATCTCAGCAGGACATCGAAGTCCCTCAGAGCCGCTTCCGCTTGGGCCGGAGTCATCCCCAGACCGTTCGCCTCTCTCGGTCGAGTAACCACCACCCAAAACTCGATGGCGACCTGTGCGCAGGCAACGAGGTCGTGGCCTTCCTGTCGCAGGCGGCCGACCGCCTGCTCACACACAGAGCTGAGCGGGCTCGCAGCGTCACGCAAGCGCACGAGGACGTTTGTGTCAACCAACAGCCTCATACCCGGTCGCCATAGATCGCTTCGCGCCGTAGCGCCTCATCCGGGAGGTTGACCCCGTGGACGCCCCGCGCCATCAGGCTGTCCAAGGCCTGCTGCCACTCGTCGAGGGTGGCGGCAGGCCTCGCGTCTGGCTCGCCGAGCCACAACTTCAGGGGACGGTCAACGGGCAGCCTCACCGGCTCGTCGGGCACGATGACTTTCCCATCGAAATGGGCTTGGATGGTCACTGACATCGTCGGTCTCCTTGCAGCCGTCAGTATATCACACCCGCTCTCTTCCCGCCGCTTGACGGCGGCCTCCTCAACGCTGTAGAATGCCGGTCTCCTTTGCAGGGGCTGCACATGCCCAACCACGGAGGCACTCAAGTGGCACGAGGACTCACCCTTGCGATCTGCGCGACCGCCGCGCTCGCTGCAATACCCGCAACCCAGGCCCAACCGGGAGGCTCCGCCATGTCCGCAGGTCAGACGCTCCACAACGGAATCCGGCTTTCGCGTCCGTGGCCGCCACAGACCGGCGAGCTGACTCGCGAGCCGCTGGCCACGCCGCCCTACTTGCAGAAGCCGCCGGCGGTCATCCCCATCGACACCGGGCGGCAGCTCTTCGTGGACGACTTCCTCATCGAGGAGACGACGCTGAAGCGGACGTACCACCTGGCCGAGTACCAGCCCGCCAACCCCGTGCTGAAGCCGGACAAGCCATGGGAGACGAAGACCGAGTCGGGCGGGCAGCCGGCGCCGACAGCGATGGTCTTCAGCGACGGCGTGTGGTACGACCCGCAGGACCACCTCTTCAAGCTGTGGTACATGGCGGGCTACTGCGACGGCACGGCGTACGCCACCTCGAAGGACGGCGTCCATTGGGAGAAGCCCACGTTGGACGGGGTCGCGGGAACGAACCTCGTTCACATCTCGCGCCGCGACTCAGGCACGGTGTGGTTGGACCAGGAGGAGACGGACGCGGCGCGGCGCTACAAGCTGTTCCTGTACGACTCCCGCGGGGGGATGTCGATTCACTTCTCGCCCGACGGGATCCACTGGACCGAGGCAGGTCGCACCGGGCCGACGGGCGATCGGTCAACGGTGCACTACGACGCCTTCCGCAAGGTGTGGGTGTACAACATCCGCGAGTACCTCCCGAAGACGGTCGGCCGCTGCCGGCGCTACTGGGAAAACCCGGACGTGCTTGCTGGCGCCAAGTGGGCGGCGGGCGAACCGCCCATGTGGGTCGGCGCCGATGAGGCCGACCCGCGGCGCGACGACCTGAAGACGCCGTGCGAGCTATACAACCTTGACTGCGTGTCGTACGAGAGCCTGACGCTCGGTCTCTTCACAATCTGGCGCGGCCAGCCGAAGGACCGCGCGAAGCCGAATGAGGTATGTCTCGGCTACAGCCGCGACGGGTTCCACTGGTACCGCCCCGACCGCCGCGCGTTCGTCCCGGTGTCGGAGAAGCCGGGCGACTGGAACTGGGGCAACGTGCAGTCTGCCGGCGGGTGCTGCCTGGTCGTGGGCGACAAGCTCTACTTCTACGTCAGCGGCCGGACAGGCGTCCCCGGCAAAGGTACAACCGGTTCGGGCACGTCGAGTACCGGGCTGGCGATCCTGCGCCGCGACGGGTTCGCGTCGATGGCCGCGGGCAACACAGCAGGCACGCTGACGACGCGCCCCGTACGGTTCACGGGTGACCACCTGTTCGTCAACGCGGTCGTGAAGGGCGAGCTTTGCGCCGAGGTCATTGGTGGTGACGGCAAGGTGGTCGAGCCCTTCACTCGCGCCAACTGCAAACCCATCCGCGGCGACAGCACAATCAAGCAAGTGCAGTGGAAGGGCGCCAACGACCTGTCCTCACTGCCCCACAAGACAGTGAAGTTCCGGTTCCACCTGACCGACGGACAGCTCTACTCGTTCTGGGTCAGCCCCGAAGCGTCGGGAGCGAGCCACGGCTACGTAGCCGCCGGCGGTCCAGGATTCACGGGACCGACAGACACGGTGGGCAGGCAGACGGAGAGCGCCCAAGCAACAAGCCGCTGACCTGCACGGACCTGCACGGCCCTCCTAACTGCCTCGCCCCCCCCTTGTCTCCGCCTCACTTTGCCGGCTTCTTGGGCGGCTGGAGTTTGGGTACGCACGAGGTGGCGGCGAGGTTTTCGCACCGCTTGCGGAGGTCGTCGCGGAGACGGGTCAGTCGGTCGGGAAGCGGCTTGTTTGCGGCAGCGGCCGCCGCGTCGAGTTCGCGGAAGAACCGGGTGCGTGAAGACCTTCAGCGCCTGCGTCACTTGTTGGCGCGGACACCACATGATGTTCACGCCCATCTTGATCGACTGGATCGTCTTCTCCGGCGAGAACCACTGGTTGACCCAGCCGCAATGGATGTCGCCGGGGCAATTGATGGTCATGATGCGGCCGGTCACAGCCTCGATGTGCCGCTTCATCTGGGTGAGCGTCATGGCGGTGTCTTCGGCCAGTTCGGCTCGTCGCTGGCCCTGAACCGACCGCGCGTCCGTAGGTGGTTTGCCCTGCAGCTTGGCGGCGGCTTTGGGGTTGAGCTGCGAGAGTTGCTCCTTGGCGCGCTGCGCTTCGGCCTTGGCGCGGCGAAGCTCCGACGCTGCGTCCGAGGCGAGGCTGTCATTGGCGTGCCGGACCTTGTCCAGTACGCGCTTCGGGGCCTGGAGCGCCTTGTCCTGCTCCGGCTCGGCGCCCCGGGCGTTGCGCATGCTCAATTCGACTGCGGCATTGGTGACGCGCTGCTCGATGCGGCTGCGGCGCATGTCTTGCTGGGCCTCCTCGACATGTGCTGCCGTCTCGCGCTTGACGTTGCCCTCTCCGGCCACCCGTTCGAGCGTCCCGATCGCGCGCTCCAGCGACGCCAACTCCCTCTTTACCGCGGCCTGGTCTGCGGCGACCGCTTCGTACTGACGCTCCCTGCCGGTGGCGTCCTTGGCCAGGTCCTCGGTCCGGTCGCGGACCTCCTGCTGCTGGTCCGTCAGGCGCTGTGCTCGACGCTCGGCTTCGTTGAGCACGTCCGCGAACTGGTCCTGTGAGGCGCCAGTCAACTGCTCGCGCACGGCGGCCAGCTCTTCCCGGGCCACGGTCGCCTCCCGCGTCGCCTGGTCCGCCCGGCCCGCCTGCATATCTTTGGCGGCTTCCTGCATCCGTTGCGCAGCCCGGACCAAGCCCTCGGTGGCCTTGTTGAGGGCGGCGTCGGTCTGGTCGGTCTGCCGCTTGGCGTCGGCCACGGTCTTCCTGGCCGCCTCTGCCACTCGGCGCTGGTCGCCGGCCCACGCCCTTTCGTCCCCCTTCGAGACGTTGGGCTGCCGAGTGCGCTTGTCCTCGGCGAGGCGTGTTGCGCTACCGACCAGCTTTGTCTCCTGCTTCTCGAGCTCTGCGACCTTGTCGGCCAACTCCTTCGCCTCTTCGGCGGCATTGATGCTCTCGAGGAGCTGTTGCGCGCTCTGCTGGGCCTGGGGCGCCTGCTGCTCGAGCGACGCGAGCCGCGCCTGCTCGCGGGCAACCGCGTTGTCGGCGGTGCCGAACCCGGTGCCGCCGGCGAGGCTGAACCTCTCCGCCAGGTTCTCCGCCAGCTTCAGCGCGACAACCTGGGCCCCGGCCACTCGGAGTTCCTCAAGTGCCTTCGCCGTGTCGTGCGCCTTCAGGGCGTCATGCCCTTGCCGGGCGTGGTTGTTGATGAAGTCAGCCTGCTGCTGCGTGACCGCGCGCTCTGCCTTGACGAATTGCCAGACCTTGGCAGTGTCCGGGTTGATCCTCTGCTCGGCAAGTTGCTCCGTCTGTCGCTCGAACTCCTGCTGTGGAAGCACCGGCTTGCGGATGTGGATGCCCCACGCGGCGGTGAGGAACGGAGCCAGGTCCGGCGGTTCCCGTTCGGGCTCGTGCTCTTCGAGCTCCCATCTCTCGGTCGACCACACCTCGAAGTGCCGGAGGGCCAGGATCCCCATCTCGGTGACTGCCCGCTGCTGTTTGCCGTCGCGCACCTCCAGATGCCAGGTGAGCACGTCCTCGGGCTCGACGGCCGGCTGGAGATTCTCGAACTGCGGCAGCAGCCGGACGGTCTGCCGCCCGGCCTCGTTCTTGGAGATCGTCAGCGGGAGCCGCTCTTGCGGCGCGTCGGGCTTTGTCTCCCGGCGGAAGACGAGATCGGCTCCTTCGATGCCGAAGTCATCGCTGACCGTCGCCTCGAAGGTCAGCTCATCCAAGGGCGTTAGCGAGATCATGCCCGTCGGCCGCTGCAGCTCGATGGTCGGCGGCTCATCGCCCAGAGCCTGGACTGCGCTGGGACCGGGGCTCTTGGCCACCTGCCCCATCGAGTCGCTGACTTCGTACGTGTACGTTGTGTTCTTGACCACTCGGAACGAAGCTGTGGCGGTCTTGCCGTGTGCTGCCAGGCGCTGCCTTTCGCCGCCCTGCCAGAGAAGGGTGCCGCCAGTCAACCCCTAGTTGGCCGAGACCGTGAGCGTAACTGTGGCGCCCGCGGGCGCGCGCACGTCACCGGTGGCGTTCTTCTCGACCCGGTCCGGCCGCCCGAGGTACGCCGGAAACCTGGTGACGATCGTCAGCCCTTCGAGCACCAACGGGTCGTAGACCTCGAGTCGGAACCGGCCGCTGCGGCACTCCTCGGCAGTGACGTAGAACTCCGTGGCCTCGTTGACGTCTGCCAAGGAAATCTTGTAGGTGCGAAGCCTCTCAACCGGTTCCATCGGCACAACCTGCCACTTGGTCTCGGCCCCTTTTGCGCCGACCGGGCGGAGGTGGAAGTTGACCGGTCCCTCGGGCTTCCGCGACAGCGTTGCCTCCAGCATGAACGAGGTTCCTCGAAGCAGCTTCGCATTCGTGTGCGACAGGGCGAACTCGATCGGCGGGATCTCGGGCGCGGTGGCCTCAACCGCGCCGGGCGCGACCTCCTCCTCCCACGGCACCAGGATGCGTTTGGCGTGCCGGGAGACCGGCTCCGGGAACAGGACGCCGATCCCCACATACAGGAGACAGACGAGCGCCGCCAAGGCGCCGTACTTGCGCAGCCGACTCAGATCGACAGCGGACCGCACGTCGAACTCCTTCGCCCGCAGTTCCGCCTCGCGGAGGATCGACTGGACCAGTGGGTAGTCGAGGTCGTCAGGCAGCGCCGCCGGGCCGAACTCCGTCGCCGCGAGCAGCGCGCCCTCGAACTCCGACGAATGCTCCTCCACGTACAGCGCGAGCTGCTTGTCGGAGATCCGCCGGAACAGCGGAGCAGCGACATGCTTGGCCGCGAAGCAGAGAACGGCCAGGCACGCCATCGCGAGAATGGCGATGCGGCCGGCTTTCCCCGGCCGGAACAGCACGTCGATCAGGAACGCCACCAGCGGGATGCCCAGGGCCTCGACGATCACAATCGCCATGCCGGAGAGAACCGCCGTCCGCTTCCAGGCGCGGCGGACGCGAACGAGTTGTCTGGCGATGAGGGGGTGTTCTGGCATGGGTCAGCTCGGGCTGATCAGTCGGATCGGTCACAGTTGGCTGGGGATATGTCCCCAGCCTCGCTTCTCAGGGCATGTCTATCCCCGCTCGCCCCGTAGCGGTGCTGGAGATATCTCCGGCGAGGAGTCGGTAGAAGCCCGGCGAGGGGGCCACGGGAGCGCCTTTGACGACGGCGCCGTCGGGGCCCCAGAGGGTAGCGCCCTGCGGGACGGGTAACACCTCGCCGACAGTGTAGCCGGTTCGCTGCTCCGTCCGCACGGCCAAGTACCGGATTGTCTGGTGGAGCATCGGCAAGTAGAGGGCGCGGAAGGGCAAGTTGCTCCAGCCGAGGTCGATAGCGCTCAGCCAGAGGACGCAGGTGCCCTTGGCAACTTTGCGCTCCAATATGGCCTGGCGGCCGTCGTCGTACTTGGCCAGGACGCGGCTGAGCTGTGCGCCGGACGCTTCCCAGTATCGCTTGTAGCGGAGGGTGCCGAAAGCGCCGTGGTGGGGCGCCAGGAACACCTCAAACGCCGGGTGCGTGTAGTCGATGCTCGACAGACCGGTCTCCAGCGGTGAGCCATCGGGGCGTTTGGGGGCGACGATCTTCGCCAGCTTACAGGGAGCCAGGTCCCCAAGCGCGGCCGCGAAGGCGGCCGGCTTGACGTTGCTGCCGGGCAGCAGAAGCACCCCGCCGCCCCGTTCCAGCAGTTGCTTCAGTGCTGACGCGAGGCTGACTGGCACGTTCACGTCCGCGAGGATCGCCACGGTGGCCGATTGCATGCTGGCCGCGGTCACCTTGCCGACGGGGACGCTCTTGACCTCGAAGGGCGACTGCTGCCCCGGCGACAGCGCTGCGCGCAGGAAGAACTCGCTGGTGTTGGCGCGCCCCGGCCCCGTGGTGCTCACTAACAGGATCCGGATCTTCGGGGTGACCCGGGCGTTGAAGTAGAGGCGGTTGTCCTCGGCGGTCAGGTCGGACGTGTCGAGGCTGACGACGCAGGGGTTGTCGCCGCCCTTGTCGAAGACGTGCCGGAACCGCGCCGCCGCTCTCCCGCCTGCGGGGACGTTCACCTCCTTGGTCTTTACTCGCTTCCCGTTGACCCGTAGCGATACCTTGACGGCCCTCGCGGGGTTCTTGCCGTTGTTGACGATCCGGACGGCGATGTTCTGCGGCGCCGCCTCGCGGACCAGGCTCTCCGGGTAGCTGCCTTCCACGAT
>PEVN01000540.1 GCA_002779825.1 Armatimonadetes bacterium CG06_land_8_20_14_3_00_66_21 | reverse complement strand
ATTCAGCCGCTCTACACCTTCATGCTGGTGCCGTTGTACTGGGCATGTGGCGACAACGCGATCCTGCCGATCCACCTCGCCGGCGTCCTGTTGGCATTGCTGAGCGTGGCTTCGGGGTGGCTGCTGTTCCTGACCGCGCGGCGACTTGCGGGCGACGGAGCTGGGCTGGTGGCGCTGGCGCTGTGGATGTTCTCGGCCTACGTGCTCCGACAGACGCTCAACGGGATGGAGACGGGGGTGTCGGCGTTCTTCACCATCGTGTCGACCTGGTGGTACGTGATGCGCATTCGACCGAGTGAGGAGACGCCGGCTCCCTCGGCCGGAGCGCTGCTCACCGGCGGCGCGCTCCTGGGGCTGGCGATCCTCTCGAGAATGGACAACGTCGTGTTGGTCGCAGTCGTGGTCGGCGATCACTTGGTCTCGTTACGCGGGACCCCCCGGGAAGGCGTGAGGCGCTCGGCGCTGTTCGGCGCCCCCGCCGCACTGGCGTTCGGCGGGTGGCTTGCGGTGAACCTCGTCACCACCGGGAGCCTGCTGCCGGTGAGCGGGCGAGCCGTGCGGCTGCTCTCGCGCGTGATGGTCGCGGCCGACAGCGAGACCGCGGCCGGCCACGCCGCAGTTCCCGCGTTGCGCCCGGTGCAGCAAGCCTCGCTGAAGGACACGTGGGCGCACACGGTCCCGATGGCCCTGGAGACGTTCCTCAATCTCCGGCAGTGGCGGTTCCTTGGGGACAAGCTGGCCGGTCACCGGGCCGTTGCCGCCGCCGCGGGAGCCCTCGCGGTGGCGGCGATCCTGCTGTTCCTGGCGGTCCTCCGGGGCACCGGCGTCGTCGCCGAGTGCCGGCACGCGTGGCGCAGGCTGGCGCCGGTGCACTGGACGCTCGTCTGGCTGGCGCTGCTGTTGGCGGCGTATTCGCTCTATGTCTTCGGCTGGTGGTTCTACCCGCGGTACCTGTTCCCGAAGGCGATTGTCATGAGCCTGTTTCTGGCGGTGTTCTTCGACGCCGTCATGCTGCGTTCGGGCCTCGCCGCGCGCGAGAAGGCCAGGCGGCTCTGCTGGGCGGCCCTGGGCAGCCTCCTTGCCGCGCAACTCGCCTTCGGGAGCGCCTACTTTCTGCTCCGCGACAACGAGGCGTTCGCCGCGTACTATGAGGCAGCACTCCGGCTGAACCGACTGCCGCTGACGAAGGCCGACCGCGTCGGCGCGTTTCAGTCGGGCATCATCGGGTATTTCGCCCGACCCACTGTCATCGGGCTGGACGGCGTGGTGAATGAGGGCGCATACGTTGCGTTGCGCGAGGGGGCGCTGTTCGACTACCTGCGCCGCGAGCGAATCGTGGCGTTGACCGACACGCCGACCATCCTCGAGGCGCTCTGTCGAACAGACCCCACGTACCCGGCACGCCGCGCCAGCATGACGCTGCTGCACCACGACGGTTTCGACCTCTACGCGCTGCCCTGGTACCGACCCCGCCAGCCCGGCGCGAGAGCCCGTTCCGAGATCCAACCACCGGAGAGAAACCCACTGCCATGAACCTCACCGCAACCGACCGAACCCTTGTCCGCGACCTCGCGAAGCAAGTCGCCGAAGTCGCCGCCCTGGCGATTCAGGCGGAGCGGCGGGAGCTGTGGAAGCGCCACAACCGGCTCGAGCGCATCCGGCCGATGATCCTCGTGTTCCCCGAAGGCTCCTGGGCCGAGCTGCTGCCCGACGCGGTGCTTCAGTGCGAGACCGACGCCGGCCGCGGCCTCGAGCGCGCCCTGCGCACGCGACTCTACTACCACGACCACCTCAGCGACGACACCGTCATCGAGGACGAGTGGGTCGTGCACAAAGCCGTCCACGTCACCGGCTGGGGCCTGCAGGCGAAGCACATCCCCAGCACGCTGCCCCGCGGCGCCTGGGCCTTCGATCCCGTCATCGACAAGCCGGCCGACCTGAAGCAGCTCACGTTCCCGGAGGTCAGCCACGACGAGGCAGCGACCCAGCGCAACCTCGAGACGGCGCAGGAGTTGTTTGGCGATATCCTGACCGTCAAGCTCAAGGGCGTCTGCCACGTCTCCTTTCACCCGATGGCCCTCTACACGCGGCTGCGCGGGCTCGAACAAGTGATGGTAGACATGGTGGCCGAACCGACGTGGCTGCACGAAGCCATGGCGTTCCTCGAGGCAGGCTATCGGCGACAGGTGCAGCAGTACGTTGACCAGAACTTGCTGGACCTGAACAACGACAGCACCTACCACTCCTCCGGCGGCAACGGCTACTCGACCGAACTGCCCAAGTCGGACTGCGACCCCGACCGCATTCGCCCGGCCGACATGTGGGCTTCGGCGGAGGCGCAGGAGCTTGCACAGGTGTCGCCGGACATGCACTACGAGTTCTCGTTGCAGTACGAGAGCCGCCTGCTGGAGCCGTTCGGTCTCAACGGCTACGGCTGCTGCGAGGACCTCACCCGCAAGCTGGATCACGTCTTCACGATTCCCAACATTCGGCGGATCTCCATCGCCCCGCACGCCGATGTCGCCGTCTGCGCAGAGAAGCTGCGGGGCAACTACGTGTTCTCCTGGAAGCCGCAGCCGTCGCACCTGGTGGGTGACTTCAACGAAGACCTCCTCAGGCGCTACCTCGGCCACGCCATGGAGGTCACCAAGGGCTGCGTCTTCGAGATGATCCTGAAGGACACACACACGTGCCAGCATCGGCCGGAGCGCTTCACGCGGTGGACAGAGATCGCGCGGGAGTTGGTGGAGGGATGTTGAGCGTGGTCGCCCTGGTGCCGGCCGCGGAGCAGTACGCCCCTCACTCAAAGCTGTTCCTCAGCCGAAATCCGCCAGCGACTCCGGCATCCAGTGGGCGTCCCTGCCCCACCACTTGACGTTGCAGCCGATAGCCTCGGTGACCGCGGTCGGCGCGGGTCGGCCGGCGAGCAGCGCGTCCACGGCCTCCCACAACTCCCACGCGGTCGCTTGGTCGGCGTTGCTTGGGTCGGCGCACTCGCGGCCGGTGTAGACGACTCGGCGCTCCCGGTCCAGCAGGAAATAGTGCGGCGTTCGCTGGGCGCCATACGCTTTGGCCACGTCCTGCGATTCGTCGCGGAGATACGGGAAGTTGAACCCCTTCTCCTGTGCGCGTTGGACCATGTGGTCGAAGCTGTCGGTGGGATGGTCCTCATCTTCGTTGGAGTTGATCGCCACAAACGCGACGCCTCTCTCGGCGTACTCCGTCTGCTTCTCGACCAGCCGGTCCTCGCTGGCGATTGCCACCGGGCAGTGGGTGCAGGTGAAGAGGACGACCACCGCCTCCTCGCTGGCGAACTCGCCGAGTGACCACGTCTTGCCGTCTACTCCTGGCAACGAGAAGTCAGGAGCCTGTGTGCCGGTCTCGATTGTGAATCCCATCTGGGCATGAACCTCGCTTTGGCAGTCAGACTACGTTCCGTAGTGTGACCTGTCTCCGACACAGGCGCCGCTCACCGGAAGACCATGCTCGCGAAGGTCACCACAGACTGAGTCTGCGCCTCGACGCTCTGGTCGTACTTCAGCACCTTGGCTTCCTCCAGGTCGAGCGCCTTCAGCAAGGTGTAGACTGCGGGGGTGGCGTCGATGTGGCGGCGGTCGTTATCGGCGGTGGCGGAGGCGTAGAAAGCATCGGCGTCGAGGGACGCTGCCTGGTTGAGGGTCTCGAGGTCGTCCCGCTCGACGCGGCCGAGGAATTGGGGAGTTATCTGGATCCGTTCACCGAAGCGGCCGCCCAGGTGGCTGAAGTCGACGCTGGCGAGGAGACAGACCCGTTTGCCGGCTGCCTGCACCGTTTCCCGCAGGGCGTCGATGAACTCGGGCACACCGGGTGCTTGGGCGGGAGCGCAGGCGTTGCCGTCGGCATCGCGGAAGGCGCCGCACAGAACGGACACGATCTTCGCCGCCGGGAACAGGTGCTGCAGAAACACCACCTGGAACTCGACTGAGTGCTCTGTCCGGTGCGCCAACTCATCGGCGAGCAAGTGGATGCCGCCACGCGCCAGCAGCCCATTGGTCAGTTCCGTGTCAGACGGGCAGACGCCGAAGGGCGTCTCGAAGGACTTGCGGGTGAGGACGAAGTGGTTCTGGGTGAAGGTGTGGGCGATGCCGAGGATGACCACGGTGTCGGGCGCCGGCGATTCCGCCAGTTCCTTGTAGGCGTGGGCGAAGCACGGCCCACCGCGGAGGAAGTCGATGTGCGGCGCCATGAGTCCCTTCACAGGCCGTTCCGAAGCGCCCGGCGCAGGTTGCCCGGGCCCCTTGGGTGGTTCGAAGAAGCTGTCCACCAAGCGGGCCAGCTCTGCTGCCTCGCCCGGGTACGACTTTCCTCCGTGCGAGCAAGGCCGCACGTCGAGACCGCGGAACTCCTGTTCCAGCGCCTCGCGGTGCTGCCGGAAGCGGTCGCTGTCCAGCATCAAGGCGTTGTCGAGAGCCTGCACAATCTCCTTGATCTTGTCGGAGAAGATGAGTTGGCCGAAGCGCCGAGTGTAGTTGGCCTGGATCTCGTTGAGGGTGTGATTGCCGTCGAACTGGGTGATCAGGTAGAACACCGGCTGCGGGACGGTAAGCACCTGTTCCGACAGCCCCTGCGGGTCTCGCAGCATCACCAACTGGCGGCCGCGATCGGTGACAGGTGTCGCCTCGATAGGCCGCATCTTCGGCTTGTCCACAGTATCAACTCCTACGAAAGTGCATTCCGGACGCCCCAACTTGTTGGGGTACTGCCCGCGCTCAGCCCCCGAACAAGTTCGGGCGTCCGGGGGCAGCGTTTTCATCCGACGTGGTGTCCAACCAACGGGCGAACATGAGCGATTCCTTCGAAAACGCGCTGTCAGGCCGAGCCGCGACCGTGAGGGAGCGCGTGACAGGCTGACTTGGTCCGCGACGCCGACAGTTCACGCGCTCCCTCACGGTCCGGCTCGGATGGGCTTGCGTTCCCACCTACCCCGCTGTACGGCACAAACGGCCGAACAACGATAGCCGACCACCGCCGCCTCGTCAAGGAGTGTGGGGATCGGTGGCGGCTGTGGTATGCTCCTGCACCCATGGCAGATGCAAACGTCCTGATTGTGGCCGTTGCCGAGATTGACTGCGCGTGCGCGCGCGCGTTGCTCCCGGAGTCGGTCTCGGTTGAGTGTGTGCGACTCGCGCACCTCCCGGCGAGGGAACTCTCCCGCCGGGAGACGATCGCGGTTGTGGTCGTCCCTCCGGCTGGTGCTGCCGCTGAGGCCCTGACTGCCCTCTCGCGACTGGCTGCCGAGGGAATCCCGGCAATCGCCGTGGTCCCCGAGGGCTCCGCCGCAGGCGAAGCGTTGGCGGCCGTCGAGGCAGGGGCCTGCCAAGTCCTTAGCCAGCCCGCCGACCGAGACGGCATGACCCTCGCCCTGGCGCAGGGCGAGCAGTGGCGGCGCCTTTGGCGCCAGCGGGCGGCGGCAGCCCAGCAAGAGCAGCGCGCAGACCGTGTCTACCAAGAGACGCTCAAGGCTCTCGGTTCGGCATTGGACACGCGCGACCCGGAGACGCAAGAGCATGCAACGCGGGTGGTGACCAACGCGCTTCGACTTGGGAAGGCGCTGAAGCTGAGCCGGCACGCGCTGGTGGCGCTCGAACGCGGCGCGGTGCTGCATGACGTGGGCAAGATCGGGGTGCCCGACGGGATCCTGATGAAGCCCGCGCGCCTGAGCACCGCCGAATGGCACTGCATGCGAAGCCACGCGGAGATCGGCTATGACATGCTGGCGAGTATCTCCTTCCTGACGGACGCGCTTCCGATCATCCACTATCACCACGAGAACTACGATGGCTCCGGGTACCCGGAAGGTCTGTCGGGGGAGGACATCCCGCTTGGGGCGCGGCTCTTCGCCATTGTCGACGCCCTGGACGCCATGACCTCCGACCGACCCTACCGGCGCGCCATGCCTTTGCAGGAGGCAGTGGCGGAGATCACCCGCTGCGCCGGCACCCAGTTTGATCCCGCAATCGTGGCGGCATTGGTGCGGTTGGTCGATTCGGGCGAGTGGCCCCACGACGGCCAAGCCGCCAACACCGGCCACTGACGGCCGACCCACAGAGAGGCAGTTTCTGCCATGGCAGCATTCTCGTCCACCGGAGCACGCCGTTGAACCCACTGAAGACCGGCAACTGGCGCATCGTGGTCAGCCTGTTTCTCCTGCAGGCGGTCGTTTTCGCCGTGGGCTACTTCAAGGGGGAAGTCGACACCGCCACGCTCTACTGCGCCACCATCCTCCTTGGGGCCCTGTACGGAGGGTACGCGCTTGGGATCCAGTCTGCCGCGACGGCAACAACGCTCTTCATCTACACAACGGTGAGCGGCCACGGCCTGGCGCCGGCGCTCTTCTGGCTGAAGTATGGCGTCGACGTGGTTTTCATGCTGGCTCTGGGCGCGGTTGTCGGCCGGCTGACTGATGACCAGCGCGCAGTGACGAAGCGGAGCCTGCACGATGCCTTGACAGGGCTCTACAACCGCGGGCACCTGAACGAGCAATTGCACGCGGAGATCGACCGGTCGCAGCGGCATGGGCACCCGTTGTCGGTATTGATGATCGACATTGACCACTTCAAGAGCTTTAACGACCGGCACGGCCACCAGCGAGGGGACGCGGTGCTGAGACAGGTCGCGCACGTCTTGCGCACGAGGTCCCGCTCCTCCGACGTGCCCTGTCGCTACGGCGGGGAGGAGTTCTCCGTGATTCTGACGGAGACGCCGCTGACGGGCTGCCAGGTCGTCGGCGACCGGTTGCGCACGGAGATCGCCAACAGCACGCTGTACTCGCCCGGCATCGCCGAGAAGGTCACCATCTCTATCGGCGCCGCCCAACTCACCAGCGACATGAAGGACGCCGAGGCGCTCCTGAAGGCAGCGGACCAGGCGCTGTACCAGGCAAAGCAGCAGGGACGAGATCGAGTGGTGCTGGCGCAGCAGACGCCCAGTGAGAGCGTGGCGCCGGAGGGGAAGTCAGGGGAAGGGACCTGAGCAAACGCCTCGCCGTCGGGAGGATAGGCGTCAGCCGGTCGTCCTCTGCCGGCGTGGTGCGGGAGCGACCGGCTGCCGCCTATCTTCCGCGCACGGACGCCGTGCGTCCGCCGTGTTGCGGTGCGTTTTGGAGGGAGCTGCCACACATGCCCGAACGCCTCTACTTCGACTGCAACGCCTCGTTTGGTCCGTACCCCAACAAGCCAAGGGAAGCCCGCTCGTCGAAGCAGCACCTGCTTGACGACCTCGACTTGGCGGGAGTCGCGGGAGCGTTGGTGTACCACCGCTTGGCACAACACTACAGCCCCATGCTGGCGAACCTGCGGCTGGTCGAGGAGATCGGCGACGACCGCGAGCGGCTCTACCCCTGCTGGATGGCGCTGCCGTCGCTTAGCCCTGAGGTCCCCGCAGTCGGCGAATTCGTGCGGCAGATGGTGCAGCATGACGTCCGGGCCGTCCGGCTGGAGCCGGAGCCCTTCGGCATCCCGATCAAGGACTGGATCTGGGGTGAGCTGCGCGATGCCCTGCTGGAGCGGGAGGTCCTGTGCGTCGTGCCGATTCGCTACGGCGGCAGTCTCGAACCAGTGGACGCGCTGCTATCGATCTTCGGCGAGCACAACACGCTCCTGCAGAACCACAACTGGGGGCAGTGGCGGCACGTCGTTGCGCTGATGGAAGAGCACCCAAACCTGCACTGCGAGTTCAGCAGCTTCCAGGCGAACCGGGCGATTGAGTATTTCATCGAGCGCTGCGGGCCGGAGCGCTGTCTGTTCGGCACGAACCTGCTGGAGAAGGCGCCCGGCGCGGCGCGCGGGTTCCTGGACTTTACGCTGCTGCCGGAGGAACAGGCGTCGCTGGTCGCGGGCGAGAACCTGCGACGCCTGCTTGGCGGGCAAGGGCCGACGCGCGTGCCCGAGCCTGGTGAGTGGCATGACTCGATCACCGAAGCCGTCCGCGCCGGGAAGCCCGTTCCCTGCTTCGTGGCCGACGGCCACTGCCACCTGGCCGAGGACGGCGGGCAGAGTCTCGGCGGCTCCCGGGTAGCCCTCCGAGGCGACGCGGACGGCATGATCGAGCTGACTCGCCGCTGTGGCATCGACGAGACGGCGCTCATGTCGTGGGTCGGGCCGCTGTGCATGGACAGCGACTTTGGCAACGAGACGGTCGCGAAGGCCGTCGAGCGGTACCCGGACGAGTTGATCGGGCTGGCAACGATCAACCCGGAGTACGACGACAAAGAGCAGATCGAGCGGATCATCCGGCGCTACCACGTCGAACTGGGCTTCCCCGGACTGAAGACGCTGACCACCTGCCAGACCATTCACTACGACAACCCGCTCTTCGAGCGGTGGTTCCAGTTCGCCAACGACAACAACCTGTATCTCGTCCTGGACGCGGCTGGCACGCCCGACGAGGTCGTCCGCAACGTAGCTGAGCGCTACCCGAACCTGAGCCTCCACCTCGACCACTGCGGCAAATCGTGGGCGTATGCCAAGTCGGTCGTGGCGCTGATGACGGAGTACGGCAACCTCTGGGCGCAGCTCAACTACACGCTGGTGACCAACGGCGTCATCGAGTACCTGGCCGAGCAAGTGGGCGCCGACCGAATGCTCTTCGGCACCGACGCCCCCATGCGCGACCCGCGCCCCCAGGTCGGCTGGCTGGCGTTCACCCGGCTGCCCGAGGCGGACAAGCGGAAGATCTACGGCGAGAACTTCGCCGGCATTCTCCGCAGAGCCGGGGTAGCGGTGTAGGAATCACTCATGTTCGCGTTTCGCTTGAACACCCCGGTATGTGAAAACGCGCACCGGAGGTAGGGGCAGACCTGCGTGTCTGCCCCGCGTGTCTGCCCCGCGTGTCTGCCCCGCGTGTCTGCCCTGCGTGTCTGCCGCCCCGCGTGTCTGCCCCGCGTGTCTGCCCCGCGTGTCTGCCCTGCGTGTCTGCC
>PEVN01000477.1 GCA_002779825.1 Armatimonadetes bacterium CG06_land_8_20_14_3_00_66_21 | reverse complement strand
TCCCGTGGATTCGCAGCCCTTTGAGACCTTCCGGTCAAGCGTTTCGGGGCGGTCGGAGACCTGCCCCGAGCTAAGTACGGTTGTAGTATTAACCTTCGCGGGTATATCTGCTATCATCGACTGGATCACCTTTGCCTTCCGGGAGGTAACCGAAGTGAACGCACGCCGGCCAGCCCTGATCGCCTGTCTCTGTCTTGCCGCGGCCCTGGCGGGATGCAAGGCGGAGGAGTCCAAAGAAAAGCCCCCCGCCGCCGGGGCACAGTCGGTCCGGCCGGCCACGCAGGCGGGTAGATTCTACCCGGCCTCGCCCGCGGAGCTTCGCGCACAAGTCGAGTCGTGCTTGGAAGCGACCGAGCAGGTTGAGCTGCCGGGGGACTTGGTCGGCTTGGTGGTCCCACACGCTGGCTACGTCTTCTCCGGTGGCGTTGCCGCCTGGGGATACCGCCAAGTCGAAGGCAAGCAGTTCGACACTGTGGTGATCCTCGGCCCCAGTCACCACGTGGCCCTGTCCAAACACGCCGTGTCACCGGAGGACGCCTACGCGACCCCGCTTGGCACCGTGCCGCTCGACAAGGAAGTCAGGCGCACACTGCTGGATGCCTGCGACGTTCTTGTGGAGCGTTCTGCGGCACACGAGCAGGAGCATTCTATCGAGGTTCAGTTGCCGTTCCTGCAGTGCGTGCTCAAGGACTTCAGGCTCGTGCCCATTGTCCTTGGGCAACCCACGAAGGAGAGCTGTCGGAAGCTCGCCAAAGCCCTCGCCGCTTTGCTACCACAGCGCAAAATGTTGATCATCGCCAGCAGCGACCTGTCGCACTACCCGACCTATGACGTGGCAGAGAAGACAGACAAGGCCCTGCTGGCCGCCGTCGCCAAACTGGATCCCGACGCGCTCCTGGCGGCGGACAGGGAGTGGATGGGCAAGGCTCTCCCCAACCTGAAATGCACCATGTGCGGGCTGTGGCCGGCGGTAACGCTGGCGATGGTGACGGAGGAACTCGGCTCGTGCAGCGCCAAAGTCCTCCGGTACGCCAACTCCGGCGATGTGCCGGCCGGCTCGAAGTCGGAAGTAGTCGGGTACGGGGCGGTGGCGGTCTGCCGGAAAGGCGGCGCACCGACGCCAGTCGCCACTCCGCCTGCTGGGAGTGACCGCTACACGCTCGACGCCGCCGAGCAGCAGTACCTGCTGACGTTGGCGCGGCAGTCATTGGAGGCGTGCGTAAACGGGAAGCGGTTCGCGCCGCCGAAACCGGCCGACCCGAAGCTCACGCGCGACAGCGGCGCGTTCGTGACGTTGAAGAAACACGGCGAGCTACGGGGCTGTATCGGGTACCTCGCGGCGGTGAAGCCCCTGTACGCAGCCATCGCCGAAATGGCCGAATCAGCGGCGTTGCGGGACCCCCGATTCGAGGCTGTCAAGCCGGGCGAGTTGGCAGACATCGACCTGGAGATTTCCGTTCTCTCGCCGCTTCGCCCGCTGAAGAGCCTCGACGACATCGTGGTTGGCAAGCACGGACTGGTGATGACCTCCGGCCTGCACCGAGGTGTGCTCCTTCCCCAGGTGCCAACCGAACAGGGCTGGGATCGGGACCAATACCTCGAGGGTCTCTGCCGGAAGACCGGCGTGCCCAATCGCTCGTGGGAGAAAGGCGCCACGCTGGAGGCGTTCACGGCGCAGGTGTTCGGGGAACGGCAGTAAAGAAACGGCGGGCTGTGTTACCGGAGTCCCAGCCACCGCAGCAGCCCACCGGGCTCGTCGCTCTCCTGGGCGCCGCTCATCAAGAGGGTGAGGTCGAGCTCCCGCAGACGCCAACAGACGCGGAGGGCGATGTTGCGCATGACGAGGAACCCGAGGTGCGGGTGCTGCTCTGCCAGCACCTCGAAGCTCTCGCGCGAGAGCACCAGCACCGTGCACGGTTGGCTCGCGCGGATTGCCGCGATCCGCGGACCAACGTAGATGAAGGCGAAATCACCAAAGAGATCGCCCTGGTGCAGCAGCGCCAACTGCTTCACCTCGCCGGCGGCAGTGACGGTTTCCACCGTGACCTGACCGCTGGTGAGAATGTACAGGTGCGCCCCTTCCTCACCGGCGCGGCAGATCACCTCGTTGGCAGCGTGCAGTTCCTCATGGCACAGCTCAGCAATGCTCGACAGCTCCTCCGCCGAAAGCCCCTCGAACAGCGGCACGTTCTCCAGTACCAACGCGATCTCTGCTGACAACGGTCTTCCCTCCTGACGCTGCCGGACTGGTAATCGGGCCGGTCACCCACTTGTCGCCGACTCATGGCTGGCCGGGCTGCGTGACCTGCTCCAGGCGAAGCTCGGCCCAGTCTGCATGGTCCCACTTGTCGCTTGCGCCCGGATCCACGCGCAGTCGAAGAACCTGCGTCCCCGCCGGGACGGGTACGTCCAATTCACGCGCGCCGCTGTCGAAGGTCAGGGGGCCGGTGTCCAGGAGCACCTTGCCGTCCCCCTCAACAACGAACGACACTTCGCTGACAGCGCGCTGGTCTTTCGGAACGCTTCCGTCGATCCCGACAACGCCGCGGAGGCGGAGGTTCTGCGCTTCCTGGGTCACGTCGCCCACCAGGAACTCGATTGCGGACGGTGCCTGCACCCCGAAGCCGCTCTTGTACTTCTTCCCGGCAACGGTCAGGGCATTCCTGCTGAAGCTCTGGTTCCGCTGCACCGAGCCGCCTTTGCACGACGCAGAGAGCCACCCGCACTTGCTGAGGTCGGGATCGTCGACCTGATTGGGTTCTCCGCGGGCCGACACGGGTCCTGCGACTTGACCGGCGACACCATCGAACCCCAGCGGCACCACCTTGTAGAAGTAGTCGCCTGCCTCCCGAAACCAACCATCGGTGTAGGGCGGCCACCACCGGACCTCGCCTCGTTTGTGGGCGTTGTCCGCCGGGAAGTCCGACGAAGTCCCCCGGTAGACCAGGAACTTCGCTGCGGGGTAGTGGTGTGGCGTTCGCCAGTCCAGCGCGATCCCGTGCCCGTAGCCATCGGGACCCTTGCTCTGGCTGGCGGCAAGTTGCAGTACCCCGGGCGCTGGTTGCGGGAACGACTTCTCTGCGGCCGTCCCGCGGATCCGGATCATCCGGAAGTCCACATCGCCGTGGTCGGTCTGGATCACGAGGGGACCCGGCTCGCCCTCATACTGGTCCATCCAACCACCGCCTGTCGGTCCGACGAACGTCACGTCGTCAAGGGTCTTCACGCCGTTGTGAAGGACGGTCAGGCGCCCCAGTTCGGCGACCTCCCCCTCGGCGTCGTAGCGCGGAGCGCGGAAGGTGATATCGAACGTCTGCCACTCGCCGGGCGGCCTGCACACATTCACCTGCGGCGCGATCCGCTTGTAGAGCGCCCCGCACATGCTGTAGTCCACCGGCCTCCCGTAGCTGTCAAGGATCTGGATCTCGTACCGCCCCTGCAGGTACAGTCCGGCATTGCTCCCTTTGGGGACTCGGAACTCGACCTGCATCTGGAAGTCGAGGAACTCCAGGTCACTCACCAGGTAGCTGCTGCGCTTCTCGTCGACCTCCCGCTTGCTGACCAGAATCCCGTCCTCTACCCGACAGCCGTTGACGCCGTTCGCCTCCCGCAGATGCCAACCGGAGAGGTCCTTTCCGTTGAATAGGTCGAGCCAGCCGGGCTCTTCCGCGTGGCAGCCTTGGCGCCCCGCTGACAAAGTGAGTACAAGGAAGCTAAACTGGAGAATCGTGCGCATGCTGTGTCCTGCTTGGTCTACCGGTTCCCGGCTCGGCGAGTAGGCATCCACGAGGCCGGTTCGGTCCGTAAGTTCGCCCGAACTCCCTGGTTGCCCTTCTGCTACCGGGTTGAATCCGGCAGTTCGGCCGAGAAGCAATGTAGCTCGATCAAACGCCGAGCGTTTGCGCGCCAAGCCGAGGTCCCGCCGGTCTGGACCTTCAATCTGCAATCGGCGATCCGCAATCTGCATTCTCAGAGGAGTTCACATGGCTGAACCGACCCGTTCCGACATGCCCCAGATCCAGTTCGGCGCCCACAAGCTCTCGCGCCTCATTGTCGGCTCAAACCCGATCAACGGCGGCTCGCACCTCTCGCGCTTTGTCAATATGCAGATGAAGCGGCACTTCGCGCCGGAACGAGTCCAAGAGTTCCTCCGGCGCTGCGAGGAGGGGGGATCAACACGTGGCAGTCGGGCCCCGGCAACCTCGACGCGTACGCCGAACACCGTAAGGGCGGGGGCAAACTGCAGTTTCTCGCACTGGCGCATGAGGACCAGAACGACCTTGACGTGCTCAAGCGCCTGAAGGCCGCTGGCACGCTGGGCCTCGCCCACCACGGCGAGGTCACGGACAGCCTGTTCAAGCAAGGGCAGATCGAGGCAGCCCGGGAGTTCTGCAAGAAGGCCCGTGATACCGGGAGGAGGGTCGGTGTCTCTACGCACATGCCGGCCGTCGTGGATCACGTGGTCTCAAAGGGCTGGGACGTCGACTTCTTCATGTGCTGCGTGTATGAGCGGCATCGAAGTCGGGAAGAGCTGAAGGCGCTCCTGGGCGATGTGCCGATCCCGCTACGCGAGGTGTACCTGGAGGGAGACCCCGCCCGGATGTTCAAGGCGCTCCGCCAGACCGACAAGCCCTGCCTGGCATTCAAGATCCTCGCGGCCGATCGCCTGTGTGATCAGCAGGGAGCCGTCGCCCAGACCTTCGAGTCCACCTTCCAGCAGCTCAAGCCCAACGACGCCGTCATCGTGGGCATGTACCCCGAGTACGAGGACCAGGCGGAACTCAACGCTGACTACGTGACGCGCTTCAGCCCCCTGAGCCGCAACACGGCCGCTTGACCCGCCCCGACTACTCGTTCAGCAAGTCTCGGAGCAACGCGACGGCCCTTCGCATCGCCTTGCCGCGATGGCTCACGGCGTTCTTCTCGTCGGCGCTCAACTCGGCAACGGTGCAGTCTCGGTCGGGCAGATAGAAGATCGGGTCGTAGCCGAACCCATTCTCGCCCCGCGGTGCCTCCGCGAGGCGGCCTTCGCAGGTGTCCTCCGCCGCCCCGACGAGCTGCCCGTCCCGAGCGAGGGCAACGGCGCAGCGGAAGCGGCACGTTCGTCGTTCAGCCGTGACGCCGGCGAGCAACCGCAGAATCTCGGCATTGCGTTCTGCGTCCGTCGTCTTGCGGCCCATGAAGCGGTTGGAGTGGACTCCCGGCGCACCGGCGAGGAAGTCAACCTCAAGCCCGGAATCGTCGGCGAGGGCCAGCAGACCCGTACCCCGCGAAGCTTCCCGCGCCTTCTTCGCCGCGTTGGCGGCCAGGGTGTCGCCGTCTTCGACCGTTTCGGGCGCGTTGGCGAAGTCCGCCAGGGAGACTACCTCAACTGACTGGTCCGCCAGAAGCCGCGCCAACTCACGGACCTTGCCGGCGTTCCGAGTTGCCAGCAGCACTTGCCGCTTTGACACGCTGTCCGCCTCCCGCTACTCTGCCCGCAGGTCGCCCAGGACTTCGCGCTGCCGGGCCATGATCTGCTCGATGCCCTTCTCCGCCAAGTCGAGAAGCTCGTTCAACTGCCCGCGGTCGAAGGGCTCGCCTTCGGCGGTCCCTTGCACTTCAACCAGTCGCTTGTCGTCCGTCAGGACCACGTTCATGTCGACCAACGCGTCCTTGTCCTCCACGTAGTCCAAGTCCAGGACCGGCTGGTGGTTGACGATCCCGACGCTCACGGCTGCGACCTGCCCGCGAACGGGGATCACTTCGCAGCCGCCCTGAGCGCGCAGCCGGTGGAACGCCTGCACCAGCGACACGTACCCGCCGACGATGGAGGCGCACCGCGTGCCGCCGTCGCCCTGGACGACATCGCAGTCCACCCACAGCGTGCGTTCACCGAACACTTCGAGATTGGTAACGGCGCGCAGCGCCCGACCGATGAGCCGCTGAATCTCCGAGGTGCGACCACCGACTTTCCCTTGCGCAGCCTCGCGCGCGCTTCGTTCGGAGCAGGCTCGCGGGAGCATCCCGTACTCGCCGGTTACCCAACCGGTGCCGGTCCCGCGCAGGAAGCCCGGCACGCCGTCCTGGATCGAGGCGGTGCAGAACACTCGCGTGTTGCCCGCTTCCACGATGCAGGAGCCTTCGGCGTACTTGCTCCAGCCGCAGGTGAGTGTCAGCGGGCGCAGTTCGTCGACTGCCCGTCCGTCGTGTCGTCTCGTAGTCATGATAGCGTCGGCCAAGTGAATGCCTCCAGGGGAGTGGGGTGCAGTAGACCGCCTCAGCGAGGCGGGTCGATCCTGACTGCCAAGGGGAATCAGCATTGTGCCCCACGGCAGGCAGCGGTGGCAAGGGATTGCCGCCCGAGCGCTACTGCTCAGCGATCAACGTCTCGTCGCGAGTCACCGGCTCCGTCAACTCCACGTGTCCCCCCAATGACTCGATAGGCTGCCCCTCGGTAAGCAGGCGCACCCGCCGGACGCCCTTCAGCTCCGTCACGCTATCGACCAGCGCATAGACCCGCAGCAACTCCGTCTCCGACCCGGCCCAAAACGAAGGCTCGGAGAAGGCTTCAGAGAAGTCGAGCACGGCTGTGTCCCCGGTCATGGAGACCTTCGTCAGTGTGGCGCCCGGCGGAATGCAGCGCACCCGGGAAGCGGTCTCCTCCGCCTCGGCGAGGGCTTTGACGACGGTCTCGATCTGCTTGTCGAGCGGGCCCTCCGGCAGGTCGATCTGCTCGGGCACAAGGCGGTCCTTCTCGACATCGACCAGGTAGATCCTGGTCTGCCGGGCTTCCGTCGGCGCCGGCTTGGCAGGGTTAGGACCGGACTTGGGCTCGGGAACAGGCGTTGCCCCCTGCTGCCCGGACCGGCGCGAACAACCTGCTGTCAGGCACAGGGCGACGACCGCCGCGACCCAGCAGTGCGAACGGCTACCCATGGCTAATCGGCCTCCTTCTTGGAGGTGACGGTGCTCACCTGCGTGTTGGCCGGCGGCGTCTGCTTGCCCGGCGAGCCGGGGTCGGGTCCGGGCGGGCGTGAAGCCGCCGGCCCCTCGACGTAGGTCTTGATCGCGGCGAACATCGCGTCGGCGGCCCGTTGGCGGAACGCCGGACTCGTGGCCAGCTTGTACTCCGCCTCGTTGTTAAGATAGCAGGTCTCCGTGAGCACTGCCGGCATCTTGGTGTGGTGGACCACGTACAGCAGCCGCTTCCGGACGCCGCCGTCTTTCAGCTTGAGTGCCGAGGTCAGTTGCTCATGCACGGCGATGGCGAACGGCAGGCTGTCGTCGGTGTAGTAGTAGATTTCGGTGCCGGAAGCTTGGTTCGGTCGCGGCGCGGCGTTGAGGTGAACGCTGAGGAACAGATCGGCGCCGGCTTCATCCGCGAACCGGCACCGGTCGGACAAGGAGATGAACGTGTCGTCCGAGCGCGTCAGCAAAGCCGTCACCTTGTCCCTGATCAGGCGCGCTTGGAGTCGTTTGGCGATGTCCAGCACGAGATCCTTCTCCAGGGCGTCGCCGTACCGGGCCCCCGGATCTTTGCCGCCGTGTCCGGGGTCCACCACCACCACCCTCCTGCCGAGCGGCGCCGTCACCAGGTCAATGGCGATCTCGCGGGCCGACACTCGCCCGACGGTCAGCGCCGTCATCTGCTTGAGTTCCACGACGACGCGCGCCGTGCCTGCACGG